>JAQXDR010000028.1 GCA_029251265.1 Pseudoprimorskyibacter sp. | reverse complement strand
ACGGGATTTAATCATCAATTAAAAACATTTGGTTTTGAAATAGAGCTTTCATAACGGCTTGTGCAGTTGTTTCGACATTCAAGGCTTTGCGTGCCAGACGCAGATGTTTTTCAACGGTTGCTTGTGAAAGCCCCATCAATGTAGCGATATCTTGGCTCGTCTTTCCGTCTCCCACCCATTCAAGCGCTTCACGTTGGCGAGACGTCAAAGTCTGATTATCAGGATTAAAGGGCAGAGTAAGAATTTTTAGATGCGCCACATTGTTCAGCAAGATAATGGTTTTGCCATGTACAGCCCAAATTGCATCAACTTCTGGCTGAGATAACCCAACTTCTGCGGTCAGGCCAATGGCGCCTTTGGCTCTTCTTGAGACAGATTTAAAGCTGATCGAATAGCCTGCCGAAATCTGCTGAGACACGTTTAGGTCAATCACGCGTTCTTCTTCATTCGTTAGATTGCCTTTAGCCTTTAAGTCATTAATTATACTCCAACTACAGGCACCTTCGTTTTCAAGGGCCCAATTGACCATTGGCGCATTCTGGTAATGTCCGTCGCCAATAAAGGTTGCGATATAGGACGGTTCGTGATTACTCAGCAGCAGAAAATCGCCCGGATCGCCCAGACCCTTGGACGTGCGAGAGCTTGTGAACCCGTAGAAAAGTCTATCAAAACCAAAATCGGCCATTGAAGCGACCAACACGGCCCATGTCTCTTCAATTGTGCTCGCGTTTGTCATCAAGAGCAAATTCCCGAACTGCGCATTTGTCATTTTTCCAGATGACATTTCGGTAAACTTCCTATGATCAGAAAATGATACGACTTCGTTCAGGCGTTGATTGTTAGACGAAATAATCTTGAACTTAAACAGCGCAATTATCCACATTTTTTTGCGAATGGACTGTCTATTTGTCATTGGGTCTCAATTTGACCGTTTGAAAAGTGCGATAAGCATGTATTTAACATAATAATGATTACGCGATATATAAATTCATGTAAAGGTTCGGTGCTGCCCTACGGCAAATAAACGTGGACCAACTGGTAGTTCACAGCAAACTGGCATTTAAATTTTTGTAGTACGTGCCTTCAATTTGGGAATACATGTTTTTTAAGCTAAGGTGGTCTCAAAGGAAAAAGATGGCTGAAGATGCTGTAGTCCGGCACGGCGTCAATTCTGCGCGGGTGTGCCTGATGAGCCAAAGCTGCGAGCGATACGATCACAAGCGCAGTAATGGGACCGCCGACTGGCTGGGGATCAAGGTGGACGTCTCGTTGCCTAGCGCGTTTCGTTTTTCGTGCCAAACAGTCGCAAAGACGTGTTCAATGGGATTAGGCGTGCGTAGGTGATCCCAACGTTCGGCTGGGAGTTTTTATCGGGTCGCGCAGCGATCAATAGTCTGGGGGACCATTCAAGTGAACAAACGAGCGGAGCCCATAGAATACGAGCATCGCCTCTTTGACCGTTTTCAGGCGGGCAACGCCCTTTTTGTATTTGACACCATACTTTTTAGAGAAAACTGTCAGCGCCGCTTCGGAGCCTTTGCGCGTCTCAGCGTTCTGAATATCGCCCAGATATCGACATAATGCCGGGCAGACAGATCGCGCCGGAGCCAAGTGTCATATTGTGCCCGCCATCCAGCCGTGAGCCGCGATATGACGCTTCGTGCAAACATCCGGCGTGCGCCTTTGCGTGCAAACACTGTCAGAGGCTCCATGATCATTTCTGATTAGCAAATAGGCAGGAAAGTTGTATCTTCGGTCATGGCATGTCGCTCCTTGTGAGGTTCTGGCTGCCTTGATCACCTGCCACGATACGCCGCCCTTTAAATCACGCCATCACCCAAACTTCAGTATAGCTCTAGGCGCACTTGAATGTGCTTATTTAGGCGGCGCAGCGTTTAACTTCTTTGGTCTCCCAGGTGTTATTGTCGGCGCTGCCGCAGAGGCAATATAAAGCCAAAGTGTCGTCGAGTCTTTGGCCCGCGATTTGCCGTCGGGGATGGGCGATCAAAAAACGTATTCGCTGTTATAAATCAGTAAGGACGAAAAAATGCATACTACGGGCCTCAAGAAACGAAATTAGGGGTCAAGCCCCCATTCAAATTAAAAATAACAGCACAGGGACACGCTTAGGAAATGTGATGATATTGATATGCGACGCCGCGAATGGATCGGGCACCGATTAGCTAATTGAAAACACTTATCCTGCCAGTAATTGAAGCCGGCAATGAATTGACTGATCTAGATACTTTGGCGCGTAAAACCGATTGTGCTCCGCCAGAACCCAACGATGAGCAGGTTCCGACAAAAGGCGAAGATGGGGGCACTGGAGCGGGTGGCGGACGGCCTCGCTCTGAGGTACACAAATCTGATTGACGCTCAGCAGCCCGGTAACGACGTGAGTGAATTGGATCGATGTCTGATTCCGGCAATTCACTAGTCGTTTTGGGAGCGTAAGAACGGGGTTTGCGGTCTTCAACACGTCACTGGGCAGATCGCAGATCAATACATCTGGTTGGTTGAGTAAAATCCAAAGCCGTTTCTCGCCAGACCCCAAAAATAAATAATGATGTCTCTTTGTCGACTGAAAGCTAAGGAAACTCCGCCAAAACTGATATTTATGATACTTTAGCGATGTTAAGGCCTTGATCGGTAGTGGGTTGTGGTTGCCCAACAATCAGATCGACCCAAATCTTAAACGATCACCGAGCGCAGCACACTTGCATGCACGACAAGGGCCTTCTACGGTGGCGTCTTATTTGCACCAACGAGACATCTATGCCCCTCACCGAACGCACGTTTGCTTCGCCAGTGCCTCAGGCGCATCGTTGGATTGCCGGCCTGCGGTTTCCTGATGATAAGCCACTGATCAATGTTAGTCAGGCCGCTCCGACGGCGCCTCCCCCCGAAGGCATGCGAAACGCCATGGCGCAGGCACTTATGGATCCCGCGACACATCTTTATTCGGCGGATCTGGGACTGGATGCATTGCGCGAGTCTTTGGCCAACCATTGGGCCAAATGCTATGCAGGACCTGTGACCGCAGACAAGGTTGCTATCACGTCGGGATGTAATCAGGCCTTTGCCGCCACTCTGTCCGCCTTGTGTGATGCTGGAGATGAAGTATTGATCCCAACACCTTGGTATTTCAATCATAAAATGTGGTTGGATATGGTTGGAATCATAGCCATACCTTTGCCTACAGGTCCAGATCTTTTGCCAGATCCAGCTCAGGCGGCGCGGCTTGTCACACCACGAACGCGTGCTATAATTGCTGTATCCCCCAACAATCCCGCAGGCGTTGAATATCCTGCTTCATTGTTGCAAGCGTTGTTTGATCTGGCGCAAAACAACGGTTTCCGGCTAATCCTTGACGAAACTTACAAAGACTTTCGCAGTCTCCCGGGTCCTCCGCATTTGCTGCTGCAACAACCCGACTGGGACCGGACGCTGATCCAGCTTTACAGCTTTTCTAAAGCGTATCGTCTTACAGGACACAGAGTGGGCGCGATAATCGGCGCGTCGGATTTGATGCCCGAAGTTGAAAAGTTCATTGATACCGTCACAATATGTCCAAGCGGTCTTGGCCAGAGAGCTGCGCTGTGGGGTTTGCAAAATCTGGACGATTGGGTTGAAGTTGAGCGCCAAACCAACTTGAACTTGGCTGAAACCATCCGGACAAACTTCAAGAAAATGCAGAATAAAGGATGGCGTTTGAAAGGTTTAGGAGCATATTTTGCGTATCTGGAGCACCCCTTTGACATGCCGGCAGACAGGCTTGCGCAACGCATGGTGACCGAAGCACACATTCTTGCGCTTCCTGGGACGATGTTTATGCCAAAGAGGCATCCCGACGGGGCGACACACTTGCGGGTGGCCTTTGCTAATATTGATGCGGCAGGGATCGGCACACTGTTTGACCGCTTAGAGCCTCTGGCCCTTGCTCCTCGTCGCGGCGCCCGCTAGAACGTCGCACGCGGCCCAAAAATCAGAGAGGCTCTAGGCAAACCATGGCGCAAAAAACATCAAATAAACTTACGCCCTCCAAAATATTTCTCTGGCTTTTGATGGGCATGCTCTTTGTCGGTCTAGCCGGATTTGGAGCAACGAATTTTGGCGGTGGCCTGACCCGGATCGGTTCCGTTGGTGACAAGCCGATATTGGTGCAAGACTATTATAGTGGTCTTCAGCAGGATATTCGTGCGATTAGCCAGCAATTTGGCACGACATTGACCTTTGAACAGGCACAGATGTTTGGTGTTCCGCAACAGACATTGTCCAGATTGGTCACAACGCGTGCTTTTGACAATGAAACATCTGAAATTGGACTGTCTGTTGGCGATGAGACATTGGCAGAAGAACTTCGACAGATTCCGAACTTCAACGGAGAAGATGGTTTTGACAGAAATGCCTACAGTTTCATTTTGGAAAATGCAGGCCTAACCGAAGCAGAATTCGAAGCAACCTTGCGCGACGAGACAGCCCGCACGCTTTTGCAGACATCAATCGTTGCAGGTACATCCCTACGCACGACCTATGCAGAGACCATGTTGAAGTATCAACTGGAACAACGTTCAGTTACCATGGCAGAACTGACTGATGCAGATCTTGTGACTACGCCCCCTCTGGCAGACGAGGCAACGCTGCGTGCATATTATGATGCGAATATTGATCAGTACACATCACCAGAAGCACGTGATGTGACATATGCATGGATCACACCGGACATGCTTTTAGACAGTGTCCAAGTTCCCGAAGAAGATCTGCGCAGCAGCTATGACGAACGCTATGACGAATTCAACCTCCCCGAACGACGGTTGGTAGAACAACTGGTCTTTCCTGATGATGCCGAAGCGCAAGCAGCTTTGAGCCGCATCGGCGCAGGAGGCAGTTTCGAAGAAGAAGTTGCCGGGCGCGGTTTGGCGTTGGCTGATACGGATCTTGGAGACGTGACCAGAGAGTCCCTGAATGATGCAGGTGCCATTGTGTTTGACGCGCAGATTGGTGATGTCGCTGGACCTGCCCCATCGGCATTTGGCCCAGCCTTATTTCGGATTAACGCGATGCTGCCTGCGCAAGCTATCAGCTTTGACGATGCGCGCGAGGCACTGAGACGGGACTTGGGCGCTGATCAGGCAAGGCGTCAGGTGGCCGTTCTGGCGGAAGAAGCGATAAATGAACTCGCAGCCGGGGCTACGGTTGAGGATTTGCCAAGCGTAACGGCGCTTGTGGGTGGACAGATAATCTGGACCGAGCAAACGCAAGACGGCATCGCTGCATATCCCGCCTTTAGCGCGCGCGCACAGCAAGCTCAGGCCTCTGATTTCCCTGAAATCTTTGAGTTGGGCGATGGGGGCGTCTTTGCTTTGCAACTTAACGCTATCATACCCCCTGCCCCAATTCCTTTTGAAGACATCTTGCAAACAGTGGCGCAAGATCAAACGATGTCCGCGCGCGCCGACGCGTTGATGTCGCAAGCGGAGGACTTGGCCGCGCAATTGCAAGAGGGTGTCGAATTCGCCGGGCTTGGACTGAGCACCGAGAACCAGTCGGATCTTCTTCGAACTGACTTTCTCCCGCAGCTTACACGGGATGGCATGGGCCGCGTGTTCGAGATGTCTGTCGGCCAGGTTCGTGCTTTGAATGGTACAAACGGGGTCGTTGTCTTGCGCTTGGATGGAGTTAACATCGCCGATCTAACGGATGAAAACGCCGCGCAAAGAGTTGTTGAACTGACAAATCAGGCCTCAACATCTGTAGCTGAGGATTTGTTTAACGCACTCTCTGTCGATATTCAGTTGCGGGCTGGTATTGAAATTGATCAAGCTGCGATTGACGCCGTTCACGTCAACTTCCAATAGGGGGCATTCATGTCCACCATGACACCGTCTTTTGACGCGTTTTCAATCGGTTATGAGTCCGGGCAAAACCAGATCGTCTATACGCGGCTGGCTGCAGATCTGGATACCCCTGTCTCGCTTATGCTCAAGTTGACCGGAGCCGCCAAACACGCGTTCGTGCTTGAATCTGTGACCGGCGGCGAGGTTCGCGGAAGATATTCCATCATTGGTATGAAACCGGATCTGATCTGGGAATGTCACGGTCAAGGCGCTCGGATAAATCGCAGTGCGCGATTTGACCAAGATAACTTTACAAATTGCCAGCGCGATCCGCTTAGCGCCTTGCGTGAGGTGATTGCCGAAAGCCACATCGACTTGCCCGAGGATCTTCCAAAAGCGGCCGCAGGCTTATTCGGATACCTTGGCTACGACATGATACGCTTGGTTGAAGATCTGCCAAATATGCCTACAGACACGATGGGGCTGCCTGACGCGGTCATGATCCGCCCATCGGTGATTGCGGTTTTGGATGGTGTAAAGGGTGAAGTTACGGTGGTTGCACCGGCGTGGGTGTCATCCGGTTTGTCGGCGCGCGCAGCTTATGCGCAGGCAGCAGAAAGGGTCATGGACGCTGTTCGTGATCTTGAGCGTGCGCTGCCACAGTCTAGCCGAGATCTGGGTGAACCCTTTGAGGCAGCACCGCCCAAATCGAATTTTGAACATGCCGACTACCTTGCAGCTGTTGAGACAGCAAAAGAATATATCCGCGCCGGAGATATTTTTCAGGTGGTTCCATCACAGCGTTGGACGCAGGATTTTCCCATACCTCCATTCGCACTTTATCGCTCCTTACGAAGAACTAATCCGTCACCATTTATGTTTTACTTTAACTTTGGGGACTTTCAGGTCATTGGCGCTAGTCCTGAAATACTGGTGCGGGTTTTTGATAGGGAAGTTACTATTCGACCGATCGCAGGAACGCGGCGCCGCGGTGCAACTCCGGCAGAGGATAAAGCACTAGAAGAGGAACTGTTGGCTGATCAAAAAGAATTGGCCGAACACCTGATGCTACTTGACTTGGGCCGTAATGACACAGGGCGCGTCAGCAAGATTGGCACTGTAAAGCCGACAGAAGAGTTCATAATCGAGCGCTATAGTCATGTCATGCACATAGTCTCTAATGTAGTTGGTGAATTATCCGATGACCACGATGCTCTTTCCGCATTACTCGCCGGTCTGCCTGCCGGGACCGTTTCGGGCGCACCAAAGGTGCGTGCGATGGAAATCATCGACGAATTGGAGCCGGAAAAGCGCGGTGTTTACGGGGGCGGCGTTGGCTACTTTAGTTCGGGCGGCGACATGGATATGTGTATCGCCTTGCGAACAGCTATCGTGAAAAACAAAAAACTGTATGTGCAGGCTGGCGGAGGCGTTGTCTATGACAGTGATCCAGAGTCAGAATATCAAGAAACGGTCCATAAATCCAATGCGATACGGCGGGCAGCAGCCGATGCCGCACGGTTCGAGGATGGCAATCGTTAAATCACGCCAACTCGTCTGATGTGGTGATCGTTCCGGCGGCAAGCCGGACCTGTCGGTCCATTCGCGCCGCCAAATTCAGGTTATGAGTTGCCACCAATGCCGCCAATCCGGTGTCGCGGGCCAAAGCTAGAAGGGCGTCGAAAACTGTATCTGCGGTGTCCGGGTCTAGATTTCCGGTTGGCTCATCGGCCAATATCAAACGCGGCCCATTTGCCAACGCCCGACAAAATGCAACCCGTTGTTGTTCGCCACCTGATAGTTCTGCGGGTCTATGAAGCGCTCTGTCTGTCAGTCCAACCGTCGCTAAAAGTGACATTGCCCGTGACTGGGCAATGACGCGACTAACGCCATCGGCACGTTGAGGAAGTGTGATATTTTCTGCTGCATTAAATTCCGGCAGCAAGTGGTGGAATTGATATACAAATCCAATATCCCGTCTTCTTATTCTTGTCCTTTTTGCATCGCTTAGTCCGGTGGCAACTTGACCTCCGATCGAGACGTCTCCGCTGTCTGGCGTGTCCAACAAACCAGCAATATGCAGCAATGTGGACTTGCCCGCGCCAGATGGTGCGACCAAGGCCACTGTTTCACCAGGCCGCAGCGTTAGATTTATATCACGCAATACGGGCACATTGCCGTTTGTACGTTGATAGGATTTTTCGATCCCTGTGAGGGTCAAAATTGGCTTATTCATAACGCAGCGCCTCTACCGGGTTCATACGGGCCGCACGCCGCGCAGGAAATATCGTTACAGCAAAACTAAGCCCAAGTGATAGGGCGACTGCACTGAGGACATCCTCAAGCTGAAGTTTTGCTGGTAAATAATAAATGCCACGCACCGATGCATCCCATATATCACCACCGGAAAAGCCGTTGACCACTGCAAAAATTGGGTCGATGTAGATTGCAAAAAGACAACCAATCACAACACCCGCTGCCGTTCCTGCTAGCCCTGTCGCTGCCCCACACAAGAAAAACACGCGCAAGACTGTGCCTTCGCTTAACCCCATAGTGCGCAGAATTCCAATATCGCGGCCCTTGTTTTTGACGAGCATGATTAACCCGGACACGATGTTCAGAGCTGCAATCATCACCAGAATGGATAAGATGACAAACATTACGTTGTCTTCAACCTCTAATGCGCGCAAAAATCCTCCGTTTGCATCTTTCCATGACCACATCATCGCAGAAGCGCCAGCGGCGGCTAACAAGGATGGAGTCAAATCAGCAACGGCATCAGGCTGTTCAACGATCACTTCAATTTCATCTGCAACGCCATTGCGATTAAAAAATATCTGTGCTTCTTCAAAGGGCATATAAACCCGCACTCTGTCGATGTGGTAGCGTCCCGCGGTAAAGATGTAGGTTACCTCATAGGATTTGATCCGCGGACTTGTGCCAAAGGGTGTTTTGACCCCATTGGGAGAAATCAGCCGGATTTTGTCTCCGATCGTGACCCCCAACTCTCGGGCCACGCCAGAGCCTATAGCCAACCCCCCCAGGTCAAAGTCGGACAAAGATCCCCTAGCCTGATCCGAACCCGCAACACGCGGTATTTGCGTCAGATCCTTGGCACGAATGCCCCGCACCTGAATACCGGCCGACCGTTCACCGGCGTTCGCCATGATCTCGCCTTTGATCAGAGGCGCAGCCCTGATGACGCCGGGGACGTCTGCAATACGGCTTGCCAGAGCATCATAGTCGACGATCGTGCGGTCAAATTGCCCGCGTTCATCAATGTGACCCATATCATAGACGGTCACATGCGCCTCGGCGCCAAGGATTGTATCAACGAACTCGGCCCTGAACCCTGCACGGACTGACAAGGTGGCAATCAATGCAGCGACTGCCAAAGTTATGCCCAATAGACTGATCCACGTCATGACTGACACCCCGCCTTCTGCGCGGCGTGCGCGCAGATACCGCCATGCGATCAACCATTCGTAAGACGCAAAAGGACGCGGTGACTTGGACATAAGAACCTCGAGGTATTTCAGGTAAGCACGGTGCAAGGCTTTGACCCGGAGGTCAAACAAGATACCCAGCACAAGTCAACTCCTGCTTATCCATATCCGCTTAGGGTTGGATAAGCATAGAAATCTTGGTTGCAATCGCCCGCCCCACATCATGATGGGCTGTACGATCCCAATGGACACCATCAACCATGGACACCTGTGTGTAAGCGCCTGCATCCCAAAAGGCGCAGCCCAAACGCTCGGCCGATTTAGCAAGGTCAGCAGACAGGGTCTGTTGGCGTTGTTCTGCGCCAGCAAAAACCTGCGCCAGGACCCCTGTCTCGACCACTGGCACCGGAGCCACGATCAATTCCTGCTTGTGCGCATCCTCCAGCCGGGCGGCGCGCACCAACCGTTCGACGGAACGGGCGATTTCAAAACTGCCAACACCAAAAGCCGGTTTCAGATCGTTTGTGCCCAGCATAATCACCAAAAGATCAATCGGCTTATGCGATTGCAAAATCGCAGGCAGCACAGTCAATCCATTGCGCATGCCGCCCTCAATCACATCGTCATGCACCGTCGTCCGCCCAGGCAGCCCTTCGCTGATGATTTCATGTGATGACGTTAAAGACGCTGCAAGGACATTGGGCCAGCGATCCTGATGGGCATGCCGCGACATAACACCAAGCGTTTCAATCGGGGCGGTCCCATGTGTATTACTGTCGCCGTAACATACAATAACGCTCATGCTTCGGTACCTCTAAAGCCCATCGCAACCACAAACTTTTCAGAGCTATCGCTGCGGGATGCGGGCGGCTTTACATTGGCAACCTTGTCAAACTTTTGTTTTAAAAGCCTTTGCAGCTCGCTCTCTGCGCCACCTGCAAGAACCTTTGCAACAAAAGTGCCGCCCGGCCGCAACACGTCAAAGGCAAAATAAGCCGCGGTTTCACATAGGTTCATTATGCGCAGGTGATCCGTCTGCTTATGACCAGAAGAAGAGGCTGCCATATCAGACATCACAACATCCGCCGCACCGCCCAGCCACTGCTTGACCTGATCGTCCGCGCCTTCATCCAAAAAGTCTAATTTATGCAGCTCTACACCGGCAATTGGCTCTACGTCTTGCATATCAATGCCAATGATCCGGCCTTGTGCTTTATCAGATTTTTCGCCCAAAGAATTTACACGGGGGACTGCCACCTGACACCATCCCCCCGGTGCACAGCCCAAGTCCACGACTTGGGCGCCAGGAGTGAGAAAGCCAAATTTATCGTCCAGTTCAAGAATCTTAAAGGCCGCACGACCACGATATCCTTCGGTTTTAGCACGTTTAACATAAGGATCATTCAACTGTCGTTGCAGCCATCTTGTGGAACTAAGCCTGCGTCCACGCGCCGATTTGACCTTGACCTTCAGGTCACGTTGACCCCGACCTGATGTATTTTTTGTCATCTCTTGCGCCTTTAAAGTGTTCCGTCTTCCAGCACGCCATGCGCAGACATTTGCGCATAGAGCAAGCCTTCCCGCAGGCCTCTGTCTGCCACGGACAACCTATCCGTTGGCCAACACCGTAAAAGAGCCTGTAGGATCGCTGCGCCAGACATAATCAGAGTCTGACGATCTTGTCCAATCCTCGGATCCCGCCGACGACCGGACGGGCCCAGTTCAAGGTATCGATTTATAACCGCTTCAATTTCGGCACTGGACATGCGTAGGCCATCAACCTTTGTGCGATCATATCGCCGAAGTCCGAGGTGCGACGCGGCAACCGTGGTGACTGTGCCTGATGTTCCGACGATTTGAAAACCTGCCCGTGCTTGTTCGGTTTTATAAGGTGCAAAATCAGCAAGGTGTTCTTCGAAATACCAGCTCATCAACGCATAGCGTGCGGCATCATCTTCGACATCATTGAAGTGATCGCGCAAAGTCGCGACACCTAAAGGAACTGAAATCCAATCTACAACCTGTGCCGAAGGAAAAGCGCCGTTATATGCCTCAAAACCTGCATGCAATTGCATTATGGATTTTGGTCGATCCCTGTTTGGAACGTTTGACAGATCAATCCAAACCAGTTCCGTGGAACCGCCGCCGATATCGACAACAAGCAATTGCTCTGTCCGCTGCGAGACCAAAGGCGCACATGAAACTACAGCCAGACGCGCCTCTTCCTCCGGTTCTATGACTTCCAATCGAAGCCCGGTTTCGCGTTGCACCTGCCTTATAAAGTCGCGTGAATTTCGTGCGCGCCGACATGCCTCGGTCGCAACCAACCGCATGTGGCCGACATTGTGCCGTTTTAGCTTCTGCTGACAGATTTTAAGCGCGGAAATCGTCCGACCCATAGACGCATTGCCAAGACGCCCCGATTTTTCTAAACCAGCGCCAAGCTGTACTGACTTTGAAAAGCTGTCCACGACCTGAAACTGACTGCCCTTGGGTTGGGCAATCAGCATCCTGCAACTGTTTGTTCCCAAATCCAACGCAGCATACAACGCAGAAGGATCTGGCCTGACGGGCGCGAGGCTCTCGACCGGGTGTGGGAAAGCGCCCGCGCCTTCGGGTCGCCGTGGCGCCATGATTCCGCGCCTTCCATGTTTAAGTTGGAAAAAAGATACGCAGGCCAAGGCCTAACAACAAGCCCCCATTATTGGTTGCGTCGTGGCTGAGCGTGAAGATGTCGAAATTCGACTGTGAAACCAGAACAAGGACCGATAGGTATCGGGTAGACGTACCTTACTAGGAATCAATAACAATGCCCGATGTAACACTTGTTTTCTGGCGCGATATACCCGCCCAAGTCATCGTCGGCAAAGGACGTCGCGGTGCCAAAGCCCCGCTTCCTGAACGGTTCGAACAAGCCATTGACCGCGCTGCCATGAAGATTGGAGCGACTGATACGGATGCCTATCTGGCCGAATGGCGAAAGGCAGCCCCCTACCCCATGGATGGCACCCCCGAGGATATACTGGCCGCCGAAGTTGCGCGACTTGACACAGAATACGACACCGAACGCCTTAAAGTTTTGATCGCAAACCAAGGCCACGCGGCCTGATCACCCCGCCAGGAGCAAATGCCATGGCCATTTTGAATTTTGGGAAGAAATCCGCACCCGTGCCTGTCACTTCGGGTCCCGAAATCTCTGATTTCCTAAAAGGATTTTCAATAGAGGTCATGCCTCGTACGGCATCAAAAGTAGATGACTTTCGAGCCATTCTGCCCAAGGGCACGCGCGTCTACATTGCTCATATCGAAGGCACGCCGATAGAAGATATGGTTGCCACCGCAAGGCGCATCAACACCCAAGGCTTTGATGTAATGCCGCATTTTCCTGCTCGTATCATCAAAGACAAAGCTACCCTTGTTGATTGGATCAATCGCTATCAGGGGGAGGCCAACGTTAATCAAGCACTTTTGCTAGCAGGCGGTGTGACGCATCCTCATGGTGAATACGACAGCTCAATGCAACTGCTTGAGACTGGCGCGTTTGATGCAGCGGGGTTTGAGCGTCTGCACGTGGCTGGCCATCCCGAGGGCAACAAAGACATCGATCCTGATGGCTCCCACCTGAATGTTGATGCGGCCTTGCGTTGGAAACAGGCGTTTTCCGATCGAACGGACGCTAAAATGGCACTGGCAACGCAATTTGCGTTTGACCCTGGTCCTATCATCAAGTGGGCGAACGATATCAAAGCCGCAGGCATAGACCTGCCCGTCCATATTGGCATCGCAGGACCAGCAAAATTACAAACCTTGATAAAGTTCGCAATTGCCTGCGGGGTTGGCCCGTCTCTTAAGGTTCTGCAAAAACGCGCAATGGATGTGACCAAGCTGCTTCTGCCTTACGAACCCACAGACATAGTTCAGGTCTTGGCCACCCATAAGGCTGCAAACCCCGACTTTAATATAGAGGCCGTGCATTTCTTTCCCTTGGGTGGGATCAAAACAAATGCTGCTTGGGCCGCCGACCATGGGCGCATGCCTGTGGCTGCTGTCTCTGCCTGACGTTTATCATGACACCATCGCTTTTGTTTGATCTGGACGGCACGCTGCTGTCGTCTGACCCGCTTCATGTGAGCGTCTTTATAAAGATGTTTGGTGAACGCGGTTTGAAAATTGATGAGCCTTATTATTTTGCAAACATGCACGGACGGCATAATTCGGCAATTTTTGGGGACCACTTCCCAGACGAAGATCCAGCTGTGTTGTCGGATGAAAAAGAAGCACGCTTTCGTGAGGTTTTGGGAACATCTGCCTTACCAATGCCCGGGGCGATCGCGTTGATAGACAAAGCGCATGATCAAGGTTGGGCAACCGCAGTGGTCACGAATGCACCGCGCATAAACGCCGTTGCTATGTTGAAAGCAACCGGGTTAGCAGGCCGCCTGCCCCATCTGATCATTGGTGACGAATGCAGCGCTGGAAAACCTGATCCCGCCCCCTATCAAGACGCCATGGCGCAACTTGGTAGTGACCCCAAACGTACCTTGGCCTTTGAAGACAGCCCATCCGGCGTTGCATCTGCCGCGGCAGCCGGGCTACACGTGGTCGCAATACGCTCAAGCTTGGACGAGGCCACCCTGCGCGCAGCGGGTGCCAACCAAACGATACAAGATTTCAACGATCCCGCCTTAGCAATTGCGCTGGCGCGGCTGAAAGGAACGTAAGCAGTTATGACCCGCACTATAGTGGAATCCAAAACAAAAACCGCGGTGATGGGGTTTGACGAACCCTTCTGCGTGATCGGCGAGCGCATCAACCCGACAGGCCGTAAAAAGCTTGCAGCGGAACTTGAGGCGGGCGATTTCTCGACCGTGGAAAAAGACGCCTTAGCGCAGGTTATGGCGGGTGCAACGCTGTTGGATGTCAACGCAGGGGTTGTCTACAACTCCAATCCCAATCCAAACGAGACAGAGCCGCCTTTGATGCGCAAAATGATTGAGCTGGTGCAAGGGTTGGTGGATGTACCCCTTTGCATTGATAGTTCGGTACCTGCAGCGCTTGAGGCCGGCCTCGCGACAGCAGAAGGGCGTCCTTTGCTGAATTCGGTCACGGGTGAAGACGAACGTCTGGAAATTGTACTTCCATTGGTCAAAAAATATAACGTGCCCGTGGTTGCTATTTCAAACGATGACACAGGTATCAGCGAAGATCCTGATGTGCGGTTTGCAGTTGCGAAAAAGATCGTTGAACGGGCAGCCGATTTTGGAATTCCGGCACATGATATCGTGGTGGACCCTTTGGTCATGCCGATTGGCGCCATGGCAACTGCCGGTCAGCAAGTATTCACTCTGGTTCGTAAATTGCGCGAAGAGCTGGGCGTGAATACGACCTGTGGCGCATCCAATGTGAGCTTTGGCTTGCCCAACAGGCACGGAATTAACAATGCGTTTTTGCCGATGGCAATGGGAGCAGGCATGACCAGCGCGATCATGAATCCAGTGGCACTGCCGGTCAGTCAAAAGAAAATCGCCGAAAAAAAAGCCCAACTTGAGGTGGCTGGCATCATTGTGCCCGCAGATATGGATGATGAAACATTTGTCACCCTGTTTGGTATGGGCTCTACCAAGGCCCGTTCAGGCAAAGAAATGGAGGCCATTCGCGCAGCAAATCTACTGACCAACAATGATCCCCATGGAAAGTCGTGGATCCAATCCAACAAAGATCCCAATGAGGCGCCTGCTGGCGGGCGCGCAGGTGGACGCCGTCGCCGTCGCGGATAATCCAATGCCAAGACCCGGGGGGAGCAACGTCCCCCCACTGTCCATTGGAATATTTTCTACTGTTAGAGTTCTGGGTGAATGTCCATGATGGACGTCTCGCGCAGTCGTTGGACCAAGCTGTGCTCGATTTCTTCCAAAACGTCTGAAACGCGCGTTTGCAAACGAGTTTCCAAATTGCACGGCGAAGGCGGGGCGTTATGGGTTCCCGTTCCTGCAACAAACCGTTCGCCCAAGGCAAGATAAATGTCCGCGAGTGTTATGGCTTTGGCTGGTTTTGCCAGCTTCCAACCACCGGCTTGTCCTTTTTCCGATGACAGGAGGCCTGCTTTGCGCAACTCGCCCAAAACCCTGCGTACCACGACCGGGTTCGTTCCGGCATGTGCTGCAATCTGAGAGGAGGTCCGTCTTAAATCCGGCTCAGCTGCCATATGGCTCAGGGTGTGCAAAGCAAGGGACAGACGACTATTACGCTTCATTCAGACTGATCCCTTGCATTGGAATAATGTGTATTTGCCGCGGGTGCGTTTGTCCAGCGACGCAGAGCCCACCGTTCAGAAAGACCTGAGCGCCGGTGTTTACGGATTTGACGGCCATGGGAAATGTCCCACTCATGAATTGGCATGTCAAAAAAATCGTCTGTACGATTGCCCGTAAAACTACACCGTCTTCAGAATCTCTTTGAGAGTTGATCCAACGTGCTGTCTGGCTCATCCGCACCGACTTTTCGTTCTCGGTTGCGCGTTATCGTCGTGTTTTGCTTCTTGGTGCTGTGCTTGCTCGTTTCAAACGATGCACTTAGTGACTCTCTTACTCTGCAACAGTTTAGTGATCGCCGGTCCGCCTTTCCATTTTTGCGCGAAGCAGATGTGGGACAAATCCAGATTAACAATAACTGCGGCAGAACATATCAAGAACTTGGGTTTTCATTCGCCCAACTTGACTGTATAATTACAAGATGAGCGGTTTTGATGAAATGGACGCGTTTGAAGGCGCATCACTGGCCAGCCGTGCAATGGCAGCACGGCCGACCCCGTATCTTGACGGATTGAACCCAGCCCAAAGGCAAGCAGTTGAGACACTGGATGGCCCCGTGCTAATGTTGGCCGGAGCGGGAACCGGCAAGACGCGCGCTTTGACGGCACGCATTGTCCATTTACTGAACACCGGACGGGCCCGACCGAACGAAATTCTGGCAGTAACTTTTACCAACAAAGCCGCGCGCGAAATGAAAACACGCGTGGGGAATATGCTTGGTGAAGTGGTCGAAGGTGTCCCGTGGCTAGGAACCTTTCATTCGATTTGTGTAAAGCTTTTGCGGCGTCATGCCGAACTGGTGGGCCTCAAATCGAACTTCACGATCTTGGACACAGATGATCAGATCCGGTTGCTGAAACAATTGGTAAAGGCTGCGGGAATTGATGACAAGCGTTGGCCCGCGCGCATGTTGGCTGGTATCATAGACGGCTGGAAAAACCGCGCTGTAACGCCGGATAAAGTGCCTGCAGCAGATGCTGGTTTGTATGACAACAAAGGGGTCCTTCTCTACACGCAGTATCAGGCCCGCCTTAAGGATCTGAATGCAGTAGATTTTGGGGATCTGCTTTTGCATATGGTGGTGATTTTTCAATCCTATCCTGACATTTTGTCCCAATATCAGCGATGGTTTCGCTATATTTTAGTGGATGAATATCAAGATACGAATATCGCTCAGTATCTTTGGTTGCGGTTGCTGGCGTCGGGACATAAAAATATTTGTTGTGTTGGCGATGATGATCAGTCCATCTACGGATGGCGTGGCGCAGAAGTTGGCAATATTTTGCGGTTTGAAAAGGATTTTGAAGGTTCCCATGTGGTGCGCCTTGAACAAAATTATCGCTCTACACCACATATTCTTGCTGCGGCGTCAGCTATCATTTCCGGAAACAAGGGGCGTTTGGGCAAGACGCTTTGGACTGATGCCAAGGATGGCGAGAAACTTCGCCTGATAGGACATTGGGATGGTGAAGAAGAGGCCCGATGGATTGGCGAAGAAATCGAAGCCATGCAAAATGGCACGCGTGGTATGCATCCAATCAGTGCGAACAACATGGCAATCCTTGTGCGTGCAAGCCATCAAATGCGCGCATTTGAAGACCGGTTTCTGACGATTGGTCTGCCCTATCGCGTGATTGGTGGCCCTCGTTTTTACGAACGGCTCGAAATCCGTGATGCCATGGCCTATTTTCGCATCGTGGTCAGCCCCGATGATGACCTAGCCTTTGAGCGTATCATGAATACTCCGAAAAGAGGCCTCGGGGACAAGGCACAACAGACTATACAACAGGTAGCGCGTGTCCATGGCGTGGCCCTGTTAGAGGGGGCTGCACTTGCGGTCGAACAAGGGTTGATCAAAGGAAAAGGTGGCAAAGCGCTTGGTCAATTGGTGGTGGATCTATCCCGTTGGCGGCAAATGGCCAAAGATCCAACAAATGTGAGTGACACAGTCGAAGGCCTGGTTGCCAACGACGATGTCGCACAAGAGTCAAAATATACGCCGTCAGAGGTTTCGCATGTAGAGCTTGCCCAAATCGTCCTTGATGAAAGTGGCTACACATCTATGTGGCAAAACGACAAGACACCAGAAGCACCAGGACGACTAGAAAACCTAAAAGAACTCATCAAAGGGCTGGAAAATTTTGATAATCTTCAGGGTTTTTTGGAACACGTCAGCCTTATAATGGACAATGAAAGTGAGAGTTCGGACCCCAAGGTCAGCATAATGACTTTGCATGCCGCAAAAGGTTTGGAGTTTCCCGCTGTGTTCCTTCCCGGGTGGGAAGACGGTCTATTTCCATCGCAACGCTCCATGGATGAAAGCGGCGTTCAGGGCCTCGAGGAAGAACGTCGCCTTGCCTATGTGGGAATTACCCGCGCGGAAGAGGTTTGCACTATTTCCTTCGCTGCCAACCGACGCGTTTTTGGACAATGGCAATCTGCCCTGCCCTCTCGTTTTATCGACGAATTGCCCGAAGAGCATGTCGATGTTTTGACGCCTCCGGGATTGTATGGCGGTGGATATGGTGCGGCAGGGATGAGCACGACATCGGGGCTCGAAAATCGAGTTACCGAAGCCAATGTTTACAATTCCCCCGGATGGCGGCGGTTGCAATCGCGTCAATCGCAGCGACCGATTAGCCAACCGCGTGAAACCCGCAACTCTGTAATTGATCTCAAGGCTGTTGCAGCCTTTGATCTGGGCGCGCGGGTTTTTCATCAAAAGTTTGGCTATGGGGCGGTCATTGGGATCGAAGGTGACAAGCTCGAAGTCGCGTTTGAAAAGGCGGGCACCAAGAAGGTGGTTGCCAGATTTTTAAGTGGATCCGATGATATTCCGTTTTAACTGAGCCGCTGCCAGTACACGCATTTGTGTAAAGATCTCGGCTTTGGTTTGCTTGCGTGATGTAATTGCGGCACGATACCATTAGATAGTGCTCTTTTGATCTCATTACAGGATGGATGTGTGCGCCATGGTCTCCATAGTATTTGATTACAGCCTCGATACGTCTGGCTTTTTTGACAATGCCAATGCGCGGGCAGCGCTTGAGGCTGCTGGAGAGTATCTAGGGGGTGTGTTGAACGATGATTTTGCGTCGGTTGCTGCCGGCAATGTCATGCAGGTCACCAATCCTTCAGATCGCGATTCCGCCAAGATACCAATTACCCTGACAGATCCGATCGACGATATGCTGATTTTTGTTGGGGCCGAGGATCTGGGTGGCGCATTGGGAAGAGCCGGTCCGACGGGTTTGAATATCAGCGGAGATATTTTTCGCAGCCGGATCTCGGACGATTTTCGTGGCAATGGTCCTGTCACAAATTATGAACCGTGGGCGGGAACGGTCACCTTTGATCCTGATGCAGACTGGAGCTTTGATCTGGATCAAGCCGTAGAGGGATTTTATGATTTTCTCTCTGTGGCAATACACGAGATCGTCCATATTTTTGGATTTGGCACGTCCTCTACCTTTGACAGCTTCGTGTCTGACGATGTCTTTACCGGCCCTAATGCGATGATACAGTCCTCCGGCCAGGGCATTCCTGTTGAAAGTGATGGTGGTCACATCGAAGATGGCCACAATGATGGCGACGACGCGTTGGATCCGACCATCGGACCGGGCACAAGGAAACTTTTAACCAATAATGATTTGGCGATTTTGGCAGATATTGGCTATGAAATCGACGGGTTTGTTGCACAAGGCAGCACTCCCCCCATTGTTACCGAAGGCGACGACGTCACTGTTTTTGGGACACGTCTTGCCGATACGATTGAGGGTCTTGGTGGGGCTGATCAAATACAAGGCAATGCAGGTGATGACCTTTTATTAGGCGGATTGGGCAACGACATCCTTTTTGGACAGTTAGGGGATGACACTCTGGATGGCGGGGATGGTGATGACACTCTGGATGGCGGGGATGGTAGTGATATTTTCCGAAACAGTGCGGGATCTGACACAGTTTTTGCGGGTGAAGGAACAGATCGTTTCGACATTAAAAATACCAATGGAATGCTGACCCTTACCGATTTCGACTTGGATACCGAAATCATAGTTCTGCATGATTCAGGGTTTACAACCCCTAGCGATGCGGTGGCTGCCGTTACGGATGAATTCTCCAACGTTTGGCGACTGGAAACCACCGGCGGGGCCATCGTGCGGATCTTTCACGACGATGTCTTTGGCGTAACGCTGACAGCTGCAAATTTTGATATTCAAACAGCAGGCGCAACCCAAAATGCTGACATCTTGGTCGGAACATCCGGTGCGGACCTGATCGATGCCCTTGGCGGCGATGATCGTTTGGAGGGTCTGGATGGCAACGACACGTTAAATGGTGGATCGGGGGCTGACACCATGATCGGTGGGTCCGGGAATGACTTGTTTATTGTTGATGATCTTGCCGACAGTGTGAACGAGCTTTCAGGCGAAGGAGATGACAGCGTCGAAGCGTCGGTAGACGTTCGCCTAAAAACGCAAAGCCAATTTATTGAAAACCTAACCCTGACTGGCAGTGGAAACATTATTGGTAAGGGCAATGGGGCCGCAAATATCATCACGGGCAATGCAGGGCATAATCTTTTGACGGGTGGCGGTGCGGACGACACTCTTTTCGGCGGCTTAGGGAATGACAGCTTGTTTGGTGATAGCGGCGTCGACAGCATGATCGGTGGTCAGGGTGATGACAGCTACACATTGGATCGTGCCGCCGACAAGATCGTCGAACTGGCCGGCGAAGGCATCGACACCCTTTTTGCAAAATTCAATCTTGCGATGAAGACCTATGGACAGCACATCGAAAATCTCGTGCTGACCGGGTCTGGTGATAATTTTGGCAAGGGCAACGCGCGCGACAACATGATCACGGGTGGCGCGGGTGCAAATCTTCTGACTGGGGGGGGTGGCGCAGATACCTTGATCGGCGGCTTGGGTGACGACAGTTTGAAAGGCAACAGCGGCGTCGACAGCATGATCGGTGGTCAGGGCGATGACGTATACTACGTCGACAAAACCAAGGATAAGATTGTCGAATTGGTTGGCGAAGGCAATGATCACGTTTTTTCTTCAGCAAACTACACTCTCAAAACCCATAGCCAACACTTGGAACATCTCACCTTAACAGGGATCAAGAATATCGACGCCGGCGGCAACGGCCGCGATAATACGCTTGTTGGAAACGCTGGAAACAACACTCTACAGGGATATTTCGGCAATGATACCTTGATTGGGGGCGCAGGCGATGATCGTTTGACCGACAGCAAAGGCGATGACGAATTCACTGGCGGAGCAGGCGCGGACGTTTTTGTTCTAGTTCAAGATTACGGTACAGACACAGTAACGGATTTCGAAATTTCCGTCTTTGGCGAGGCTCTGGACCTATCTGCGACCAATATTGCAAATTATGCAGCCCTGACTGGCGGTGCACTGTCATCAGTTGGCAATGATGCGGTCATTGCAGATGAGGCCGGCAATACGGTGACACTGGTCAATATCAATGCTGCGGACCTGACCCAAGACCACTTCGTGTTTTAACACCGAATACCATAAACGATACAGGCTCTGAACATGATCCGGAGCCTGTACATTGATAACTTCATCAGATTGCGTAGTGCTGTATCATTTTACACTGCGGGGCTGACCGCTTATCCGCGGTACAAGGGCACGCACCAGAACCTTCATGTCCAGTTGTCCTACAACTTTGTCACCGTTCAGAACACGGAAGACCTGACTGGTGTCACCATCCGACTTGGCAATCAGGCTTTCAAGGTTGCTGTCCACCGAAACATCGCCGTCAAAGCTGTCCTGTTGAAGATCTTGCATCACTGACCCCACCCGAAGAACCCGTCCGCGATTGATGTCGCTCACAAAATCTTCGATGTATGGATCACACGGATTCAACAAAATATTTTGCGGCTCTCCCTGTTGGACGATTGCTCCGTCTTTCAATATTACTAGGTGGTCAGCAAGTTTTAACGCTTCGTCCAGATCATGGGTGATAAACACAATCGTTTTGTGTAATTCCTGCTGCAACTCCAAAAGCAGATCTTGCATATCTGTCCGGATCAAAGGGTCAAGCGCTGAAAAGGCCTCATCCATAAGCATAATGTCTGTATTGGCCGTCAGTGCTCGGGCGATGCCGACGCGCTGCTGCATGCCACCTGAAAGCTGAGCCGGGAAGCGATCCTCGAACCCACTCAGACCCACACGATCGAGCCATTTTCTAGCCGCTGTGTCGATGGTATCAGCGTCAATACCTTGCACAGACAGGGGCATACCAGCGTTTTGCAGGACTGTTTGATGGGGCAACAATGCAAATTTTTGAAAGACCATCGACATGCGTTTTTGTCGCATTAGCCGAAGCGCATCCACACCGAGCTTCATGACATCCTCACCGTCGATCAGGATTTCACCCGCAGTGGGATCGATCAAACGATTCAGATGTCGGATCAAGGTAGACTTCCCTGATCCTGAAAGCCCCATGATGACCGTGATTTCACCAGGCTGCATATCGATGTCGATATCTTGCAAACCTAACACATGTCCGTGCTTTTCAAGCAGGGTGGCCTTGTCCATGCCTTGTTCGACCAAAGACACCAAGTCTTTGTCGTTTGCACCAAAGATTTTATACAGACCGCGGATTGCGACTTTTGGAGTTGTCATTTTCGCATGCCTCATTTGGTCAGATTTTGTTTGTCAACACGGCTAAGCGCCGCCTTAGACACACGATCAAGGATCACTGCCAAAAGCACGATGCCAATGCCTGCCACGATACCCACGCCCAGTTCAAGATTGCGGATACCGCGCAAAACAAGCACACCCAAACCTGGGGCTGATACAAGAGATGCGATAACAACCATTGCAAGGCTCATCATGATCGTCTGGTTCACCCCCGCCATAATGTTAGGCAGCGCCAAAGGCAGTTCAACACGGGTCAACTTTTGCCACGCGTTCATACCAAATGAATTGGCAGCTTCGATCACATCTTTGTCGACAAGCCGGATACCAAGGTCGGTCAAACGGATCACTGGCACGATTGCATATAGAATGATAGCGATCCCATAAAGTTTTGATTCCGTGACCGAAAACAAGAAAATAAGTGGGATGAGATATACAAACGTTGGCAAAGTTTGAAGCAAATCCAATATCGGGATGATACCCCGTTGGGCGGCGTTTGATTTCGACATACCGATGCCAATCGGGACCCCTACGATGACGGACAGACCAGTACAGACAAAGATGATAGACAATGTCTGCATTGCCACTTCATAGTGGTCGATAAACCCGAAAAACAACATGACGATTGCCACAAACACCGTCACTCCAACGGATCGACTAACGGTCCAGCTTATAATGATCAGCAAAGGCACCATGATCCACCAAGCCGTGGATTCAAAAACCCAAAGCATCCCATCCAGCATCCAGCTAAGAGGATCAGTTATTGGATCAAGAACAGCCTTTAACGTACTGCGTATGGATAAAAAACCAGCCTCTATTCCTGCCGTCAGATCGCGCGTCTGGCCAATTGCTGAACAGGATTCGTGCAACTCGTCCAAAGATGGAAAGGGCAATACATCGCCGGTAGCCTCTTTGTTTCCACTGGTTTGCGCCAGCAACTGGGCCATGGACATAGGTCCGTCTTTCTTGTCCACGTCACACCATTCACGTAGACCTAGCGTGTCGAACACGCCATCGTATCGGGCCATGAGTGCCCCCTGTTGGTTATGGCCGTGGATAATGCTCCTATCCTTTGGCCAGATTGTGGATCCCTTTGATCTGAGACCTCATATAAACAGACTAAAGTGCCTACCATACAGCTTAATCATGTTGTTCGGTTATTTTAGCCAGATCAGAGGCTCGCGTTTCTTCACAAAAGGCGCAAGTTGTTTTTCTGCAAAGGCTTAGTCTTTACGTTTGCGCCTCATATAAAAGCTGTTTCTGGAACCGGATAACTTGCAAACAGTTTGTTCGTCTGTTCATGCAATCACTACAATATGAAAAACGCCGTTTGCTTGATGTTTCGTCGTGAAGAATATTCAATTCTAGTCGCATCATGTTTTTTGCTTTTCTGCACCGTGATTTCTATGAACAGTCGGATTTTCACGCATCTTTAGTCCAGCAAATTTTCTGCAAAGACACAATACCATCCAACGACGATTTTTTTTGGCGGTTGACCTACCAAATCCAACGCTCATAGCTTGCTGCTGCAATCATTGTTTGCGAAACAGAACCACCAACCCCATATCACGGCTGCGCTCGTGTTCCGAACCACTGTAAAGAGGCATTTCTACAAATCGCAACGGACCGATTTTATTTGTTGCCTGTAATCGCGCGAGGGCGGACCCGAACCTCATATCATCAAAAACGTGCATTGCGACACCACAGGCGAAAAGCGCCCCGCTGCGAGTGACGCGCAACAGTTCAGGCAAGCATTCAGGACCAACATGTCCATGCGTGAAGGTTCCCGAAGAGACGACGGCGCCATATACGCCATCCTCTACAGGCAAGGGCTGCGTCAGATCCGCTGGAAGCAAACGCCTGTAAAGTTGTTTTGATCGGGCGACCGCAAGCATTTCAGCCGAAACATCCAAGGCATCAATGATATGATCGCAAAGATGCTGTGCCAAAAGTCCCGTTCCTGCTCCTACGTCCAATACGGGTGTTGTGTTGCCATCGGCTTCGTTTTTGAATGCCTCGGCAACCCGCGCGGGGGCAACATACCCCATCTGCGCCCCAAAACTTTCATCGTAATCTTTAGCCCATTGACGATACAGCGTTTTGGTCTGTTCGATGTCTTTGAGGTTATAGGCATTATCAAGCGTGACCGGGATATCTGACATTGCGGACCCTTTCCAAATATCCGGTCATGCTAACACGATTGCGCCGTTCAAGCGTAATGTTTGGCCTTTGACATCTTACCAAGACCGGGGTTCAGGGAATTGGTCGGATCACAGCAGTGATAATGCGCTGCTAGATCAGGCTTGGCCGCGTAAAGATGCCCGACATTATGTTCAGCCGGATATTCCGCCCCCCGGCGATCCAGAATGGCAAGCATGGCGGACTTTATAGCTTTGGGATCGTATCCCTTTTTGACAACGTAATCCTGATGCAGAACATGGCAGAACAAGTGCCCGTAATACAGCTTGTGGCTCAGACCCTCGGCAATTTCGGGCGGTAAGACTTCGAACCACTCTCGATCATCCCGCCGCAGCGCAATATCCAGCGCGAGGATGTCTTCGACCTGACTGGGGTTTACGTTTTGATACCGAACCGCAGCTCCTGCCGCTGCAAAGCGATGCAACCCTGCGATTTTCGCCTCGCGCGGGGTGCAGGCAAAAAATGCGCCGTCTTCGCCGGTCAGATGGGACGACAGATATGTTCTGGCCTCATCAATTCCGCCATCGCGCATTTTCAAGATCAGATGGTGATCATAGCGTTTACGAAAGTCCCGCATGCGTTTTGGCAACACGTTCGGCCAGAGCCTGGACAGACCCTGCATGACGCGGTCTGTAATATTCTTTGGGACGAAGGGCAGCTTGTTCCATCTGGCGTCAATCGCACCTTTGAGCGCAAAGAACATGGGCAATCGATCCGTGCCCAGTTTATCAATCATAATGACAGTATCTTTTCCGTAAGATTCTGAAATATCGTAGACGTCTTTGTGCATATATTCGCCACTGACCGGTAGCGTCTCAAACTCGGCCAATACATAGCGACGCAAATCCGTCAGCACCTGCGTGTCGTTTGTACCGATGTAGAAGACCTGCTCGTTTATATTGAGCGGGTACGTGTCAAGCCTAACTGCAAAAACGGCGAGTTTACCCGCGCACCCCGATGCTTCATACAGTCGTCTCTTGTCGGCATTGAACCTAGCAGGGCTTGGTTCATTAACTTCGCGCACACGTTGATTGTAATCGGTGTCGCTGGCCTTGCGATTTGTTTCCTCAAAATCGTTTTCGTTGTAGTCGCCCGTTTCAAGTCTGTTGAGGATGGTCTCTGCTGTATCACCAAGGTACAGGCCAAGATGGTTGACCAGTTCCAGCTTTCCGTCTTCGGTGATCTGCGCATACAAAGACAGCTCTGTATATGATGGTCCCCGTTCAATGAGTGCGCCGCCCGAGTTGTTGCAAACGCCCCCCATGATAGACGCCCCGATGCAACTAGACCCGATTTCCGAATGGGGTTGGCGGTTCAACGGTGCGAGTAATTTTTCCAATCCGAATAATGTGGAGCCGGGAAAACTAACAATTTGACGGCCTGAATCCAATGTCTGGATCTGATCCATTCTGTTGGTCGAGATGATGACCACATCTCGATCATATTCACCATTTGGGGTTGATCCCTCTGTCAGGCCTGTATTGGCGGCTTGCATGATCACGATTTTGTCCGCAGCAACGCACGCCTCAAGGATTTTCCATTGCTCGAGCAACTTGCCCGGTCGAACAACTGCCAGTGCCGGGCCCTGCCCTGAGCGGAACCCTTTGCAAAAACGTTCCATGCTTTTTGGATTGGTCAGAACATAGCGTGATCCAACGATTTCACGAAAGCGTGCAACCAAGATGTTATTTGTGTTGTTTGCGGATGTTTTCATGTCTGTACGGGTACTCATCTAAGGTTCCTTGACCGGGTAGAATGATACTTATGGTGAAATTGGTAATATTATTTTACCAAAATTGCAATAAGCTAATATATCAAACCGCCTGCGTCACCTCACGCTGTCCAAAACCTTGCCAGTTGCCATAACCGTGCGTTAGCAAAGTTGAACACAAAATACGGGCGTTAAAATGAGCACCACCGAAAGACGCGCAGAGTTGCGTAGGAAACTAATAGAGCTGGCGCGTCGTGAAATCACAGTTGGTGGTGCCAAGGCGATTAAGGCCCGCGCCCTCTCACAGGCTGCAGGCTGTTCAGTTGGTGCGATTTATACAGTCTTCGAGGATCTTGGGGATCTTGTGCTGGAGGTCAACGCAGATACATTTCGCCAGTTGGGTGCAAAAGTTCATTCGTCACTCAAACCTGAACAATCGCCATTAGATCAGATGATATCCATGTCCATGGCCTATATGGATTTCGCAAATGAAAATCCGATGTTGTGGCGCACATTGTTTGAAGCCGAAGCAAGCATTGGGTCAGATGTACCTGATTGGTATGTGAAAGCGTTAGACGGGTTGATGGCGATGATTGATCAGCCTGTTGCTGCAATTTTTGGTGAAGCCGATCCAATTACGGTTCGTCTGCAAACCAAATCTTTGTTTTCAGCCGTCCACGGAATTGTTCTGCTTGGCGTAGAGGACCGTCTATCTTCGGTCGGACGTGAAAATATGCATGACATGATACGTTTCCTTTTAACCAGAATTGCTACGTAACGTCACTTTGAACGCTGTTCATTTTTCTGTTGAACGGCGTTCAAATATTATCCATGTTAATCTCATGAACAACGTTCAAGGGAGATTAACATGTTTAAGACCTTTACCACTTTATTTCAGGCCTCTGCTGCTCGCGCTGATGCGCAGATCATTGACCGGTTCGCGCCAGAGCTCATCGATGAAAAAATTCGTCAATCCGAGATTCAGCTGAATCAGGCCAAACGTCACTTGGCACTGTTGATCCAACGCAAACGCAGCGAGGACCAACAGCTGTCCCGTCTGGAATCCACAATGGCAGATACCGAAAATCGGGCCAAGGCCGCCTTGACAGATGGTCATGAACCACTGGCCTTAGAAGCTGCGGCGGCCATTGCCACGATGGAAAACGAAATAAAGCAGCGCCAAGCGACGGTTGCTCAGCTGGAAAAACAGATACAACGGTTGAAAGCAAACGTTCAATCCAGCCAACGCCGCATCATCGATCTGCGGCAGGGCGCACTTTCGGCAAGGTCAATCCACGAGGTTAACAAACTTCAGGTCAAAATGGGCGGCAGCGCAGCCAGTCAAACGGCGGCACAAGAAGCTCAGGCTTTGATCGACCGGGTGATGTCACAGGCGGATCCTTTTGAGCAAGCACAGATCCTTGAAGAAATAAACCAAGAAACCGATCCAAATTCGCTAACGGACCGATTGGCCAAAGCCGGCTATGGACCCGCAACATGCACCACCACCAAAGACGTCATGGCTCGCCTACGTAGCACTGACTAATCCAAACTTTTCCAATACCACTAAAAAAAGAGAGCAAGATCATGCAAACACGTTCCGACACTCAATTCATCATAGCAGTAAATATGTGCGGCGTCGTTGTCTCCTACGGGCTTTTAGCTCTTTCACTCTACCTTAGTACCGAAGTGCCCCTTGCGACCAAAGGGTTCTGGGGAGTAACGGTTCTTCTGTTAACGATCAGCCTTGGGAATTTCGTAAAATATCGCTTCGATAATCGTCTTGCTGATGATCGTTTATCAAAGTTGGAAGAGGCCAAAAACGAGCGTATTTTAGGCGACTACATTAAAGAAGATGTTGTTTAAATACCCAGATGGATCCCGGGGCACAAAATCCCGGGATCATCGGTTGGCGCGGTTTCCGGCGCGGTTTTCGTCTTGCGAAAGGCATTGATCCCACGTTAGCTGTCTCAAGATTATAGCCTTCAGAGCTTGGAAATGCCCACATATCAACGCTATGCAATTTTTTACACACCGCCACCGGGCGATCTTGCGGATTTTGGAGCTCACTGGCTTGGTTGGGATCTTCGGAGCGGAACGCATGTCGAGCAATACGACATACCAAGTTTGGCGCTGGCTACGCAAGCGGCCCAAAAATACGGTTTCCACGCCACTTTAAAGGCGCCCTTCAATCTGGTCGAGAGTGCGTCTGCTGCTGATTTACTGGATGCGGCATCTGTCCTTGCATCCCGTCACTGCGCTTTTGAGATATCTCTGCAATTGGCCCCATTAGGTCGTATCCTTGCCTTGCGTCCAACAACAAAGTCCACCCCGTTGAATGCCTTGGCCGATGCGTGTGTCAAAACATTTGATCGGTTTCGTGGTCCCTTGTTGTCTAAAGACATTGCCCGACGGAACCCACACCGCTTGTCAAAACGTCAACGTGAATACCTCACAGATTGGGGATACCCGCATGTTTTTCAAGAATTCCAGTTTCACATGACGCTTACCCGACCAGTGGACGGCATCACGGCTACAAATCTTCGCACAGCCGCGCAAAAACATCTGCCACAATCCGCGTTAAACATAAGTATCGACCGGATAACTCTTGTTGGCGAGCGCGAGGATAGACACTTTGATACCATCTCGGATTTCAAGTTGGCGTCAAGTTATGGCGCCAGTCTTGGTTGATTCTGCAATAAACGCGACTCCAAGTCTCAATAATTGGGACTTTCTCAAATTTTGCGCAATTAATGGGACTCGGCAGTGCAGATTTTGATATCTTTTGGACAACTTCATCAATTTTAGCACTGAAACGCACCGTAACGGAATTGATCCTGCGGCCCTGCGATGCCACAGTCGCGCAAACTGCGTTGCAAAATGATCAGCGCGCGACCCATCCACGGGGAAACCACGGTATATGCCGGAGTTCTGCGATAGCAGTTCCGCTGCGGTGTGGTGTACCCGCCAGCAGGAGACGCCATATGACAGGCCCTCAGATTGATACATCTGCCCCGGTCTCGGACGAGATCCGCAAGACCACATGCTATATGTGTGCCTGCCGCTGTGGCATCGATGTGCATCTTAAGGACAACAAAGTTCGTTATATCGAGGGCAACCGCGACCATCCTGTCAACAAAGGTGTGATCTGCGGCAAGGGGGCCTCGGGGATCATGCAGCATTATTCTCCGGCGCGGCTCAAGGCTCCAATGAAACGTGTCGGTCCCCGAGGATCGGGTCAATTCGAAGAGATCTCGTGGGATGAAGCCCTCGAGATGGCCACCGATTGGATGGGTGAGGTCCGCAAACGCGATCCGAAACGATTGGCGTTTTTTACGGGTCGTGATCAAAGCCAATCCTTGACCGGGTTTTGGGCCATTAAATATGGAACCCCGAACTTTGCAGCACACGGCGGCTTTTGTTCCGTAAACATGGCGGCTGGTGGTTTGTACACATTCGGCGGCGCGTTTTGGGAATTTGGCGATCCTGACTGGGACAAAACCAAATACTTTATGTTGTTTGGCGTTGCCGAGGACCACGCGTCTAATCCTATTAAAATCGGTATTGGCAAACTTAAGAAACGCGGTGCCAAAGTGGTGTCAGTCAATCCGGTGCGCACGGGCTACAATGCTGTGGCAGATGAATGGATTGGGATCCGCCCCGGTACGGACGGTTTGTTTGTTGGTGCGCTGATCCATGAACTCTTTCGTACACAGCAGATAGATCTGGACTACCTGCAACGCTACACAAACTCGGGCTGGCTGGTTATCGACGCGCCTGGCACGGGCGACGACGGATTGTTCGCACGCGGCGAAGATGGCGATCAACTGGTCTGGTGTCAGTCCAGTCAAAGCTTTCAAAGCCGTAAAAACCCCGATGCCCAAGCCGCCTTTACCGGCGCCCGCACACTACCCGACGGACGCAGCGCCCGACCCGTCTTCGAACTCATGGCCGAGCGGTATATGTCGGACGAATACAGTCCTGAAACTGTCGCCCAAGAAACAGGGCTATCGGCCGAGGACATGCGCCGGATCGCAGCTGAACTTGCACATGTCGCGTTTCAAGAAGAAATTGTGATTGAACAGCCTTGGGTTGACTGGGCTGGCCGCAAACAAGACAAGATGATCGGTCGCCCCGTCAGCATGCATGCCATGCGGGGGATCAGCGCACATTCCAACGGCTTTCAAACCTGTCGGATGATCCACCTGCTTCAGATCCTTTTGGGTTCCATTGATTGCCCGGGGGGCTTTCGATACAAACCGCCCTACCCCAAGCAAACACCGCCAAATCTGTTGCCGCATGGGCGACTGGCCGATGTCGCGCCAGAAACACCTTTAGCTGGCCCGCAACTGGGCTTTCCACATGGACCCGAGCATCTGCTTTTGGATGAAAATGGGGACCCAAGCCGGATCGACAAAGGCTTTAGCTGGGATGCGCCAATGTCGGCACATGGCATGATGCACATGGTCCTGAACAACGCAGCAAAGCAAGACCCCTACAAGATCGACGTGTTATTTATGTACATGGCCAATATGGCGTGGAACAGTTCAATGAACGTTCCGGGTACATTGGACGCCCTGACAGCCAAGGACGATGATGGCAATTACGTGATCCCAAAGATCATCTATTCTGACGCTTATTATTCTGAAACTGTTCCCTTTGCTGATCTGATCCTGCCAGACACCACTTATCTGGAACGGTGGGACTGTATTTCGCTCCTTGATCGCCCGATTTCAGAGCCAGAACTTGTCGCAGACAGCATCCGCCATCCGGTTGTTGAACCCGACCGCGATGTGCGTGGTTTTCAGACAGTCCTGATCGATCTGGGCGCACGCCTCGGCCTACCGGGTTTTGTCAAAGAAGACGGCAGTCCGGCCTATCCCGGTGGATATCCCGATTACATGGTCAACCACGAACGCAAACCCGGAGTGGGCCCGCTGGCGGGATGGCGCGGCAAGGATGGCACAGACAGTGGTGTTGGCGCGGTAAACCCCGCGCAACTGGACCGCTATATCGAAAATGGTGCCTTTTTCGGCCAGCACCTCGCGCCAGAGCACGCCTATTTCAAGCATGCAAACCGAGGCTACATCGACTGGGCAATTTCCAAGGGGATCCGCGCCTCAGCCGAACCCACTATTTTTCAGCTGTATTGCGAACCTGTGCAAAAGTTCCGATTGGCAGCCCAGGGGTTTGGCGACATACAACCGCCAGATCGGGCACGCGACCGGATCAAGCGCTACTTTGATCCATTGCCCTTCTGGTACCCGCCTTTTGAAGGCGAAATGGTCGATCTGGAAGCCTATCCGTTGAATGCCATTACGCAGCGTCCGATGCACATGTACCATTCCTGGGGCAGCCAGAATGCATGGCTACGACAGATTACGGCCGCAAACAGGCTGTATGTCCACACGTCTGTTGCCGAAGGCATCGGGGCAAAGGATGACGACTGGGTTTGGCTGACCTCTCATCAGGGCCGTGTAAAATGTCAAATTCAGGTGATGGAGGGCGTAAACCCACACACCGTCTGGACTTGGAATGCTATTGGCAAACGGCGCGGGGCTTGGGGCTTGTCCGATGATGCCCCCGAAAGCAACAAGGGCTTTCTGCTCAACCATCTGATTTCCGAGCTGCTGCCTGCGGGCGGCGGAGGGTACCGATATTCGAACTCTGATCCGATTACCGGACAAGCAGCGTGGTTTGACCTGCGGGTTGGTATCACCAAGGCCGCCGTCGGGGACACTGTAGAGCCGTTTTTCGAACCCTTGGGTAACGCATCGCAGGAACCGTCACCAGAAAAGCTGGCCTATGGCGCCGCGTTCAAGGAGCCTGCTGAATGAGCCTGTTGCGCATGACTATGGGACGCATGTCCCTGTTCGACTTTGTGTTGATGGTCATTTCGGTCAGAGTTTTGTTCATGAAATTGACCCATCTGTCCTTGCATCAGGCTCTTTGCGAATGGCCACAGGATGCAATTGTTGCATGGGATCGTGAATATTTTACCGGTTCGCTTGCATGGATGCGAGCGGCCGATCTTAAATCCAATAGCCATTGGCACAGCAGACCGCATGTGCCGAACAGCCTGGAGACCCTGTCATGACAACGCTTCCCAAAACCACCACCAAAAAGCTGGGGCTGGTGATTGATCTTGACATCTGTGTTGGTTGCCAAGCCTGTGCGACCTCTTGCAAGGAATGGAATACGGGCGGCTATTCCGCGCCGTTGTCGGACCATGATCCCTATGGGGCGGACCCCTCGGGGGCGTGGCTCAATCGGATCCATTCGTTCGAATTTCCGGGCGATGCGGCGACACCGGGACTAGCAGATGGCAAGACAGTGCATTTTCCCCGATCCTGCCTGCATTGCGAAGAGCCCGCCTGCGTGACCGTCTGTCCCACAGGCGCCAGCTACAAACGCGAAGAAGACGGCATCGTTCTGGTCAATCCTGACACGTGCATCGGCTGCAAGCTTTGTTCCTGGGCCTGTCCCTATGGTGCACGGGAATATGATTACGATCATGGTGTGATGAAAAAATGCACATTGTGCGTGGACCGTATCTACAATGAACATATTCCCGAAGAGGACCGCATCCCAGCCTGTGTACGCGCCTGCCCCACGGGAGCGCGCGCGTTTGGCGATCTGGGTGACCCAGACAGCGACGTCAGCCGCAATGTGGCCGAACGCGAAGGTTTCGATTTACTGGCCGAAATGGGCTATAAGCCCACCAACAAATATCTTCCCCCCCGCAAACGGGTCGACCCAACCCCCGAGCCCCTGCCCGAAGCTGTGCCCCTTGCCAAGCACGGCTCCCGGATGGACGCTTTGTTTGCATGGGTCGACAAGACCCTGTCCTGAGGTACCGACGATGCATCCTGCTTATACTGTTATTTTTTTCACAACAGCATCGGGCGCAGGCTATGGCCTGTTGTTCTGGTTGTCGCTGGCCCATGTCTTTGGTGCAGGTCCCGACCGATGGACGTCCTTGGGGGCACTGATCCTTGGGACGGTACTGGTGTCGGCGGGGTTGGTGTCCTCGACATACCACCTGGGCCGCCCAGAACGTGCATGGCGGGCGTTTTCACAGTGGCGGTCATCTTGGCTATCGCGCGAAGGTGTGGCTGCGGTGGCAACATACTTGCCCATGACGGGCTTGGGTCTGATATGGCTGTTTGGTTTGTCCGAAAATCTTGTGACCTTATTGGCGGCCCTCACAGTTTTTGGGACCCTGATTACAGTCTATTGCACCGGAATGATATACGGATCATTGCCAACAATTCGGCATTGGTACCGGACAGACGTGCCGGTGATTTATCTGGTGCTGGCGGCTGGCACGGGCGGATTGCTGTTTCAATCCTTTGTTGATGACTACAACTTGTTGGTTGCCATTGCATTGGTCGCGGGATTGGCCCTGAAAATGTGGTATTGGATGGATGTGGATCGTGATCCGGGCAAGTACACATCAGAAATGGCTTTTGGAATGCCGCAGTTAGGGGCGCCCACACCTTTGGACCCCCCACATACTCAGCCCAATTTCATCATGCGCGAGATGGGGTACGTCGTGGCGCGCAAACACGCGAAGAGACTGCGGACCTTTGCCATGGTGCTGCTGTTTGGCGCATCCGTGCTGGCATTGGTTGGCTTGCCATGGATTGCAGTGCTTTTGGCAGGGGCGGCAGTTTGGATGGAACGGTGGCTTTTCTTTGCAGAGGCTGAACATGTCAGCATGCTCTACTACGGCGCGCAACGGGCATGATATCGGCGGCACTGATCGGTGCGGGTATGGTGACCACAACAATCGCCAATGCCCTGATCGATGTGCCGGATATCCACCTGAAATGGGTGTACACACGTCGGTCCGAAGCAGGCGAGGCATTCGCTGCTGCGCACCCCGCGCTTAACGTAACAGCAACCCAAAGCCTTGATCAAATCGCCGATGATCCTGAAATTGCACTGGTCATCGTGGCCACCCCGCCGGATGCCAGAACCGAAATAATAGCAAAGATGGCCGCGGCCGGTAAAGCGATCCTGACAGAGAAGCCTTTGGAGAGGACACTTGCCCGCGCGTCACACATCGTTGAGATCTGCGAGGCGGCAGATGTGCCTTTGGGTGTCTTTTTTCAATATCGATATCGAGACGAGGTCGCCCATTTGCGCGCGTGTTTGGCGAGGATGGGCACCATCCATGCCGTCGACGTGAGCGTTCCATGGTGGCGTGATCAAAGTTACTATGATGTCTCCGGCCGTGGGACATACGCGCGTGACGGTGGTGGCGTCTTGTTGACCCAAGCCATCCATACGTTAGACCTGATGCTGTCTCTTGTTGGGCCGGTCAAAGACATTATTGCGATGTCGGCCACAACGGGTCTGCATCGTATGGAGGCCGAGGATTTTGTGACGGCAGGACTGAATTTTGAAAATGGCGCGGTTGGCCACATATTCGCGACGACAGCAAGTTACCCCGGACGAGGAGAGTCAATCCGTCTTCATGCAGAGGCTGGTTCTGCACATCTTGAGGCCGGGTCGCTTCGTCTTACATGGGATGATGGCCTGACCCAGACATTCGGACAAACCAGTCAATCCGGTGCAGGCGGTAATCCGATGGCCTTTACCCATGACTGGCACCGCAGGGTGATAACCGATTTTGTAGAAGCTCTGCATCAAGATCGCGCGCCGTCGGTCACGGGTCGCAGTGCGCTTGGTGTGCACGCACTTGTTGACGCAATCGAACGGTCTGCCAAACTGGGACGGCGTGTTACACTGGAGAGCTAGATGCCGTTCAAACTTGGAATACTTGGTCTGGATCACGGGCATATTTTTGGCATGTATGACAACCTCAAGGCCAAAGGTTGCGTTGCGGCGACATATTGGACAAACGGCACATCTGTCACCGAGCCGAAATTCAATGCAACCTTTCCCGAAGTAAGCCGCGTGGACGATCCACAACAGATACTGGATGATCCCAAGATCAAAATGGTCTTGATATCTTGCGTTCCTGCGGACCGGGCCGCCTTGGCGATCCGCGCCATGGAGGCAGGCAAGGACGTCATGGTCGACAAACCGGGCTGCACAACATTGGAACAACTAGAGGCTATTCAGCAGACCCAAGCCCGCACTGGGCAGATCTGGTCGGTTAATTTCTCTGAAAGGTTTCAGGTACCGGCTGTCACACGCGCGTCCGAGCTTGTCGCCGGTGGCGCAATCGGTCGGGTGATTCAAACCCTGGGTATCGGTCCCCATAAGCAGAATTTACAAAGTCGGCCCGATTGGTTTTTCAAACGCGAACGATATGGTGGCATCCTGACGGATATTGCCAGCCATCAGGTAGACCAGTTTCTTCATTTCACACAGTCAACCACAGCGCAGATCACCCATGCACATGTCGAAAACAGCACCCGCCCCGATCTGATGGGGTTTCAGGATTTTGGCGAGCTGGGTTTGCGGTCCAATCATGCACATGGATATATCCGCGTGGACTGGTTCACACCGGATGCCTTACCCACATGGGGTGACGGTCGCCTGTTTATACTTGGCACGGACGGTCAAATCGAGCTGAGAAAATACACCGACATCGGCCATCCCCACCAGACGGATACGCTCTATCTGGTCAACGGACATCGAAACGAACGGATTGACTGCCGTGATGCGGGACGGCCCTATTTTGCCAATCTGGTCGCCGATGTGCTTGATCGCACAGAAACAGCCATGCCACAGTCCCATCCGTTCGAGGTCATGTCGTTGGCCATTCAGGCCCAAACTCTCGCTGAAACCAAATGAGACGCGGCGTTGGCATCATTGGAGCTGGCATCGGCGCAGAACACCTCACAGCTTATCGCACATTGCCTGCATTGTTTCAGGTCCGGTGGATCTGTGATCTGGATCTGGATCGAGCTGTCGGCATTGCAGACGGCATTGCAGTGACACGGAATATCTCTGACCTTTTGGAGGATCCACACTGTGATGTGATCGACATTTGTCTGCCACCCCATTTGCACTTGCCTGTTGCCTGCGACGCATTGGCGGCCAACAAAACGGTGATCTGCGAAAAACCGCTGGTGACCTCTTTGATCGAGATGGACAAATTGGAGGCTGCGGACAAGATCTCGACTGGTCGCGTCTTTCCCGTTTTTCAATACCGCAACGGACTGGGGATGTCGCAATTGCGGGCGTTGCTGGCGTTGGGACTGACGGGTAACGGGCAGGTGGCCACTTTGGAAACTCATTGGTCGCGAGACGCAGACTATTATAACACTGGCTGGCGCGGCACATGGGGCGGTGAACGTGGCGGTGCCGTGGTCACCCATGCAATACATATTCATGATTTGCTGACCCAAGCCTTTGGACCAATCGCAACTGTGCAGGCGCGTCTGGCAACACGTGTGAACCCGATCGAAACAGATGACTGCGCAGCGATCCTATTGAACATGCAAAACGGTGCTCTGGTGACATCTTCTGTCACCTTGGGCGCGGCCGGGGATCATAGCCGGCTGCGACTGGTGTTTGAACACCTGACGGCCGAAAGCGATCTTGCGGCCTACGCCCCCGCGGCCAAATCTTGGCGTTTCACAGCCCGAAGGCCTGAAATGCAGTCTCGCGTGAATGCTGTTGTAGCCGCGGCAAGCCCACCGCCTGTCGGCTTTGCCGGATTTTTGACGGATGTATCGAATGCGCTGGATGGGACAGGTCAGGCAGTGACACTGCAAGAGGCACGCGCGTCGCTTGAGCTTATCACCGCAATCTATGCCAGTGACCAGACAGGTTGCCCGCAAAACCTGCCAATTCAATCCGACCACCCTCTGTATGACGGATGGCAACCCAAGGAGCACAGATGACCAAACGCGCCGAAGACCTGAGATCCGCCCGTTGGTTTGCCCGCGATGACCTGCGCTCGATGGGACATCGCTCTAGGGCCACCCAGATGGGCTGGACGGATGAAGACTGGCAGGGCAAGCCTGTCATCGCGATTATCAACACCTGGTCGGATTTGTCACCTTGCCATCATCACCTTCGCGATAGAGCAGAATGGGTCAAACGTGGCATCCTGCAGGCTGGTGGAACGCCCGCAGAAATGCCGGTTCAAAGCTTTGCCGAACAGCTTTTGAAGCCAACAAGCATGTTGTACCGAAATCTTGGTGCGATTGAGGTTGAAGAAACCCTACGGTCACATCCAATCGACGGTGCGGTACTGATGGGCGGTTGTGATAAGGCAACCCCTGCGTTGGTGATGGGTGCCCTGTCCATGGGACTGCCATTTATATTTATGCCAGCCGGTGCGATGCTGCGCGGGCATTTTGCCGGGCGTATGCTCGGGTCGGGAACGGACGCGTGGAAATATTGGGACGAACGCCGCGCTGGCAACATTACCAAGGCAGACTGGGACGGCGTACAGGGTGGCATTGCGCGCAGCTATGGGACCTGCATGACCATGGGTACAGCGTCCACAATGATGTCAATTGCAGAAGGCTTTGGGCTAACGTTGCCGGGTGCATCGTCCATTCCGGCACCAGACGCCGGACACAAACGTATGGCAGCAGCCTGCGGCAGACGCGCCGTTGAAATGGTCTGGGAGGATCTGACGCCAGACAAAATCATGACCCCTGCCGCCTGTGCCAACGCCACCGCTGTGGCCATGGCCACAGGATGCAGCACCAATGCTGTGATACACCTGATCGCCATGGCGCGTCGGGCCGGTGTAGATTGGGGGCTGGATGATCTTGACCGGATCGGACATGACGTTCCGGTGCTGGCCAACATTCGCCCTTCAGGTCAGGAGTATCTGATGGAGGATTTTTTCTACGCCGGTGGATTGCCCGCGCTGATGCAGCAAATTCGGGATCACCTCAATCTTGATGCATTAACCGTAACCGGCGACACGGTTGCGCAGAATATAGACGGCGCAAAGGTCTGGAACGATGACGTTATCCGTCCCCTGTCCAATCCAGTCTACCACGAAGGTTCTCTGGCCGTATTGCGAGGAAATCTAGCACCTGACGGCGCGGTTATAAAACCCGCAGCGTGCGATCCAAAATTTCACACCCATTCCGGACCCGCGATTGTCGCCGACAGTTACGACGAGCTAAAGGTGATCATCAACGATCCCGATTACCCCATAACGCCCGATCATGTACTTGTCTTGCGTAACGCTGGACCTCAAGGGGGACCTGGCATGCCGGAATGGGGCATGATCCCCATGCCCCAAGCACTGTTAAAGGATGGACACAGAGATATGGTACGCCTGTCAGATGCACGTATGTCGGGGACCAGCTACGGTGCGTGTATCCTGCATGTCGCGCCAGAGGCCTTTGTCGGCGGACCGCTTGCCTTGATCAAAACTGGGGACATTATAACCTTGGACGTCCCAAACCGCCGACTTGATGTGGCCCTAAGTGAAGAAGAGATGGTAAGCCGCCGCGCAGAATGGAGCCCCCCCAGCCCAAGATATGAACGCGGGTATGGCTGGATCTACACCAAACATATCGAACAGGCAGACAAAGGATGTGATTTCGATTTTCTTAGAACTGATTTTGGTGCGCCTGTGTCCGAGCCGGAAATCAACTAGGTCGCGTTTTAAACCCAAGAAAATCGCCAAAATAGCATAACAGCCTTAATAGGAATGCTGCCTTTTTCAGTTGTCTGGTCTTAATCCAGCTTTGTCTTTCGAGCACGTTTTTCACCTGTCGTCCTCAAATACTGATCCGCAATCTCTAAAGACAGATCGCAAAAGCGGGACTGCCAATTATTATTCATAAAAAAAGGTCCAAATGGGGACCTGGTGCGTAAGAGTATCAAAAGAGGTCGGCTGGCCTCCAAATTTTTGTGCATTGGGAGAACACCATGGCACGCGGGCGCGTAATTTCTTTCTTTTTCAGACTTTTTAAAGAAACCTTTTTTCTGATCCTTGCCGTTGCGCTGATCGGAGGTGGGTTCTGGGGCTATCGGTATCTAAGCGAAAACCGAGAGTTTTCGCAGCCTGTGGCCGTTGAGCGTCCGGTCGCCAAAGTAGACACGATGGTGCTTCGTGCGAGCAATGCACCCCTGCCAATTCGCGGCGAAGGTTTCGTACGTCCGTTCCGGCAACTGTCGCTGTCCCCGCAGGTGTCTGGCAAGGTGACCCATATCCACCCCGCCATCATTGATCGGGGCCGGTTTCAGGCAGGCGACGTTTTGGTACAGCTCGACAATCGTGCCCAAGTGACTGTTTTGGCACAGACCGAGGCCAACATTGCCGCGACAGAGGCGCGCCTGGATCAGCTTCGCACAGACTTGGCCCGAACGCGGGCCCTTCTGGCGCGTCAGGTCGCCACCCAAACTCAGGTAGATGCACTGATTAGTAGCGCAGATGAACTGGCCGCAAACCTACAAGGCCTCTTTGCGGCCCGTGAGGCTGCTCAGATTGCTTTGTCAGATCGTCAGGCTGTGGCCCCTTTTGACGGCGCTGTGCTGTCTCGCATGGTTGAGGTTGGCGACGTGGTCAGTCCCGGCCAAGCCTTGGCTGAGATCTTTACCGAAAACGAGATGGAAGTAGATGTTGCGGTCCGACAGGCCGATGCGGCGCTGATACCCGGTCTGTTTAGTGCTGTGGCGGCCCAAGCATCCGTGGATGTTCCGTTTGCCGGTTACACATTTCGCTGGACGGGGCAAATCGCGCGGGTTGAACCTCAGCTCGACAGCCTAACGCGAACGCTGTCAGTTACTGTTCGTTTGGTAGATCTGGCCGACGTTTCCGGCCGCAGCGTCGATGGAAGCCGTATTGCATCCGGTGCACCGCCCGCACTCATCAACGCCTTTGCAAAAGTTCGTATTGATGGCCTGCGGCCCAGTCGCGCTTACGCAGTACCATCCACCGCCCTGCGAAACGGTACAAACCTTTGGCTTGCTGATGGGGGAGCACTTCAGATCGTTCCTGTGAGTTTGTTGCATGTGGATGGTGAAACATCCTACATCGAAAGTGCTGTGTCGCTTGACGGGTCGCGGGTGATAACGTCCAGCCTACCCGCCCCTCTTGAAGGTATGCAACTGCGCGACCTGCAGGCCGCCAGCGATGAAGTGGCTCTTGTCGTAGGTGATGGATCGTGAACGCCGCAATCCGCTGGATGGCCGGGCATTCGGTCGCTGCTGTTTTGACGATGATCCTTGTCGTTGTTCTTGGATATTTTGCAGCAACCTCCATACCGCAAAAAAGCTTTCCCGAATTTACCCTGGACACGGTAAATATTTCTGTCAGCTATCCCGGCGCGTCGCCGCAGGAAATTCAGGACAGCGTCGTGCGCCCGATCGAGGACGAGCTGTCGGCTGTGGATGGGATTGACGAGATCACCGCATCCATATCCGAAGGCCGCGGTGGCGTTTCGGTCAGCTTCTTGCTGGGTGAAGATTTGGGTGAAAAGCTTGAGGATATCCGCACCGAGATAGACAGTATCCGCGTTTTCCCCGAAGACGCCAATGATCCCATTGTCACCATTGCATCCAATACGTCACGGGTGTTGGAAATCGCCCTGCACGGTGAGGTCAGCGAAAGGGTTCTAACCGAAGAAGCCACCAGGCTGCGAAATGAAATCTTGCGCCTGCCTGAGGTGTCCTATGCAGAGGTATCCAATACCCGCGCCTATCAGATAAGCGTCTTGGTGGATCGTGATGCCCTGCGCGCATATGGTATGACGATCAATGAACTGGCATCTGCGATCCGGCGTAATTCCTTGGAACTGCCTGGGGGATCAATCGATACCAACACCGTCAGTCTTCCCATCAGAACAACTGGTCGCAACTATTCGCAATCCGACTTCGAAGGTATCATCGTGAGGTCAAGCCCCTCCGGCGGGCGGGTGTATTTGCGGGATGTCGCAACGGTTGTCGACGGGTTTGAAGACGCAGATTTGTCCAGCACTTTCAATAACCAGCCAAGCGTTCTGGTGAATGTCTTTCGTGTGGGAGATGAGCAAGTGCTGGGCATAGTGGGTGCCGTTTCAGATTTCTTAGATACGCAGTATCGACCCGCCCTACCCGATGGCCTGTCGGTCACCATATGGCAAAACCAGGCGCGCGAGTTGGAAAGCAGGTTGGAACTGCTGTCTTTGAACGCCTATCTGGGGCTGGCGCTGGTTGTGGTTTGTCTTGCTCTGTTTCTAGATTTCAGACTGGCTGCTTGGTCGGCGGCGGGGATCGGCGTCAGTTTTGCCGCAGCCTTGGCGGTCATGAACTGGGCCGGCATGTCCATAAACATGATTTCCTTATTCGGGTTCATTCTGGCCATCGGTATCATCGTTGATAACGCAATAGTCGTGAGTGAAAACGTCTACACGCAGAATGAAAAGGGTTTGTCCCCCAAAGAAGCTGCCATCAAGGCAACACAGCGTATTGCGGTCCCGGTGGTCTTTTCCACAGTCACGACACTGGTTGCCTTTTGGCCTTTGTTGCAGTTGCCCGGCACCCTTGGCAAATTTTTGTCCGACATCCCGCTGGTCGTTATGATCGTTTTGACAATGTCAATGTTGCAAGCTTTGTTCATTTTACCGCGTAATTTATCAAGCTTGAACGTGGGCCCGTCCTATCGTCCGAATATCGTCATGCGCGTTTTGAGGATGATCCGCGGTGGTGTTGATCGTGGTGTGAAAAGCTTTGTAAATTATCCCCTTGACTGGATGCTGCGCTTTTCCACCCGGTATTTTTTGGTGCCAATCGGTGGTGCAATCGCTGCTATGATTGTCACCATCGGATTGGTAGCAAATGGATTTGTGGCCTTTACCTTCTTTCCATCTATAGATGGAAACTACGTAACCGCCCGCATCACGATGAGCGACGGGACAACCTTTGACAGGACAGAAGACGTGGCGGATCACGTTCGGGATGCGGCTTACCGGGCTGCTGAACGCATTGGCGCCGACCTTTCTGACGGCAGCGCACCTGTGCTGATCGGGATTCAATCAGTTGTTGGCCGCTCCGGTGGCGGTGGCGGACCCTTTGGCGGTCGTCAAGCAGTCAGCGCATCAATTGCAAATGTCGTGGCTGAAGTAACAGATGCCGAAGCCCGTTCTTGGCCCACTCGCGATTTTGAAGCAGCATGGCTGGCCGAAATTGGTGACGTGTCTGGTATCAATCGTCTGACCGTGTCAGCAGAGATAGTCGGCGGCGGTGATCCTGTGGCGGTCGAATTGTCGCTCCCTGAGAGTAGAGACATTACACCCGTGGTTGACGCATTAAAGGACGAGCTTCGAAATATCAGTGGCGTCTTTTCAATTCGCGATGATAATTCATCCGGCCGCAGTGAACTGCGTCTGTCCTTGAAAGACGAGGCCCGCATCTATGGCATCACTCTCGAGGATCTGGCACTACAGACCCGTGCTGG
>JAQXDR010000013.1 GCA_029251265.1 Pseudoprimorskyibacter sp. | reverse complement strand
GCCAGTGCGTGGCCAGCCTCGCGCCCCGGTTTGTCGCCGTCCATTGCAATGACCAGTTTTCCCGGCTCGGTCGGCAACCACAGCTTGCGCAGGCCCGAGGTTGAAAGCGCGGCCCATACCTATGTGTCGACATGGCAGGGCTTTGTCTATGTGGCCTTTATCATCGACACGTTCGCTGACCGCATCGTCGGCTGGTGGGCCTCGCAGTCTGCAAAAACGGACTTTGTCCCTGATGCACTGGAACAAGCCCTGCATGATCGACGGCCCGATCAGAGGGACGGCTTGGTTCACCACTCCGATCGCGGTGGGCAATATTGTCCATTTGCTACACCGAACGTCTGGCCGAAGCCGGGATCGAGCCATCGGTCGGCAGCGCGGGGGACTCGTATGACAATGCCCTCTCTGAGACGATCAACGGCCTGATCAAAGCCGAAGTCATTCACAAATTAGGGCCATGGAAATCTGCCGATGTTGTCGAATGCGCAACACTCAAATAGGTCGACGGGGTCAACAATCGCCGCCTGCTTGAGCCCATTGGATACATCACGCCAATTAAAGCAGAAGACGAATACTATGCAAATCCAAACGCATTCGATAAAATTGCATAAGAAGAACTAAAAAACCGTCGGCAAAACTGCGGCTGCTCAGTGCTGTTGACATTCTGACGACGACAACATTCCTTACCGTAGAAGGTGGAAGCAGTCTGAATGATGATCGCGTCCTTGATAGTGGCGGACTTGCCGGGTTCACGTTTGAGGGGCCTAATGTGGGGCCGGGTCAGGAGCTGAATAGAGTTGACCAAGCCGCAATGACGATGGAAGAGCTTGAAAAGCACTTGGCGGAGGTGGCGGCGGCCTGACCACAAATCGCGTGCTTTTCATTATCCGACCAAAACCGCTTCTTACGTCCGCTCATAGAGTGCCGCACAGTGCCTACTATCAATGGTAGACAAATAGATTACTCTAAGTGGTGCTGTGAGGGCTGGTTCAGCAGGCCCTTATTATGAAACCAATATTTAGATGGATAAACGTCAACTTTTTTGGAAACGTCGCAAGAAATCCAATTTTAACTTTGTTTGGATGGGTTCTTTTTTACATTTGTCTTTCATGGTTAAGTATATGTAATGGTGAGAAATATTTCACTAGTGCCGTGGGGGCTTAATTTGTGCGCATATCGAATACCTGATGTCATTTGATGTCTAAGTTCACGAAACAGCAGTAAATGAGAAATTTAAATTTCCCAAAGTCACAGGACGCTCGGACAGGTCGTGAGGGATCTTAGAAACTTAATTGGTGTCAGCGACCGTCTTAGTAGCTGCAATGTATACTGTGCGTGGGGTTAACCTGCAAAATGTGTGGTTGGTGGTTCTGATTTTTAGCCTTCTATTTAATCGGTCGTTTGGCAGTGAGTGCAAGAAAAACATCTTCTAAGCGGGCTTGTTCGGTTCTGATGTCAGCGATTCCTATCCCAGATTGCCGAACCGCATCAATTACCTGATCTGCAGAAGTCTGTCGCGCTTGGTATGCAAAAGCCAAACTGCCATCAGTGCGATGTTCGACGGTGATGTTGGGCAATGTGGGAATAGATGTTGGCGCTGCTGATGGTTGAACCACCATCACCCGTCCATCCAACTGATCCAAAAGATTTGTTGTGCTGTCTTGTGCGATTTTTTGTCCATTGTCGATGATTGCAATCTCGTCACACATCTCTTCGGCTTCTTCCAGGTAATGTGTGGTGAGGATAACGGTCATCCCGCGTTCGCGGTTCAACATGCGCACGTTTTCCCACAGCATTTGGCGCAATTCAATATCGACGCCTGCTGTTGGTTCATCCAACACAAGGACATGCGGGTTGTGAACAAGAGCTTTGGCCAACAAAAGCCTGCGCCGCATACCGCCAGACAAGGTTCTGGCATAGGCATTGGCTTTGTCAGCCAGCCCGACAATTTCTAGGATTTCTGCTGTTTGGCGATCTGCACGGGCTACCCCGTACAGCCCTGCCTGTGTTTCTAGCGCGGCAGCAGGTGAAAAAAAAGGATCAAGATTTAGCTCTTGTGGCATAACCCCTATGGCAGCACGGCTTTGGCGCGGATTGACATCCTGGTCCCAGCCCCAAATTTGTACAGTGCCGCTACTTTTCCGCACCAGTCCTGCCAAAATATTGATCAAGGTGGATTTGCCTGCGCCATTCGGTCCCAAAAGACCAAAGATCGAACCCCTGCGTACCTGTAAATCTACGCCGTTCAGGGCTATTTTAGATGCGGTACCTTTGCTTGCGGTGTAGGTCTTGTGCAACTTTGAAATGTTTAGAGCCGGCTGCATCGTAGTGTTTGCTCCTGCGGGTTCCTTGGTTATAACGTTCTAAGATAGACAGAGCCGAAAGGAAACGTCGGACATGATCACACAAGCACCTGAGACCCGGGTTGTCGACCGGGACCGCATTGCCTGTGATGGCGGAGAAGGCGCCCTCGGGCATCCCCGCGTTTGGTTGCAAATTCCAGCTGATACTGGGTGGGTGGAATGCCCTTATTGTGATGCGCGCTATATTCTGCGCCGCGGATCTGAGCAATGACTGCGCACAAAGGACTGGTTGGGTGCCTTGCTATAGCCGTCTTGGCAACCTTTTTGATGCGGTTCAACCTGACCATGGCAGAACATGGCGAAGGTGTTGGCGCAGCAGCATGGCGGCTTTTCAGGTACTTTACGATTTGGGGTAATTTTCTCGTCGGAGTTTGGGCAGTCCGGTTTCTTTTGCAAGGCCCGCTAAGCCCGCGGATCGAGGGTGCGCTATTGCTGACAATTGTGGCAATCGGTATCGTCTACCACGTTCTTTTGGCGGCCACAGCAGACAACCAAGGCGCCGAAATCTGGGTAGATGCCATGTTGCACACGGTGATTCCCATTGCATATGCGGCACTCTGGCTGATCTTTGGATCGGGTGACCTGCGTGTGGGTGATGTGCTGCTTTGGCTGGTGCTGCCGCTGGTCTATTGCATCTACGCCATGCTGCGGGGGCTGGCGGACGGCACCTTCCCATATTTCTTTCTGGATCCCACGGATATTGGTATTTTGGGCGTTTCAGCCTACATCATTGGTCTGTTAGTGGCGTTTGCTATTGGCGGCTTGGTGATTTTTGTCGTTGGTCGAACCAAAGGGCGGGTAGGGTTGGCACCCTAACCTGATGAACGGCGCCACGATTGCCGTTCGAGTTATTGCCCGAAAGACGTCCATGTGCTTGATCTCACGTACACAGCTCAGGCTGGCTGTCCATTTGAGATCATGCCACAACATCCCCAAACCAAAGGAGAGCACTCATGGCGTTCGGCAAAGGCTGTCACTTGCATCTGATCGATGGATCGGCGTTTATCTTTCGTGCATATCACGCTCTACCACCGCTGACGCGCAAATCAGATGGGCTGCCGGTTGGGGCTGTTGCCGGTTTTTGCAACATGTTACAGCGATATGTGGAGGGCAATACCGGGCCTGACGCCCCGACGCATGTGGCCGTCATCTTTGATCATTCCGGAAAATCTTTTCGCAATGATCTGTATGATTTGTATAAGGCCAACCGCCCACCCGCACCCGAAGATTTGGTGCCACAATTTCCCCTGACGCGCCGTGCGACTGAGGCGTTTAACATCGCCTGTAAAGAAATCCAAGGATTTGAGGCTGATGACATCATCGCGACCCTCGCATGTCAGGCCCGCGACGCCGGCGGGCGTGTGACGATCATCAGCAGCGATAAAGACCTTATGCAGCTTGTCGGTGGTGGCGTCGAAATGCTGGACGCGATGAAAAACAAACGTATTGACAGTGATGGTGTGGTCGAGAAGTTCGGTGTGGGGCCGGATCGGGTGGTTGATGTACAGGCCTTGGCTGGAGACAGTGTTGACAATGTCCCCGGTGCGCCAGGCATAGGGATCAAGACCGCCGCGTTGCTGATCAATGAATATGGCTCTCTCACAGAACTTTTGGACCGCGCATCGGAAGTAAAGCAGCCCAAGCGCCGCCAGACCCTTATTGACCACCGCGCGCAGATCGAGCTGTCCAAACAGCTTGTACAGCTCGATTGTGGTATGTCGCTAGACTTCACTCTGGATGAGTTAGAGGTACGTGACCCCAATCCTGATCCTCTGCTGGGCTTTTTGGCAGAAATGGAGTTTCGCAGCCTGACCCGCCGGGTTGCCGAGGCGATGAATGCTGAAATGCCGCCCATGCCCGAGGCCGCCAGTGATATGGCTGACGCGCCATCGGATGCTCCGAAATTACCGCCAATTGTACCAGATGGGTATGTCTGTATTCGCGACCAAGCCACGCTTCAGTCGTGGGTCGATGAGGCGCAATGGATTGGCCATGTCGCGGTTGATACCGAAACCACGGGTCTGGATGAAATGCGGGCCGATCTGGTTGGCGTGTCGCTGTGTATCCATCCCGGCAAAGCGGCCTATGTGCCGCTCATCCATCGGTCGGATGCCAATGATGATCTTTTCGGCGATACCAGTCTGGCCGATGGACAGATATCGGTTGATGCCGCGCTGGATGTCCTTCGTCCCATGCTAGAGGATCCTGCCACGCTCAAGATCGGACAGAATATAAAATATGACGTCAAGATTTTGCGCCGGTATGGGGTGGATGTGGCAACTGTAGATGACACAATGCTGATGTCTTATGCCTTACATGGCGGGGAACATGGGCATGGCATGGACTATCTGGCTGATCGGTACCTAGGACACACCTGCATCCCGATAAAAGAGCTGATTGGCACCGGCAAAAGCCAAATCACGTTTGACCGTGTGCCGATTGATATAGCAACACGGTATGCGGCCGAGGATGCGGATGTCACGCTGCGCCTATGGTTGATGTTCAAACCTCAATTGCATCAGGTTAGCGTGACCCGCGTTTACGAGGGTTTGGAACGCCCCATGATCCCTGTTTTGTCTACGATGGAGATGCATGGCATCAAGGTGGATCGCGATACGCTGAGCCGGATGTCGAATGCCTTTGCCCAGAAAATGGCGGCTTTGGAGGCCGAGATTCATGATTTGGCGGGTGAGACCTTTAATGTTGGAAGCCCCAAACAGTTGGGGACAATCTTGTTTGACAAGATGTCTTTGCCCGGCGGCAAAAAGGGCAAGACCGGTGCCTATGCAACGGGCGCCGATATTCTTGAGGATCTCGCCACCGAACACGACCTGCCCGGACGCGTGCTGGACTGGCGGCAGTTGGCAAAGCTGAAATCGACCTACACCGACAGCTTGCAAGAACATATTCACCCCGAGACAGGGCGCGTGCATACCTCGTACAGTATTGCGGGTGCGAATACCGGGCGACTGTCCTCAACCGACCCGAATTTGCAGAATATCCCGGTTCGGTCCGAAGAGGGTCGCCGGATCAGAGAGGCCTTTGTCGCGCCCGAAGGAACCAGGCTGGTCAGCCTTGACTACAGCCAGATTGAGTTGCGTATCCTTGCCCATATTGCTGGAATAGATGCTCTGAAAGATGCCTTCCGTGAGGGACAAGACATTCACGCAGCAACTGCATCCGAAATGTTTGGTGTCCCCTTGGACGAAATGACAGCCGATGTGCGGCGACAGGCCAAGGCGATCAACTTTGGCGTCATCTACGGGATCTCGGGATTCGGTCTGGCCCGAAATCTGCGCATTCCGCGGGCTGACGCTCAGGGGTTTATCGATCGATATTTTGAACGGTTCCCTGGGATACGCACCTACATGGATGAAACGGTCGCATTTGCCCGCAAACATAACCGTGTAGAGACCCTGTTCGGCCGCGTGATCCATACCCCGGAAATCAACGCCAAGGGACCAAAGGCAGGGTTTGCCAAACGTGCTGCCATCAATGCCCCGATCCAAGGTACAGCTGCCGATATCATTCGACGCGCCATGGTGCGCATGCCCTCGGCCATTGCCGAGCTACCTGTCAAGATGTTGTTGCAGGTGCACGACGAACTGGTGTTCGAGGTCGCCGAAGACGCCGTCGACAGGCTAAGCGACGTCGCGCGCGAGGTCATGGAGCAGGCGGCAAACCCAGTTGTAAGCTTGGACGTACCATTGGTGGTGGATGCGGGTCATGGCTTGAATTGGGCCGAAGCGCACTGAACTGGCGCAGTGGCATGGACCTTTGCAGGCTGCGCGGATCTCGTGCCTGCCTCTGCGGTCCGCGCAGAGGGATTACTCAAGCTTGCTATTTTACGGCGCGGATCAGCTTGCGCTCCAGCACGCGCAAGACCGTTTTCAGGTCAGCGCCACGCTTAAGGACCTGCCCATCCATACCGATCACCGCGTATTGACCTTGTTTGCCACGCAGTTTTGGGCGCTTTTCGATACGGTAAAGCGGGTTCTCGGCCGTTCGGCGGAATATGGAAAACACTGCCACATCGCGCAACGAAGAGATGCCGTAGTCCCGCCATTCTCCGGCGGCGACCATGCGCCCGTAGAGCATGAGTATCACAGACAGTTCGGTTCTATGGAAAGCGACCTGTTCATAAAGCGGATCGTTTGGAAACGGTGTAAGGCTGTTCATTCTAAAAGAGTTGCGCGTAAGACTGCGCAAATCAAGGGGGGGACGCTGTAAAGCGATTATCTATGTCAATGTTTGCCGTTGGCATGGCGACCAGATCATCATTTGAACTGTCCAGCCACGTTTCAGCAAGAGGCGACAGGCGGGTATATTCGTCAGCGACCCTCTGGTGGGGGCAAAGCACGGAAAGATTCTGTGGCAGAATTTCATTTGGCGCTTCGGGCCAGCGCAAGACAAGCCGTCGCCAGCGATGGATCAGTAACGTTCTGACAGCGAGTGCATCCAATGGCGACAATTGCGTCATTTTGGATATGTCAGAAAGATCCTCTGTCAGGCGGGTGAGTGCTCTGATGTGCTCTGGTGTCAGGCTTTGGGTCACTTCTGACCGGTGCTGCGGTGATAAACTCCCAATTATAGCGAATTTTGCGGTTGTGGATGCAGTGTTTCCTGGGCGGACAAAGCCACCTGCGACTGAAATACCTGTACCGGTTGTTTCAAAAACCCAAGAGCTGACAGGACCCTGTCTGGGGGCTGCGTAAATGCGCGCCGTCGCCGGGGCTATTTGGTCACGGCCTTTTATCCCTAGAATATACGAACTGGTGCGCCCCGACCGCTGGCTCTCGACCCAGCCGTCGTGGGACAACCGCGACAGTGCTGTTCGCATTGCACCGCTTTCAATGCCTATACGGCCTAGAATTCGCGCCAGTCGTGCTGTTGCAATGCGCCCGCCGCGATGTTGCACGCTATCTCCAAAGACTGTCATGACAAGCGACCACACGCGTGGCCGACCTTCGCTATGCAAACGGTCTATGATTGGAGCAAGCGGGTCCATGTCTCTACAATATGTGCTTTGTCAAAGGTTTCAATGCACACAGTTCTAGCGCGGCAAAGGCGTTGCGTGTCTGTTGTAGAGGTCCCAGTCCGTAATCTGTGGATAATGATAGCCCCGCCAGCGTCGGACGCGCGGATCCATGGTTCGTTTCCACAAAGGTGGGACCAGCGCGATCAGCGTCATCACGGGATACCCATGCGGCAATTGTGGTGCTGTCGTTTCCGGGTGGGTTTGCAACAACGGAAAGGGTCTGTCCGGCTTGTGATGATGATCAGAATGTCGTTGCAGATTAATCAATAGCCAGTTTGATGCGCGCTGTGCTGCGTTCCAGCTATGATGCGGTTGGACATGTTCGTAACGACGCTCTCCCAAATACAGCCTTGTGAGACCGTAGTGCTCTATGTAATTCACCAGTTCCAGTTGGCTTATTGCAATGTATGCCTGCCCCACAAATACAGCGAGCCCAACCCAGCCGGCCAAGCTGTACGCAAGCCCGAGTGCAAACAGTTGCAGGCCCCAGTACCGCCAAAATGGATTGCTGACATACCACCACTTACGATTGCGTCGCGACAACAGCAGAGCTTCGGCGCGAAATGCCGACGCATAGCATTGCTTCAAAACGCGCGGAAAGAACTGGTAAAAGGTCTCGCCTTTTCTGGCGGTAACAGGATCACGGGGCGTGCCGACATATCGGTGATGTACCAGCATATGTTCGCTGCGGAAATGGGAATATAGTGTCATTGCCAGCAATAGGTCCGCCAATCCTTTTTCGAAACGGCGTCCGACATGCATTAACTCGTGGGAAAAATTGATGCCGATTGTGCCCGTCATCGTCCCGAGGCCTATCGCCAGCCCAACAAGTTCCAATGTTCCAAGATGTGATGCAAAAGGGATCAGAGCCAGCGTGCCAAATAAGCTTGCGGCCTGTAAAGGGGCCCATATCAATGTAACACGTTGATAGGCACGAATAAGACTACGATCCGTGTTCGGATCGGCGTTTGTGAGGTCCAAGCCGACGGATTTGTCGATCAGGGCCGTGAATACCCATGTCGCCAGCAGGGGTGCTAAAACCCATAGCCCTCCTAAATAGAGCCCAAGCAGTGGCAGGGGCGCAATCAAAACAGCCGTCCAATACGGTACGATGCGCCAGACGCTTAGTAACTGGTTGGTTGACAGAAAATCGGATGCTGCGTTTTTATTCATGGCGAATTTACCAGTACAAAAGCCTTGCGCATTACAGTGGGCAGGGATGCGGGATCGAACTGTTGTGGGTCAATAAAAAAACCTTTGGATGGTGAACGGTCCATGGGTACCAAAGCTGTCTTGACAGTAAGTAAAAGATGAAAATGGGTAAAGGTGTGGCGTGCTTTGGCAGAACAGGTTTTCCATTCGGCCTGAATCGGGGTGGCCTCATCTGGGTCTGCATCCACCCAAACACTGCCCGGCCAGCCAAGCATACCTCCCAAAAGACCCTTATCGGGCCGTGTTTCCAGCAGCCAAGCTCCGTCCACGCGCTGTACCACGTAGGCAATGCCATGACGTGTGGGTTTGCGCTTCTTGGGCAGCTTTCTTGGCAAGTTTGCTGCCGTGCCAAGATGGCGCGCCTGGCACGGAGAACGCCATGGACACAGACCGCAGGCGGGGTTGCGTGGTGTACATATCGTTGCGCCGAGGTCCATGACTGCTTGTGCATAATCGCCCGGACGCGTGGTCGGGGTCAAAGCCTCGGCCAAGCAGGTCAAGACGGGCTTTGCTGTCGGTAAGGGTGTGTGTTCGTTATACAGCCGTGCCATAACACGTTCCACGTTGCCATCAACCACGGTTGCCGGTTGATCAAATGCGATTGATGCCACAGCCGCTGCGGTATACGGACCTATTCCCGGCAATGCCAAAAGCGCTGCGTGATCCGACGGAAATATCCCATCAAAAACATCGCGTACCGTCCGTGCACATTTCAGCAGGTTCCTCGCGCGCGCATAATAGCCCAGACCTGCCCAGGCCGCCATGACATCGGCGTCTTTGGCATTGGCAAGGTCGATCACGGTTGGCCACCGACTTGTAAAGTTTATGAAGTAGGACTTTACAGCAGCAACCGTGGTTTGTTGCAGCATGATTTCGGACATCCAGATTCGATAAGGGTCCGGTTGGATGCCGCCCTTTCGGTCAGCGGGGCCTGTACGCCACGGCATTTTCCGTGCATTTCTGTCGTACCATTCCAACAGATCTTTTGGGTCTGGCCGATCACGAAGGGTTGAAGAGGTGGCTTGGATCATTGGGCAATCTGCTCTGGTCCTTGGCTGCCATGGTAGTAAAGTAGGTCTATATGCTAAGAGTCAACTTGTGACCAAACGTTCAACAACCACTTACGGCTTTGCCCGGACCTCCGGCCTTTTGCAAGGGCAGGTTCGGCGTGCCAGCGAAACCCGGGGCTTTGCGCAGACTCGACTGCTTACCCATTGGGTCGAAATCATCGGGCCTGAGATGGCGCGCCAGTGTCGTCCAGTGGAAGTCAGCTATTCCCGCGGCGGTTTTGGCGCAACACTTGTCTTGTTGGTGAGCGGGGCACTTGCCCCCATGATCGAGATGCAGAAAGAACGCCTGCGCGAACGGGTTAATGCAGTTTACGGCTATAATGCCATTGCCCGCATTCGTCTAACCCAGACGGCTGCGCGTGGTTTTGCAGAATCAGTGGCGCAGTTCTCGGCCGCGCCGCCCCCCAAACCCAAACCCCATATTATCGCTAAGGCCCGCAACATGACGGGCGATGTTGCTGATGATGAATTGCGACAAGCGCTTGAACGTTTGGCTGGAAACGTCATATCCAAATCAAATGCACAGACTTAGACAGGTAATGGAACGGAGATACTTTATGAAACGCATCCTTGCGATAACGGTTTTGACCCTTGTTTTGGTGGCGGGAGGCGGCTCTTTGTTAATGCAGCGGTCAGCGCCAGATTTGGCTGGTGGTGACATCGTGCTGCCGGGTGCCGCCAACGCTCAGGAGGCCACCACAGAACAACAAGCCGCCGCAGCGGTGCAGGAGATGGTGTTAGGCAACCCCGACGCGACAGTCGAGGTTGTGGAATATGCCAGCTACACATGCCCGCATTGTGCCAGCTTTCACGCAGGAGCCTACAAGGACCTGAAAGCCAATTATATTGACACGGGCAAGATCCGCTTTGTTTATCGCGAAGTTTATTTTGACCGGTACGGCCTTTGGGCATCCCTCGTCGCACGCTGTGAACCGGCCAAATTTTTTGGTATCACCGATCTTGTTTACTCCGAACAACAAAGCTGGGCGCGCGCCGGATCGGATGCTGCCGTAGCAGACGCCCTGCGTCGTATTGGTCGTCGTGCTGGCATGGCTGATGACAAGCTTGAGGCATGTCTGACAGATCGCGCGACCGCGCAGGGCCTCGTTGCTTGGTTTCAGTCAAACGTGGAACGTGATGGCATCAGTTCGACGCCGTCATTCCTGATTGATGGCCAGTTGCATAGCAATATGACCTACAGCGAGATGTCCGGCCTTATTGATGATGCCTTAAACTGATGGCAAAAGCAGCACCCCACGGCCCTCTTGCAGGATTGCGTGTCATAGAGCTTGCCCGCATTCTTGCAGGACCGTGGGCAGGTCAGACCCTTGCTGATCTAGGTGCTGAAGTGATCAAGGTGGAATCGCCCGCGGGGGATGATACCCGCAACTGGGGCCCCCCGTTTATCGATCGCGAAGGCGGCGCGTTTGCAGCCTATTTTCACAGCTGCAACCGCGGCAAGCAGTCTGTTGTTGTTGATCTTGCCACGGACGAAGGGCAGGCTACGCTGCACGCCCTTTTGTCCGAAGCAGATGTACTGATCGAGAACTTTAAGGTGGGGGGCCTGGCCAAATACGGCTTGGACTTTGCCAGTGTATCTGCGCGCCATCCACAGATAATCTACTGCTCGATCACGGGGTTTGGACAAACCGGCCCATATGCGCATCGTGCGGGCTATGACTACATCATTCAGGGCATGTCGGGCTTTATGTCGATCACGGGTGATCCGGATGGTCAGCCGCAGCGCGCGGGCGTGGCCGTGACGGATTTGCTGACCGGTCTGTATTCTGTCAGCGCGATTCTGGCTGCAGTCCATCAGCGCCAAAACACAGGCCGCGGACAACACATAGATATGGCTTTGATGGATTGCGCCGTGTCGGCCATGGCCAATCAGGCTTTGAATTATATGTCCACCGGCACATCCCCGGGGCGAACTGGAAACTACCATCCGAATCTAACGCCGTATCAGGTGTTTGACTGTTCTGACGGTCACATCATCATCGCAACAGGCAACGATGGGCAGTATCAGCGTTTGTGTGCTTTGTTAGGCTTGGATGCGATGGCCATGGATCCCGATTATCTGACCAATCGCGATCGTGTTAAAAACCGTGAAGCGATGATTGACCGCCTCATGGCAAAGACACGCAAATGGACCAAGGACGATCTGCTGGCTGGATGCGAAGAGCAAGGCGTACCCGCCGGACCCATCAACGATATGGCCGAGGTTTTTGCAGACCCGCAGGTTCAGGCGCGTGGTTTGAAGATCGAACCAGAGGGCATTCCCGGCGTTCGGTCACCGTTCGTATTCTCGGATGCAGATCTGGTATTGGATCAACCGCCACCCCGTTTGGGGCAGCATCAGAAATAAAGCACTATTCCGAACTGCGTTTAAAAATGCGTGACATGTCTTTGGTGTGATCCCTCTTGGCGCAGACGCATGGTCGTGGCAGGGTGACGGTATGTGATTTTTAGCCCTTGGAGCCGGCCATGAAAGACGACAACTTCCTGCGCGAAAATAACGCCCGTCACTTATGGCAGCCTATGGCGCATTTCGGAGATGCCCGACAAAACCCGCCAACGATCATTACCAAAGCGCACGGCAGCAAGATTACCGATCTTGACGGGCATGAGGTTGTTGATGGTGTCGGCGGGCTGTGGTGTGTGAACCTTGGGTATTCCAATGATGTGCTCAAAGAGGCCATCGCCAAGCAGCTTTACGATCTTCCCTACTATTCAGCCTTTGCAGGGACGACGAACCCCGCCGCAATCGAGGCCAGCTATATGGTGCGTGACTTTTTTGCCCAAGATGGCATGTCGCGTGTGTTCTTTACCTCTGGTGGTTCGGACAGTGTGGAAAGCAGTTTGCGCATGGCCCGTCAGTATCACAAACTGCGCGGCGAACCAGCGCGGACCAAATTCCTGAGCCTGAAAAAAGGGTATCACGGCACGCATTTCGGTGGGGCCAGCGTCAATGGAAACAACCGTTTTCGCACCGCGTATGAACCCCTTTTGGCGGGATGTTTCCATCTGCCATCGCCTTTTGCCTATCGCAATCCGTATAACGAAACTGATCCTGAGACCCTTGCCCAGCTCATCGCCCAAACGGCCGAAGACGAAATCCAGTTTCAGGGTCCCGGTACGATTGCTGCGTTTATTATGGAGCCGATACAAGGGGCTGGCGGTGTGATCGTACCCCCTCAAAGCTTTATGCCATTGATGCGTGATATTTGTGACCGCCATGGGATCTTGATGATTTCGGACGAGGTGATCACCGGCTTTGGTCGTTCCGGGGATTGGTCAGGAGCGCGCCACTGGGGCGTGCAGCCCGATATGATGTGCGTCGCCAAAGGCATCACATCTGCCTATTTTCCTGTGGGCGCAGCGCTTGCCAGCGATAAAGTGGCCGAAGTTTTTGAAAGCTCTGGCACCGAAGGTAGTTTTTTCCACGGCTACACCTATTCCGCCCATCCTGTGGGGGCAGCGGCGGTTGTGGCCTGTCTGTCCGAGACAGTGCGGCTTGATACCAAAACCAATGCGGCGGCACGTGGCACGCAACTTTTTGAAGGGCTTCAGGCGCTTGCGAAAAAATATGATGTGATTGGAGATGTGCGCGGGGGACATGGTTTGATGTCCGGAATTGAACTTGTCAGTGATCGCGCGACCAAGGCTGCGATGGATATGCCAACGATGAAACACATCCACGCCAAGGCATATGAGGCAGGAGCCATGATCCGGTTGGCTGCGAATACAATCGTTATGTCCCCGCCGCTGGTTATTACCGAAAACGAAGTCCAGACTATACTGGATGCGGTCGATGTCGGGCTGTCATCGGTCTAGGCAGATATCCCGGCAGCCCGTCGTCGGCCTTGGCCCACATGCTGCTTTCAGATATCGCTGGTACTGTGATGCAAACATGAGGGCTTTCAAATGGAAATCGTAGCTGAGAATCGCTGCTTTGGTGGTGTGCAGGGTGTTTATCGACATGCATCGACGGCATGTGCTTGCGATATGACCTTTGGCCTGTTTTTGCCGCCTCAGGCCCTGCGCGGTCCGGTGCCTGTTCTGTGGTACTTGTCCGGTTTGACCTGTACTCATGAAAACGCGATGACAAAAGCAGGCGCACAAGCATGGGCCGCGCAAGAAGGTCTCGCGCTGGTCTTTCCCGACACGTCCCCACGTGGGGATGGCGTTGCGGATGATGACGCTTATGATTTGGGCATGGGAGCGGGCTTTTATGTGAACGCGACCGAAACGCCTTGGAGCTCACACTACCGCATGTGGGATTATGTGGCCGAAGAACTGCCAGCGTTGATCGGGGCGAGGTTCTCTGTTGATATGACACGCCAGGCGATCACTGGACACTCTATGGGGGGGCACGGGGCGTTGACCTTGGCAATGGCGCTGCCAGGGCGTTTCAAATCCGTCAGTGCCTTTGCCCCGATAGCGAATCCGACCGCCAGCGACTGGGGCCAAAAGCAATTGACTGCCTATCTGGGGGTGGATCCATCGTCTTGGAGCAGGCATGATGCGACGCTTCAAATGGCGGAACGGGGCGTTGACGGTCCCGTTTTGATAGATCAGGGCGCGAACGACCAGTTTTTGGACCTGTTGCGTCCCGAAGCACTGGCCAACGCCATGGTGGCCCGTCGTCAGAATGGGGTGCACAGAATGCAGCCCGGATATGACCATAGTTATTTCTTTGTGGCTAGCATGATGCCGGACCACATTGCTTTTCACGCAGATGCGTTGGAAGACTGAATGATCTACGTTGATGCTGATGCGTGCCCGGTCAAGCTTGAGGCAGAAAAGGTTGCGACCCGCCACAAGCACCCTATGGTTCTTGTGTCAAACGGCGGCATTCGCCCGTCGCGCAACCCTTTGGTTGAAATCGTTGTTGTTCCATCGGACCCAGATGCTGCCGATATCTGGATAGCCGACCGTGCCAGTGCAGGCGACGTGGTAGTGACGGCCGACATCCCTTTGGCGCAGCGGGTGATTGAAAACGGCGCTGTTGCTCTGCGACCCAACGGAGACATTCTGACGGACGCGAACATCGGCTCCCAGCTAGCGTTGCGAAATTTAGCCTCCGACTTGCGTGCGGCTGACCCGTTCCGGCAATCCAAAGGTGGACGAACATTCTCTTCCTCAGACCGCTCCAAATTTCTGAACGCATTGGAGCAGTTGTTGCGCCAGAGCGTGTCCCAGACCGGCTAGAGGTCCGAAAGATCCGGCGTGCTGGCCAGACGTTTTAGCCGCTTTAGGGAGCCTTTGGCATACAACGACCAAGACTATGTCGTTCCTGAGTTAGACTTGGCCAATTACCCGGTGTCCCAGTGCACCTATGATGTCCCGTCTTTCGCCCGCTATGCTGGGCAGCCTGAGTGCGTTGATCGCATCCATGTGCTTCACCATCAATGATGCCACGGTCAAGTTTTTGTCTGGTGGCTATCCACTTCACGAAGTGGTGCTGATTCGATCTTTGATTGGGTTGGTTTTTGTCCTTGTGGTTTTTCTGCCAGCCGAAGGAGGATTCCGCGCCTTGCGCACCCGTCGTCCCGTTGCGCATTTGTTGCGCGGTCTTTGCGTTGTCGTGGCGAACATGACCTTTTTCTTGGGTATTGCTGCGATGCCTTTGGCCGAAGGCGTTGCGGTGTTCTTTATATCGCCTGTGCTGATCACAGTTTTTTCCGTCATTTTTCTGCGCGAAACCGTTGGGCCCTGGCGGTGGATTGCCATTTCCGTAGGGTTCATCGGCGTGATCATTATGCTGCGTCCCGGTGCGGGTACGTTTCAAAGCGTGGCTATTTTGCCTCTGATCGCCGCGACGGGGTATGCATTGCTGCATATGTTGACCCGCCACATTCGCCGCACAGAAACAACGGTGGCGATGGCAGTCTATGTTCAGCTGGTCTTTATTGTGGTGTCCGCAGGCATGGGGTTGGCTGTGGGTGATGGACGTTATTCGGGATGGGATAATCCATCAATGGAGTTCCTTTTGCGCCCGTGGATCTGGCCTGCATATCAAGACATCGCCCTGTTTGTGCTGGTGGGCTTTGCGACCGGCCTGGGGGGGTATCTGATCAGCCTGGCCTATCGCACAGCAGAAGCCGCTTTGGTTGCACCGTTTGAATATGTGGCCATGCCGTTGGGTGTGCTTTCGGGGTATTTGATTTTTGCCGAAGTACCGGATCGTGTGGCCTTTGTGGGGATTGCCTTAATTCTGGGGTCTGGGCTGGTCATGATCTGGCGCGAGGCCGTGCGCAAGCCGTTGGCTCAGGATGCACCTGTGCGACGCTGACTTTTCTTTTGTGACTATCTGCGGCAGGTTGGGGCTAATAGCATGAACACAGGAAGCCAAGATGTCTATTGATGCGGTTGTTTTTGACATTGGGAATGTTCTGATTGAGTGGGTTCCAGAACGTTTCTATGACCGTGTCATAGGACCAGAGCGCCGTCGTGCCATGTTTGCCGATGTCGACCTGCATGCCATGAATGAAGAGATCGACATAGGCGCATCCTTTCAAAAAACCGTCTATGACTGTGCTGCCCGTTATCCACAATGGCAGTCCGAGATCCGTATGTGGCATGATAACTGGCTTGAGCTGGCCGCGCCTGAAATCCCTGTGTCTGTGGCATGTCTGCGTGCGTTGCGTGCCAAGGGTATGCCAGTATTTGCACTATCCAACTTTGGTATTGGCACCTTTGAACTGGCAGAGACTGCTTATCCCTTTTTGACCGAATTTGATCGGCGTTATATCTCGGGCTACCTGTCACACGTCAAACCTCATGCGCGTATTTATGAGATCTTGGAACATGACAGTGGCATCGCGCCCGACAGGCTGTTGTTTGCAGATGATCGCGCGGACAATATTGCCGCGGCGCAGGGTCGGGGCTGGCAGACGCATCTGTTCACCACGCCTGACGGCTGGCAGGACCGACTGGTGTCCGAAGGCCTGTTGCAAGGGCCCGTTGCCTAGGCCGCAGTCGGCTGAGGCAGGGGTTTTTCACGAACAGGAAGATGTACAATTGCGCTAAAAGCGCCGACACCCACACCGATCCACCAAACGGCAGTATAATCGCCATTGTTGAGATCATACATCCGCCCACCCAGCCATACGCCCAAAAAGCTTCCCAATTGGTGGCTGAAGAAGATGATGCCATACAATGTCCCCATATAGCGCAGCCCATAGATATGCGCGACAAGGCCCGACGTCAGAGGAACCGTCGCCAGCCATAATGATCCCATCGTAACCGAAAACAGAATAACCGAAGTAGGCGTAATCGGGAACATTATGAACAGCGCAGCGATAATGGTGCGCCCTGTATAGATCCCCGCCAGAAGGTATTTCTTTGGCCAGTATTTCCCGGCCCACCCCGCCAGCAAGGTCCCAAAGATATTGGCCAGTCCAATCAACGAAATGGCAAGCGCACCAAGAGCAGATGTTGTTGTAATCCCGATGGAATACAGCGTCCCGCCCGGGCTGATCGGTGTGCAAAGCTCTGTCACAAAGGCGGGAAAATGTGCTGTTACAAAAGACAGCTGATAGCCGCAACTAAAAAAACCCAGAAATATCAGCGTGTAAGAGGGGTCGCGAAACGCTCGGGTCAGTATCTGACCCATGCTTTGTTCAAGTTCCGCCTTTGATACCGCAGGGGCACGAATGGCAGGCAAGGCCAGCATACTGGCCATGATAGTGGCGGCAAAGACAACAAATACCCATTGCCAGCTCATCATGGTCAGCAGCCATTCTGCGATGGGGGCGCCAATAACCTGCCCCCCGCTGCCTGCGGCTGTGGCAATCGCCAAGCTCATGGAACGATTTGCGTCGCTCGAGGCGCGTCCAACCACGGCAAGGATTACGCCAAATCCGGTACCTGCAATGCCAAAGCCTACAAATATCTCCAGAATTTGATGCGCACCGGGTGTAACAGCGAAGGACGATAACACCAGTCCGGCGGCATAGGCGATTGCTCCGAAAAAGATTGCACGCCGGTCTCCAATACGTTCGGCCAATGCGCCAAAGATTGGCTGACCAAAGCCCCATGCAAGATTTTGAATGGCAATAGCCATCGAGAATTCGGATCGCAGCCAGCCAAATTCTTCCTGAATGGGAATCTGGAACACACCGAAACTGGCCCGAACTGCAAAGCTTACCAGCATGATGAAACAGCCGGTAATCAAAACAGGCGTAAAGATTGAGTCATGCCGTTTCATGGGCGGCTCCTGCAGTTTTTTGCAGAATACGCATTGTTCAATCAAGGTCAAAACAGAAGTGTTTATGGCATCAACGAAAGTTTGTGATCAAACAGGGCTTGGACATCTTGGTTGGACGCGGTATCGGGCGGATATGGTGAGGCTTCAGGACATTTACGCCAAGCACGTGGCGGCGGGTGAGATCGCGCATGATCCCGCTCAAGAAGCGATTTTGCCCAGTTTTGAACAGATCCGCACAGCTTTGATGCAACCACAAAAGCGCGGATTTTTTCGCCGTGCGCCGGACCCGCCCAAGGGTTTGTATCTCTGGGGTGGGGTTGGACGTGGAAAATCCATGTTGATGGATCTGTTTGCCGAGGCCACGGATGTGCCGAAGCGACGGGTGCATTTCCATGCATTCATGCAAGAAATCCACAGTGGTATGCACGAGGCGCGTCAGGCTGACGCTCGGGATGCCTTGGCTCCAGTTGCTAAAAAAGTCTGTGATGACGTCCGTCTTTTGGCTTTTGACGAGATGCAGATCACCGATATCACCGATGCGATGATTGTTGGCCGTCTGTTCGAAATGCTGTTTGCAGCAGGGGTGGTGGTTGTCACAACCTCGAATCGGGCACCAAAAGATCTGTACAAAGACGGTTTGAACCGGCAGCTGTTTCTGCCTTTCATTGATTTGATTTGTGAGCGGCTCGAGGTGTCCGAGCTTGCCTCTCCTACGGATCATCGGCAGGGGCGGTTGGCGGGATCACCGGTTTATTTTACGCCCAATGATGCAGCGGCACGTGCACAGATTGAGTCCATCTGGGATGGATTGACCAATGGTCACTCGCAGAGTCTTGAGCTGGCAGTCAAAGGCCGTTTGGTCACGCTGCCGCAGTACCACAACGGTGTGGCGCGGGCATCATTTTACGATTTATGTGGGCAACCCCTGGGTCCGGCAGATTATCTGAAACTGGCGCAGACAGTGCGGGTCCTTATTCTTGAGGATATCCCACGACTGTCGCGCGACAATTTTAACGAGGCCAAACGTTTTGTGACCCTTATCGATGCGTTGTACGAGGCGCGTGTGCAGGTAATTATCAGTGCTGCCGCCCATCCAGGCAGTTTGTATATCGAAGGCACAGGCAGTTTCGAATTTGAACGCACGGCCAGCCGTTTGCAAGAAATGCAGGCAATGGATTGGTGCCAAACAGAGCAGTAGGATCGCCTATGAAAGCAAGACTCGACTCCGGTGTCTAACCAAAATAGAACAAATAGTGAACAAATCGCGCTGCCCGATGTGATGGTCTGATGCCGCACCGACGTATCCTTTCTATATGGTTTCCCCGATTGGGGGCGGAACGCCTGATCCGCCGCGATCCGCTTTTGGCCGAAGCGCCTTTGGTTGTCGTGCGTGATATAGGGCAGACGCAGGTTGTGGCGTCGTTGTCGCAGCTGGCCTCAGAGGCGGGATTACATGTGGGACAACCATTGCGGGATGCGCATGCCATGTGTGCCACTCTTTTGACCCGACAGCAAAATCCTCATGCAGAGGCGGCTTTTTTGGGTGTTCTACACCGATGGGCAGGCAAGTTTTCACCGTGGGTTGCGCATGAGGCGCCAGATGCGCTGATCATTGATTTGACAGGCTGTGCACATCTTTTTGGGGGTGAAACGGCCCTTATTGCTCAGGTGCAAGATGACTGTGCAGATTTGGGGCTCAGTGTTCGAATGGGTATTGCCGATACACTGGGGGCGGCTTGGGCATTGGCGCGATTTGGGGGAATGGCACCCGGATCCCATCGCTCTGGTGATGCAATTGATCAAGAAGCCCGGGCGACGCGATCGCGTGCTGGCAAGCGACGGCACTGGGAACGGGGTGGTATGGCGCCAGTGGCAATGGCACCTCGGGCAGAGGTAGGTCAGATTGCAGCGCCCGGTAAAACTCATGGTGCGCTTGCGTCTTTGCCTGTAGCTGCGCTGCGGCTTGAATCAGAGGTGGTGCAAGATCTTGCCCGGCTTGGCCTGCGGCGTATCGGTGATTTAACCGGTCAGCCCCGGGCTGGATTGGCACGCCGGTTTGGAAGGGGATTGGTGCTGCGGCTGGATCAGGCATTGGGGTCTGCACCCGAACCTGTGAACCCGGCCGCGCCTCCTGATCATTTTGCAGTACGGTTGAATTTGCCGGATCCAATCGGTTTGAAAGAGGATGTGTCGGCGGCTTTGGATCGACTTTTGCCGCGGTTATGCCAAACACTCGAGGCCAAGGGTCAGGGTGTACGATCCTTACGACTTGAAGCTTGGCGCAGTGATGGAAGCATGCAGTGGATCACTGTGGGATTGGCGCGGCCCAGCTTTGATCCTGATCGGGTGCTGCCACTGCTACGGATGAAGTTGGATGATCTTGATGCCGGGCACGGTATTGACATGTTACGATTGCAGGCGGTGCAGCATGAGCCAGTACACGCCCGTACGGTCACAGGTCACATGGATGCCGGGCGCAAAGTCCAAGCGCGCCTTGCGCAAAGTTCTGCGCTTGATGATCTTATTGCTCGTTTGGGTGCCCGTGTTGGATTGGATGCGATCACCCGACGACACCCTGCTGAAAGCCATTTACCTGAAAAAAGTTCTCAAGTGCTCGCTGCAGCATGGTCGCAGCGGGCAGATCACTGGCCTGAGCGATTGCAGCCCCGCCCATTGGTCTTGTTTCAGCCAGAGCCGGTGATGGCAGAAGAAGGACCTAGAATACCCGCAACATTCCGTTGGCGCAGTCGTAATTTTGCATGCACCGGCGCGCTGGGACCTGAGCGGATCACACCGGAATGGTGGCTGGACGATCCCGATTGGCGAAATGGACCAAGGGATTACTGGCAAGTTGATACTGAACAGGGTGACCGGTTGTGGTTGTATTTTGCACATGGTGGATTGAAGACAGGAGGATGGTTTTGCCACGGCAGTTTTGCCTAACAGGTTGAACTGATACACGTATAATGCTTTTTGAGGATGGTTTCTTTTGATGCGTGGCAACATGAAAGAGGCGCCTCAAAACTTTTGGTTTGTCGTCTGTTCCCAACCGGAAAACCATACTAAATTTGTCACCTACCCTTGAAACCCTGATGCGCATCGCAGACATATGCTTCAGACGCCCTTCTTTCGGAGTATATGATGCCGACCCCCAACCCCGAAGCTCTGTCCTTTTTTCTGGGCCGCCGTTCGCGCCCGGCAAAAACTTTGACTGCCCCTGCACCTGATCGTGCGACACTTGAAACGTTGTTAACGGCTGCTGCACGGACTCCGGATCATGGCAAATTGGAACCATGGCGTTTCATTGTGCTGGAGCGCAACGCATTGGATGATTTGGCGGCAGATACAGAAATTCGGGCGAATGCCTTGAACAAGCCGCCACAAGAGGCAGCCAAAGCCCGTGATGCATTTGCCAACAGTCCATTGGCTGTGGTTGTGGTCGAATCCCCCGTGGACAGCCCTAAAATTCCAGCCATTGAGCAAACATATTCGGCTGGCGCTGTTTGTCTTGCTTTATTGAATGCGGCGCTCGCGGCCGGGTGGGGGGCCAATTGGTTATCTGGTTGGGCCTCGCACGATCCAGATTTAATGCAAACATCTTTGGGGCTTGCTCCGCACGAACAAGTTGCAGGATTTATACATATCGGAACCGAAACCTCTATTCCGCCAGAGCGACCCCGCCCGGATCTGGCTAAAAAAGTGGACTGGCGCACATGATCTTCACAGCATTTTTCAAGACGCTTGGACAAATCGGAGAGCCCCGTTTCCGCCGAGTTTTCTTTCGAGGTGTGGGTCTGACATTGGCACTTTTGGTGGCCGCAATGTTCGCCGTTCAGGGGCTGGTATCGTGGGCAACCCCGGAAACCATTGTGCTTCCATTCATAGGAGAAGTCGCAGGGCTTGGCATTCTGGCGGGTGTAGGTGCCTTTTTTGCAACTTTCGTGCTAAGTGTCTTTTTAATGGTGCCCGTGTGCTCTGCTGTTACGTCGTTGTTTCTGGATGAAATAGCACAGGCGGTAGAGGATCGGCATTATGCGCATTTGCCAAAAGCGCGGCGTGTGCCCTTGTCCGAAGCTCTGACAGACAGTCTGCTATTTTTGGGTCAATTGATTGTGGCAAATCTATTGGCGTTTGGCCTGTACCTTTTATTACCGTTTGCAGCCCCGTTCATATTCTGGTTGATGAACGGTTTCTTGTTGGGCCGCGAATATTTCACGATGGCTGCAATCAGGCGGGTGGGCAGAGCTGAGGCACAGGTCCTGCGGCGTGAAAATCTGGGGGTGATCTGGCTGGCGGGAATTTTCGTTGCCGTGCCTTTGTCGATACCCTTATTAAACCTGTTCATCCCAATTTTGGGAGCTGCCACATTCACACATATCTATCATCGGATAAGATAATTTTAGGGGTCTTGGGGCCAAAAAAGGCACCTGTTAGGTGCAGGCCCCTTTGTCCGTGCAGTGCAGCAGCACAAGCTAGCTCAATCAGTCAAAATCGGGTTGGGCGAGATACTGGAACAGGTCAATATCTTCTAAGGTAATGAAATCTGTAACGATCACAGAAAAGATGACCACCCATAGAACTGCCGAAATGCCAGTTGTGATCCAAGCTTTGGTCTTTAAATGGTGGTGTTCCGGTGATCCCGCCTGGGTACCTTCCAAGACGTCTCCCAAATCCCCCTGCGTCTGAACGCGAAAGGGGATAACGACTAAAAATGTCAAAAACCATATCACGGCAAACAAGACGATGGCTGAGGTGATGGACATTGTTTCTCTCCTAAAGACCCGTCTGGGCAAAGTGGTTTGGCATACCTTACAAGTTGTTAGTTAGGTTGATCTCAGACCTCTTCCAGTTCGACAAGGCAGCCGTTAAAATCTTTAGGATGCAGAAAAAGGACTGGTTTGCCATGTGCGCCGATTTTTGGCTCGCCTGTGCCCAAAACGCGCGCGCCTGATGCTTTGAGCGTATCCCGAGCGGCTAGAATGTCATCCACCTCGTAACAAACATGATGCATGCCTCCCGAAGGGTTTTTGTCTAAAAAGCTTTGAATAGGGCTGTTTTCACCAAGCGGATACAGCAATTCAATCTTGGTGTTGGGCAGTTCAATAAAGACCACAGTCACGCCGTGGTCGGGTTCGTCCTGAGGCGCGCCAACCTTGGCCCCAAGTGCATTGCGATATTGGTCTGACGCGGCCTCTAGATCGGGGACAGCGATTGCTACATGGTTTAAGCGTCCGATCATTTTTAAGCTCCTGTGTTCCTGTTGCCTCGCCGTCATGCCGATTTGCACATCAGGCCGCAAGATGGTGCGGCTATTAACCGCCTGTTAGGCAGGTTGAACAGATCATGGAGACGACTCGGCAAGGAGGTCCCCGATGACAGATAATGACCGTCACCCCGCCGCTTTGCGGCCTACGCCCAATCGTCCCTTTTTGGGATTAACCGTGCTTGTCGTTGAAGACAGCAGATATGCTTGTGATGCTATGCGGCTGTTGTGCCTGCGCAGTGGCGCGCGTATTAGGCGCGCAGATTGTCTGCAGTCGGCGCGCCGGCACCTCAAAGTTTATCGTCCAACAATTATCATTGTTGACATGGGATTACCCGATGGCAGTGGGGCTGATTTGATCCGTGATCTTGTAAGTGCCCCACAAAAAGTGCCGGTAATTTTGGCGGTCAGTGGTGATAGCTTCGTAGAAGATGAAGCAATAGCTGCGGGTGCTGATGGGTTTCTAGACAAGCCATTGCAAAGTCTAGTTGAGTTTCAGAATATGATTTTATCCCTTCTACCTGCGGAAATGCGGCCAGAGGGTCTGAGATTGGTCCGTGATGAACCCATTCAACCGGACCCAGTCGCCTTTTGGGATGATATGGCCCATGCTGATGATCTGTTGAATGGCGCAGAACCTGTTTTTGATTATGTGACCCAATTTCTTGCAGGTGTCGCAGATAGTGCAGGCGATACTGATTTGGCACAGGCCACCCGTGATCTGGTAAAAGCGCGTACGGCGGGTGACTCTTGGGGATTGCCTTTGACACGTTTGCGGGGTGAGATTAAATCACGATTAACAGATCGGATCGCTATTTAGCGATCTGCTTTTGGCTTATTTTGAAAATAGGTTTTTTCAGGGTAATGATCATTGCGGCTCACAATCGGGTCGCAAACAACCAAAAAAGGCGACGTCAATGCGCTCAACCGTTCAATCTGGCTGCCGTCAGCAGTAAAGTTTGTGGGATCAAGCCAGTGGGTAAACGCCTTACATAGATCCGGCCATTCATCGTTGATGATTGAAAACCATGCTGTATCCCGGCTGCGACCTTTGACAATTGTTGCCTTGCGAAAAAGCCCATCATAGCTGAAACCGAGGCGTTGCGCCGCACGCCGAGAGGGCACATTCAGCGCATTGCATTTCCATTCATACCTTCGGTAACCGACGTCAAAAGCCCATTTCATCATCAAGAACAGAGCCTCTGTCGCTTTGGTGGATTTTTGACCGCTTGGGGCAATGCAGATATTTCCAACTTCGATAACCCCAACGTCAGGCGACATGCGCATATAGCTTGCTAGCCCAAACGCAGTGCCTGAGGCATCGCATAACGCGACAAACCGAAAATCCGGTCGCGCGGCCGCATCAGATAAAAACGCACCATAGGATCCTGGGTCGGAAAAAGGACGTTCGCTTAGATAATCAAACACCCAATCATGTCCGGCCAATGCATTATAAAGGGCTTGCCCATGGCGCGCGGCATTCAGCGGCTCGACCCTGGACCATCGTCCGATCAAACTCGGAGGTCCGGGCAAAGGTGGTGGTATCCAATTATCAATAACAGGCCCAAGAGGACGGTCCGACATGTCTGTCACCTATTCATTCCGTTAAGGTCGTCATTGCCACAATACGTCCTTTTTAACTTTCAAGAATGGGATATCCAGAATATATCGCAACAAAAAAGGCAGCAAGCTTTAAGCCCGCTGCCTGAAATTTTCAAAACAGTCATTTTATCCGAATACTTTAGTCCTCGGGCATGACCCGCAGGCGCAGTTCCATCAATTGCTCGGATAGGGGTTCAGATGGCGCGTCCATCATAAGATCTTCGGCTCTCTGGTTCATCGGGAACATAATGACCTCACGAATGTTTTGCTGATCAGCCAGCAACATCACGATGCGGTCAATACCAGCTGCGCAGCCGCCATGTGGTGGAGCCCCAAAGCGGAAAGCATTTACCATACCGCCAAATCTTTTGCGTACCTCGTCTTCGCCATAACCTGCGATTTCAAACGCTTTGAACATAATTTCAGGACGGTGATTACGGATTGCACCAGAAACAAGTTCGTACCCGTTACATGCGAGGTCGTATTGGAAGCCCTTAACGTCCAGAGGGTTTCCTTCCAGAGCAGCCATTTCACCCTGTGGCATTGAAAACGGGTTGTGTTCAAAATCGATTTTGCCCGTTTCTTCGTCTTTTTCGTAAATCGGAAAATCTACGATCCATGCAAAGGCGAATCTGTTTTCATCGGTCAGTTTAAGCTCATTGCCGATAACCACGCGTGCCTTGGCGGCAGTTTTCACAAAGCTTGCTGGTTTCCCGCCAAGGAAGAATGCAGCGTCTCCCACGCCAAGACCCAATTGCTGGCGGATCGCTTCGGTACGTTCGGGGCCTATGTTTTTGGCCAGTGGTCCTGCGGCCTCCATGCCGTTTCCTTGATCCCGCCAGAAGATATAACCCATCCCGGGCAGGCCCTCTTTCTGGGCAAAGACGTTCATTCTGTCGCAGAATTTCCGCGAGCCGCCTTTGGGCGCTGGGATCGCACGAATTTCAGTGCCCTCTTGTTCCAGAAGCTTTGCAAAGATGGCAAAGCCTGATCCGCGGAAATGGTCGCTCACCACCTGCATTTTGATGGGATTGCGGAGGTCGGGTTTGTCACTGCCATACTCCAGCATGGCGGTCTTGTATGGGATCTGCGGCCAATCGTCAGGCGCATCAACCACGCGGCCACCACCAAAATCTTCGAAGACGCCGGCGATGACAGGGCTGATCGTGTCGAACACATCCTGCTGCGAAACAAAGGACATCTCCATATCCAGCTGATAAAAGTCAGTCGGAGAGCGGTCGGCACGGGGGTCTTCATCACGAAAACAGGGGGCAATCTGGAAATATTTATCAAAGCCAGACACCATAATCAGCTGCTTGAATTGCTGTGGGGCTTGCGGCAGGGCGTAGAATTTTCCTGGATGCAGGCGCGATGGAACCAGAAAATCTCTGGCACCCTCGGGCGAAGATGCCGTGATGATTGGTGTTTGGTATTCGCGGAAACCTTCGCCCCACATACGTTTGCGGATCGATGCAACAACATCTGAGCGAAGCGTCATATTACGCTGCATGACCTCGCGCCGCAGGTCAAGATAGCGATACCTAAGGCGGGTTTCTTCTGGATACTCCTGATCGCCAAAAACCATCAAAGGCAATTCTTCGGCAGCCCCCAGAACTTCAAGGTCGCGTGCAAAAACTTCGATTTCACCTGTATTGAGCTTTGGATTAACAAGGCTTTCATCGCGCGCTTTGACGTTGCCATCAATTCGGATGCACCATTCGCTTCGAACTTTTTCGACCTGGGAAAAAACCGGGCTGTCAGGATCACAAATCACCTGCGTCATACCGTAATGATCGCGCAGGTCGAGAAACAACACGCCACCATGGTCGCGGATTCGATGAACCCATCCGGACAGGCGGACGGTTTCACCGACATTGGCCTTTTTCAGATCGGCACAGGTATGGCTGCGATAGGCGTGCATGGGTGGTCTCCGACCGATAATTGATTGAACGAGCTGGATACATCCCGCCAGCCTGCCAAAGTCAACCAAAAACCGGTGAAAATGCTGCATTGATCAAGATCAATTGCGGTCTTGTTCACAATTCTTGCCGATTGAAAGAGCCAATTTTAGATTGTGCAAAACCTGTTTAAGTTTTTAAGTGGCAAGCTCGTGAGCCGAACAAGACAAAATACGTGATCGAAATAATCAAAATGGCTGCATGATGGAATCACATCCCACGTGTTGCCAAAGTGATCCAAATCACACGTTGTTAGCGGATGCCTTCCCCGCCAAGGCTGTCGAATTTGGGTCATTGGGCACTTGGGTGGCCTCGCTCATTTGCTTTTGTCGCCCAAGAGCGCTTGCGGTTGACCGACGTACCACTATAACGCAGGACAATTTGCGAACCCATTCAATCCCAGAGGTCTGCCATGCCCAAACGCTCCGATATCAGCTCCATCATGATCATCGGCGCAGGCCCTATTGTGATCGGACAGGCCTGCGAATTCGATTACTCGGGTGCACAAGCCTGCAAGGCGCTGCGCGAAGAAGGCTACAGGGTGATCCTTGTAAATTCGAACCCGGCGACGATTCTGACCGATCCGGGTCTGGCAGACGCCACTTACATAGAACCAATCACCCCCGAGGTCGTTGCGAAGATCATAGAAAAAGAACGTCCCGACGCGTTGTTGCCGACGATGGGCGGGCAAACTGGCTTGAATACGTCGCTGGCACTGGAAGAGATGGGTATTCTTGCCAAGTTCAATGTTGAGATGATCGGTGCAAATCGTGACGCGATCGAAATGGCCGAAGATAGGAAACTGTTTCGTGAGGCGATGGACAGGATCGGTCTGGAAAACCCGCGCGCCGCGATTGTGACAGCGCCAAAGACCGCTAACGGCAAGTTCGATCTGGATACCGGTTTGGCCGAGGCGTTAGAGGCTTTGGACGACATCGGGCTTCCGGCGATTATAAGACCTGCATTTACCCTCGGCGGTACCGGTGGTGGTGTGGCGTATAACCGCGACGATTATGTCCACTTCTGCCGCTCTGGCATGGACGCGTCACCCGTCGGCCAAATTCTGATCGACGAGTCCCTTTTGGGGTGGAAAGAATTCGAGATGGAAGTCGTGCGAGACAAAGCCGACAACGCGATCATCGTCTGCGCCATCGAAAACATTGACCCGATGGGTGTTCATACCGGCGACAGCATCACCGTTGCACCGGCGCTGACCCTTACGGACAAAGAATACCAGATGATGCGGAATGCATCTATTGCAGTGCTGCGTGAAATTGGTGTTGAGACCGGCGGGTCAAACGTACAATGGGCCGTGAACCCTGAAACCGGCCGTATGGTTGTGATCGAAATGAACCCGCGTGTATCGCGCTCATCTGCGTTGGCCTCCAAAGCAACCGGATTTCCCATCGCAAAGATTGCTGCAAAACTGGCGATCGGGTATACGCTGGATGAACTGGACAACGACATCACCAAGGTGACACCGGCCAGCTTTGAGCCAACCATAGACTATGTCGTGACAAAGATTCCCAAGTTTGCCTTTGAAAAGTTCCCGGGATCCGCACCCTACCTTACCACGGCCATGAAATCCGTCGGTGAGACGATGTCGATTGGCCGCACCATTCACGAATCCCTTCAAAAAGCGCTCGCATCTATGGAATCTGGCCTGACCGGTTTTGACGAGGTAGAGATTCCGGGGCTTTCGCCGAACCCGACGCCCTCAAGGTACATGCGTTTCGAAGAGACTTGGGAGCACAGGGACGCCTATTTGAACTGGCTTTCCGAAAGTAAGGCGGCAATCATTAAGGCGCTGTCTGTTGCCACTCCTGATCGGTTGCGGACTATTGCACAAGCGATGCGCCACGGTTTGACCAACGACGAAATCATTGGTGCGACCAGCTTCGATCCTTGGTTTCTGGAACGCATCCGCGAAATTGTGAACACCGAAGAAGACGTGCGAGCCAATGGATTGCCGACCACGTCAAAAGAATTGCGTGCACTCAAAATGATGGGGTTCACGGATGCCCGTCTGGCGATTTTGACGGGCCAGACAGAATCCGCCGTGCGCAACATGCGTCTGGCTGAAGGCGTCGTGGCAAGCTTTAAACGGATCGATACCTGTGCGGCCGAGTTTGAAGCGCAAACACCCTATATGTATTCGACCTACGAGGCCCCGATGATGGGTGAGGTAGAGTGCGAGGCCCGCCCCTCCGATGCCACAAAGGTTGTCATCTTGGGCGGTGGTCCGAACCGGATCGGACAGGGGATCGAGTTTGATTATTGCTGCTGCCACGCCTGCTTTGCACTCACCGATGCGGGTTACGAAACGATTATGATCAACTGCAATCCAGAAACCGTGTCGACTGATTATGACACATCAGACCGGTTGTATTTTGAGCCACTGACATTTGAACACGTCATGGAAATCCTGCGCGTAGAACAAGACAATGGCACATTGCACGGGGTGATTGTTCAGTTTGGCGGACAGACACCGCTGAAGCTGGCCAATGCATTGAAAGAAGAAGGCATCCCGATTCTGGGAACAACGCCCGATTCGATTGATTTGGCCGAAGATCGCGAACGCTTTCAGGCCTTGGTCAATGACCTCGGGCTCAAGCAACCACGCAACGGCATTGCCTCCACTGACGCGCAGGCTCTGGCTATTGCCGAAGATATCGGGTTTCCCTTGGTGATTCGTCCCTCTTATGTTTTGGGGGGACGCGCTATGGAAATCGTTCGCGATTTGGTTCAGCTGGACCGGTATATCCGCGAAGCGGTTGTGGTCTCTGGTGACAGTCCGGTGCTTTTGGACAGCTATCTGTCTGGTGCCGTCGAACTGGACGTCGATGCGCTTTGTGATGGATCTGCGGTGCACGTCGCCGGGATTATGCAGCATATCGAAGAGGCCGGAGTGCACTCGGGCGACAGTGCATGTTCCTTACCACCCTATTCACTGGACGACGCAACATTGGTCGAGATCAACCGTCAGACCAAAGCTTTGGCGCTCGCATTGAATGTTGTTGGTCTGATGAATGTGCAATTTGCGATCAAAGATGGCGAAATTTATCTGATCGAGGTGAACCCCCGTGCCAGTCGGACTGTGCCCTTCGTGGCCAAAGCGACAGACAGTGCGATTGCGTCGATTGCCGCGCGGATTATGGCAGGAGAGCCTCTGTCCAATTTTCCCTTGCGCGCTCCCTATCCGTCCACAGCTGACTACGACACGGCCTTGCCACTGGCGGATCCTATGACCTTGGCGGATCCAATGATGCCATGGTTCAGCGTCAAAGAGGCTGTGTTGCCGTTTGCACGGTTTCCAGGTGTCGATACGATCCTTGGTCCCGAGATGCGATCAACTGGCGAGGTGATGGGATGGGATAAATCGTTCCCACGTGCTTTCCTAAAGGCGCAGATGGGCGCAGGAACAGATCTACCGCGAGAGGGCACTGTCTTTTTATCAGTCAAACAGGAAGACAAGACCCCGGTGATGATTCAGACTGCGCAAATTCTGGCAAATTTGGGTTTTTCTCTGGTGGCAACGCAAGGGACGGCGCGGTTTCTGAAAGAAAATGGATTGACCTGTGGCGATGTGAAAAAGGTCTATGAAGGCAGACCTAATGTCGTCGATATGATGAAAAATGGCGGTATTCAGCTTGTAATGAATACAACTGAAAACGCGGCAGCCGTCGAGGATAGTCGTGAAATCCGCTCGGTCGCGCTGTATGACAAAATCCCTTATTACACGACAGCTGCTGCGGCTCATGCAGCCGCGTTGGCTATGCAGGCCCGTGAAGACGGAGCGATCGAGGTCAAAAGTCTGCAAGGCTAATCGTTTGGATGAAAAGCGTGTGGGTTTTCTGATTGGGGGCATTAAAACGATCGTAAGCGCAGCGCGATTACTAACTTTTGGCAGCTTCGCTGTCTGTGCAGTGTAGGCGCGTGGGCCGACTTTTGTGTGCTTGGTCTTTCGGCTTTGTGCGAAAGACTGTAGGACGGCCGTATCTACCGTCATCGGAGACCATACATGTCCAAACCCGTGATCCTAACGATACTTGATGGTTGGGGTATTGGCCCCACCACGCATGACAACGCCCCTTATTTGGCGAAGACACCAAATATTGATGCGCTGATCAGGACCTGTCCACATGCGTCATTGATAACCCATGGGCCTGATGTTGGATTGCCAACCGGGCAAATGGGCAATTCAGAGGTTGGTCACACCAATATTGGTGCTGGGCGCGTGGTTGCGATGGATCTGGGTCAAATCGATTTGGCGATAGAAGATGGATCTTATCAGACAAATACCGAGATTGTGGATTTTGCCTCTCGGGTCAAGGCGGCTGGCGGTACGGCACATTTACTGGGGGTATGTTCGGACGGTGGAGTACATGGCCATATCAACCACATCCGTGCCACCGTGCAGATGCTGACAGATCATGGTGTCCCTGTTGTCATACACGCCTTCACGGATGGACGGGACGTGGCGCCCAAATCTGCTGACAGATTTATCCCGGAGCTGCACACTCATCTGCCAGAGACGGCGAAAATTGGCACTGTTATTGGACGCTATTACGCCTTGGATCGGGACAACCGGTGGGATCGGGTGGCTCTGGCCTATGATGCCATCACCAAAGGCAAGGGTGTTCATGCCGACACTCCTGAAAGTGCCGTGATGCAGGCTTATGCCTCGGGTGTCAGTGACGAGTTCATTCTGCCCACAGTGATTGACGGCTACGGGGGCCTGAAGCCCGGAGATGGGATCTTTTGTCTGAATTTTCGTGCGGATCGCGCGCGCGAAATCCTTGCGGCAATTGGTGCGCCACAGTTTGATGGGTTTGACCGTCGGGCACACCATTTGTCTGCTTTTTTGGGCATGGTTCAGTATTCAGACGCACATAACGCATACATGACCACAGCCTACCCTAAGGACAGCATCGTTAACACGCTTGGCACGTGGGTTGCCAAACAGGGAAAGCGTCAGTTCCGGCTGGCTGAGACCGAAAAATATCCTCATGTGACCTTTTTTCTGAATGGCGGACAAGAGGCTCCGGAAGAGGGCGAAGACCGCTATATGCCCGCGTCCCCAAAGGTGGCCACGTATGATCTGCGGCCTGAGATGTCATCAACCGAGGTAACGGACAGCTTTGTCAGTGCGATCAACGCCGGCTATGATCTGATAGTGACAAATTACGCCAACCCGGACATGGTTGGACATACAGGTGATTTGAACGCTGCAATCCGCGCATGTGAAGCTGTAGATGCAGGTCTTGGTCAGGTGATTGAGGCAATAAAAGAGGTCGGTGGTGTGATGATTGTCACCGCGGATCATGGCAATTGCGAAACGATGATCGATCCAAAAACTGGGGGACCGCACACCGCGCACACGCTCAACCCTGTTCCGGTGATCCTGTTCGGGGGAGCGGAAGGGGTTACTCTTTCAGATGGTCGGCTTGCTGATTTGGCACCTACGCTGTTAGATCTGATGGGCCTGCCGAAACCTGCTGAGATGACGGGTGAAAGCCTGATCCGCCAATGATGCGAGCGCTGGTACTGGTCCTATTCTTGTGTGCTGGTCCTGTTATGTCTGAAGGCGCGGCAGAGTACGCCCGCGATGCAGCGCAGCAATTGGTGGCCGCACGACAGCTTCTTAATCGTGTGGATGGCGCGCAAGATCGCGTGGCGGCATTGACCACGACTGTGCAGGCTTACGAGAACGGTTTGTCTGCTGCACGCCAAGGTCTGCGAGTGGCGACCATTCGGGAAACCCAGTTATCGGGTATCTTGGCAATCCGAGAGGTTGAAATCACGCAGCTTTTGGGGGCCCTGCAGGGGATATCGCGCGCCGGAAGTGCGGAAACCGTTTTGCACCCAGAGGGGCCCTTGGGCACTGTGCGCGCTGGCATGATGATTTCGGGGCTGACACCAGCATTGGCAGCCCAAGCATCCGATTTACGGTCAAAGATTACAGAAATAGCATCCTTGCGGCAGCTCAGGCGCGATATCATTGAAAACCTTCAGGCGGGTTTGGTGCAGGTGCAAACAGCGCGGCTGGCATTAAGTCAGGCGGTCGCCGCCCGTACAAATTTACCGATGAAATATGCCGAGGATCCGGTTCGCATGGCGTTACTTGCAAATGACGCACAAACCTTGGATCAGCTTGCGACTGCCTTGCAAATGCGAACGGGTGATACAGCGGCCCAAGCTGACATAAGCGCGCGCAGGGGGCAGTTGGCTTGGCCTGCGCTTGGCACCATCGTGCGTCGCCCCGAAGAAGCAGACGCAGCCGGCGTTCGACGTCCCGGAATTGTCTTTGCGACCGAGCCTAAGGCATTGGTTATGGCGCCGGCAGCCTCCACACTGCGCTTTCGTGGTCCCATGCAGGGACAGGGCATGGTCGCCATTCTGGAACCGGCGCCTGATTTGCTGATTATTTTAACGGGAATGGCACGTTTGTTTGGGACGTTAGGCGAAGTCTTGCCCAAAGGTGCGCCAGTGGGGCTGATGGGGGACACATTGGATGCGACATCACAGTCACGTGAAAATACTGGAGTTCTGCGGTCAGAGACACTCTATATAGAGATCAGACAGGACGGGGTCCCGGTGGATCCGCTCACCTGGTTCGAGGTCAAAGAGGATTAAGAGATATGAGAAAACTGGTAATGGCCGCTGTTGGGGGTACTCTCGCCGGAGTTATCGCTACAACCCAGTTCGTCGCTCCTCTGGTGGCGCAAGAATCGCGGTCTAACAGCAGCGTCTATGAACAGCTGGATTTGTTCGGTGATATATTTGAACGGATCCGGTCGCAGTATGTGGAAGAAGTGGACAGTTCTGACCTGATCGAGGCCGCCATTGATGGCATGCTTAGTTCTTTGGACCCGCATTCGGGGTACCTGTCACCTGATGATGCTGCTGATATGCGGGTCCAGACGCGCGGTAGCTTTGGCGGACTTGGGATTGAAGTTACTCAGGAAGAAGGCTTTATTAAGGTCGTTGCTCCCATGGATGGTACACCAGCAGATGCAGCTGGTGTTGAGGCCGGTGACTTTATCACGCATGTAGATGATGAAAGTGTTTTGGGTCTAACATTAGACGAGGCGGTGGATATGATGCGCGGTCCGGTCGGATCCGAGATCATAATCACAGTTGTCCGCGAAGGTGAGCCGGAACCCTTCGATATCTCAATTATTCGCGATACGATCCGTCTGACTGCGGTGCGTGCACGACTGGAAGGCGACACTGTTGTTTTGCGTGTCTCTACCTTTAATGACCAAACATATGACAATCTTGCGGATGGTTTGGCAAAGCAGATTGTAACAGCGGGTGGAATTGACGAAATCAATGGTGTGATTATTGATTTGCGCAACAATCCCGGTGGCTTGCTGTCGCAGGCAATACGTGTGTCTGATGCCTTTTTAGAAAAGGGCGAGATCGTTTCGACCCGCGGGCGTGACCCGGCAGATGGCGAGCGGTTCAATGCGACGCCAGATGATTTGGCTCAAGGCAAACCTGTTGTGGTTTTGATCAATGGAGGTTCCGCATCAGCGTCAGAAATTGTTGCAGGAGCCTTGCAGGACCATCGACGCGCAATTGTTGTGGGCACCAAAAGTTTTGGTAAAGGGTCTGTGCAAACGGTTATGCCGCTACGGGGCAACGGAGCAATGCGCCTGACGACATCACGCTACTACACACCGTCAGGGCGGTCGATTCAGGCTTTGGGTGTATCGCCGGATATTATTGTCGAACAGCCACGACGCACCGATGAAACTGAAGACGAAGACCAGCGTCTTCGCTCTGAGGCTGACTTGCGCGGTTCTTTGAACAACGATTCGTTAAGCGAAGATGAAATTCGGCAAATTGAAGAGGATCGTGAGCGTACAGAAACTGCGGCAGCACTTCGCGATCAGGATTATCAGCTGGCTTATGCCATTGACATCTTGAAGGGATTTTCTGCGTTGGCACAACAATAAACGACCCTGTTCGGACGACGCATCTGGGGTCCTGTTCACTATAAATCGACAGGGCCTTTGATGTGTCCCGCTAGCTCAGTGCAGTCGCGAATTGGGAACATATGTTTTGTGCAATCAGGAGAATCTGGCGTAATCGCATCACGTATAACGAGGGCACCACTGCGCTTTAATTCGGCTATGGGGTGACCTCGGCAAATTCAGCGAAATATCCAAATGAACGGCGAGCTATCGCTTCAAATGAACGCCGAGCAACACTTGCAACAACTGCCACAAAGCACACCCGCGTAGCAATTACAGTGGAAGTAGCAACGCCCCCCCTTCACAATTGATTATAGACCTCTTGGAAGAACGGGCAGCAATCCGGGAATATGATGGTGGGCAAACACGGACCGAAGCAGAGACCGGGACGTTAGAGGACCTTGCACAAACAACCGACACTGTACCTGCGCAACTGTCTGTGTTGTTGAAAACGGGCACATTCAATGTGTCAGAAAACCAGTGGGGGCCGCTGCGCGACCGAAACCCCTGCAAAGGTCAGTATTGGTTTAGTATGAACCTTTCGGGAAGAGCCGTAATATTAACCTTGAAACTCTTCAGAGAACAACAACACGAAGAAACAAACCATGCCATATACCCCCCTGAAAGACGCGGTATTCTATGTTTTACCATAAGTCACGAAGGACTTCGAGAAAGCGCAGTTTCGAAACATACGTAAGACTGAATATAGTCATACAGAGGCGTATAAACTGACGAGAGAACCGTTAGGCGACGGAATGGAGCGTTGGGAACTATGGCGCAGGGTTCCTGATTTGGAGATGCTTTAAAAAATTCCTGTCTGATTGGTCAGTTCGAAAAGGAAAAGCAAGTCATGTGACAGATTTTACTGGAGGAGGTCGCTACGCCACTGTCTGTCTGACGTCAGCACTCGTTGGACAGATTTGAGGATTTGAATAAGGGAGGATTTCTGGTTGATCTTATCGATTAGGAGATCGAGATGACGAAGAAGCCAACCACATCGAAAGATGCAG
>JAQXDR010000243.1 GCA_029251265.1 Pseudoprimorskyibacter sp. | reverse complement strand
TTGCATGTGCCCATCCGGGTGGCACGAACACCGTATGCCTACGGCACTTCCGCAAGCGTCGTCCTCTCGCGGATGGCTTCAAGCGCTACCTTGGCTTGGAATTCAGGCAAATGGGTCTGCCGTTTCTTCAGTTCAGATCACTTCTTTCGTCAGACGACCCACCTTAACGATTGGTCCGAAATCACGCTAAAACCTCTGTTTCAGAAGCTCAGGCCATGAAATCCCAAATTCCAAACGCTGTTGGGTCGACCTCATCCTCTGAACCAAACGAAGACATGATGTCTTCGATAGTAGCGCCTTGGTTGTCGAATGCCAAAAATTCAAAGTTGCTTACGTTAGTCCGCGCCCCCGTATCGCGATCAATTACGACCAGCACGTCTGCTTCTTTCTCAAAAAAGACTTCCCCCAGTGCCTGTTCGACAAACACCGTGTCTTTGGTCCATCCGCCGCCATTCCAGTCACCTCCGGTCGCTTCTGCACGCAAGGTGTCGTTGCCTGCGCCCATCACAACAAGGCTTGCGCCGTCAGACAATGCCACGACATCGTGACCACCTGCCATCAAAATCGTGTCGATGTGTCCGTTTGCCTCGAGGGTGTCATTGCCACGACCAAACCGAAGATAGCCTGCACCACCGTTTTCCAACTTTACATAATCGTGGCCGCGCCCAGCGTTCAACCAAGCTATGTGATCACCGGCGACAAAGCTATCATTGCCACCACCAAGATCGACAAACTCGGCGCCACCCGACATTTCCACCGTGTCATGTCCACGACTGGTGTCTAGATTGGTAGCACTGCCATCCAGTGTTAAAATATCATTTCCACGATCAAGGGACATGTTTGTGACATGGCCAGTCATCGTCACCGTATCGTGGCCACGCCCTGTATCAAAGCGCTCGACGTCGCCTTCGACATGCACCACATCCTGTCCCTGATCGGTATCAATGCGAATGACATCTCCTGTAATAGAGATCGTATCAGCGCCATGATCCGAGAACAGCCGATCAACGTTACCAACAACCGTAATGCGATCTTTCCCAGCACCACTGTCAATTTCGAAGACATCCCCTGTGACGCTAATAAAATCGGCACCATGTTCAGTTTCGAGTGTTCCTACGTTTCCTTTGACGGTGACCCGATCCTTGCCCGCACCACTGTTTAATTCGCCAACATTCCCATTTATGAGGATGTAGTCAGTCGCATCTTCGGTTTCCAAAACTTGAATGTCACCGTGTGACTGGATCCGATCAGTTCCTGCTCCTGTGACAACTTCGCCTGCACCAGCCTGCAATGTAATTTGATCATCACCATCGCCTGCGTCCAAGTCGTCAATACGGCCAATCGACATCAAGGTGTCGTCGCCTGTGTCCATTTCAAGTTCGAGGATATCGACGTTAACCAAAATTTCATCGGCACCTCCGGTACCTTCGACTTTTGCATCAACTTCATCAACCACAATGGGTGAAAGACCGCTCATTTCATCGCACCTTAAAATTTATCCACCTTCAACATTATGAAATAAATTTGAGACAAATATGGACTTGTCTCGTTAAAAATGTGACCTTCAAAGGGCGATCGAGACGTGAGCTCTTATTATAAAACTGAAAAAGTGGCGTGTGTATGAACCGCCCCGGTTTTACCGGAGACTGTTTAGGTCTTCTTACGCGACTGTATCGACATGCGTTTGTGTTTGCATAGACTGCCTCCTCAGCTTCAGCTCGCGTGATGTATCCGATGGGA
>JAQXDR010000242.1 GCA_029251265.1 Pseudoprimorskyibacter sp. | reverse complement strand
TTGCATGTGCCCATCCGGGTGGCACGAACACCGTATGCCTACGGCACTTCCGCAAGCGTCGTCCTCTCGCGGATGGCTTCAAGCGCTACCTTGGCTTGGAATTCAGGCAAATGGGTCTGTCGCTTCTTCAGTTCAGATCACTTCTTTCGTCAGGCGACCCACCTTAACGATTGGTCCGAAATCACGCTAAAACCTCTGAAGAACGGCACGCGTTTAAAATACGACCAAGCTTGAAACCACGCCGTCGTTTGAGCAGGTTTTCAAAGGGTCTCCGTTTCAAATTGCTTCTGGTTGCGATTTGCACGCAATGTTGGCCACTTTTTCAAAATCTAGATCCAAGTAACATGCTATGAAGACATCTCTAAAATTTTGAATGGAAAAGTCAGTTGTCAGGCTATTCTTTCCTCGTTAGGCGGTGCTGGCGTGGTCCTTGATTTTGGCAGACGTGCGGAAACGTGCCAATTTGGCCTGAATTAGACAGGCTCCAGCCCTTTCGCCTAACACAGTGCCCGCATATAAGCGTAGCAAGCGGCGTGACGCAGAGAGTCGCGCCTTCAAGACAAAGACCTAGGCTCGGGCGGGACGAATGTTCGGATTGGAAAATTTGAGAGGGCTGTTCACAGCCGACATGGCCATTGATTTAGGGACAGCCAACACGCTGGTCTATGTCAAAGGCCGCGGTATCGTTTTGTCAGAGCCGTCTGTGGTCGCCTACGAAGTCAAAAATGGCGTCAAAACTGTGCGCGCGGTTGGCGAAGACGCAAAATTGATGTTGGGCCGTACACCGGGAAGCATCGAGGCGATCCGCCCAATGCGCGAAGGCGTCATCGCAGACTTTGATGTGGCCGAAGCAATGATCAAGCACTTCATTCGAAAGGTGCATAAACGATCCACCTTCTCAAAACCCAAAATCATCGTCTGCGTCCCACATGGTGCCACGCCTGTTGAAAAACGTGCGATCCGTCAATCCGTTCTGTCTGCCGGGGCACGTCGCGCAGGCCTGATCGCGGAGCCAATTGCCGCAGCAATCGGCGCGGGCATGCCTATTACAAATCCAACCGGCAACATGGTTGTGGACATTGGCGGTGGAACCACAGAAGTCGCCGTGCTTTCACTTGCTGATATCGTCTATGCCCGATCTGTCAGAGTGGGTGGCGACAGGATGGACGAAGCGATCATAAATTTCCTGCGCCGCCAACAAAACCTTCTGGTCGGCGAAAGCACGGCTGAACGGATCAAAACATCAATAGGCACGGCCCGAATGCCAGAAGACGGACGCGGGGCCGCTATGCTGATACGAGGCCGAGACCTTTTGAACGGCGTTCCTAAGGAAACTGAAATCACCCAAGCGCAAGTCGCAGAAGCCTTGTCAGAAACAGTGACATCGATCTGCCAAGCCGTCATGACCGCACTGGAGGCCACACCACCCGATCTGGCCGCTGACATTGTGGACAGAGGTGTTATGTTAACTGGTGGTGGCGCATTGTTGGGTGATCTAGATCTTGCCTTGCGCGAAGAGACCGGTCTGGCGGTTTCAATCGCAGATGAAAGCCTGCAATGCGTTGCAATTGGAACGGGCAAGGCGCTTGAATACGAAAAACAGCTACAACATGCGATCGATTACGACAGTTAGAGCACGCTGAAAATAGACCCGGGGGCGATCACCCAAGGTGGCATAAAGACTGCGCTGCGGGACAAACGGACGATCCAAGGGGATCATACCCCGCATAGAGGATACCTTGGCTCAGGAACAGGGACAGACCCAAAGCTATTTTGTGCCGCTCAAACGTATGTTTCTGGGGGGTGTCGTTCTTGCATTTTTGGGTATTTTTATCTTTTGGCGGATTGATAGCCCCCGGGTAGAGCGGTTCCGCGCACAGATTGTGGATGCGGTCATTCCAAGCCTTAGCTGGGCCATGGTTCCTATGACTGCGTTAAGCCAGCTGGTATCAGATTTTCAAAGTTATCAGTCCATGTGGGATCAAAACCAGCAGTTACGACGCGAACTGCGTCTGATGAGCCGCTGGAAAGAGGCCGCATATCAGCTAGAACAGGAAAATGCTCGGCTTAGGGACCTCAATAATGTCCGGCTGGATCCACAGTTGACCTACATAACCGGGGTCGTACTTGCCGACAGTGGATCACCGTTTCGTCAAACAGTTCTGGTAAATGTCGGCAGCAATGATGGGATCGTTGATGGATGGGCCGCAATGGACGGAATTGGCCTTGTTGGGCGCGTTTCGGGCGTGGGGCGCAACACGAGCCGGGTGGTTCTTCTGACGGATGCGACCTCAAAAATCCCAGCCGTTATTACTGCATCGGACCAGCGCGCTTTGGTCGTTGGTGACAATACCATTGCACCGCCTATCGACTTTGTCGAAAATCCTGATTTTGTAGCGCCCGGCGACCAAATCGTCACCTCGGGCGATGGTGACGTCTTCCCACCCGGTTTGCTTATCGGGTCGGTCAGCGAAGACGCCGACGGACGTTTAAGGGTGCGCTTGGCTGCAGACTATCAACGTCTTGAATTTCTGCGCATTATTCGCGACCACGGCACGCGACGTGTACGACAGCTTCCGGGGCTTGTGATACCAGAAGACGACGGTCCTGAAACGGTCGCTCCGAACGATGGCTCCATTGATGGGTGATCCCGGCGTGTCACTCTGGCTGTTGCGCGGTGTATACGTCATCCTGACCATGTGTGTGTTGTTTGTTCAACTGATGCCTATCAGTCTAACACCAGCACAATGGGCTCCACCAGATGTCATGTTGGCAATCTCTCTGGCTTGGGCACAGCGTCGACCAGGAATTTTGCCTATTTGGCTGGTCGCCGGAACATTTCTTCTCCTCGATATCATGTTTCAGCGCCCTCCGGGAGTGTGGGCGGCCCTTGGCCTGCTAACCATCGAGTGGTTCAAGAGTCGCGAACGGCAAAACACCGAAGTGGCATTTGCTGTTGAATGGCTAAGCGTGGCAGGCAGTGTTGTGATCATGACGCTGATGTATCGTGGGATCTTGCTTGCCACCGCACTCGATGCAGGACCGTTGCATCTGGCCACATGGCAGGGCGCGCTTACTGTTGCATTATATCCCTTGGTGGTTTTGGCGTCCCACTTTATCTTTGGGATAAGACGCACAGCACCAAACGAAACAGATCTAAAAAGCTAGACATCAATATGCGAAGATCTCCAAAAGAAATGGCACAAAGCTACATGCGCGTCACCCGACGGGGGGCGATCATTGGCGGCGTGCAATTAATTTTTGCAGGTACGCTCGCGGTACGCATGCGACACCTTCAGGTAGAACAAGCGGATCAATATCGGCTTCTGGCGGACGAAAATCGTATCAAAATCGAGCTGATCCCACCGAAGCGCGGTCGTATTTTTGATCGTGAAGGCCGCGTATTGGCCGATAATGAGCCGGTCTATCAGGTGACCTTGACCCGGCACGACGCAGGCGATGTCGAAGAGGTTATCGCCAAACTGTCGCATCTATTGGAATTAGATGTAGACACCCTGAATGACGCCACGGAAAAAATGGGTCTGCGGCGATACCGTTTCAGCCCCGTTCCCGTAGCAGATCGGGTCACTTGGGAAGAATTCAGCCGCGTTGCTGCCAATGCCCCGGCCCTGCCTGGCGTAAATACCGAAGTTGGACAAAGCAGGATTTACCCGCGCGGCGGGGCTTTTGCGCATGTTGTCGGATATGTGCAACGGGTCCGGGATGTAAATTTAGCGCGCTACGAAGATCCCCCGCCCGTATTGCGGCTGCCCGGCTTTCAAACAGGCCAGCTTGGCGTCGAACTGGAATATGAAGATGACCTACGCGGCTTTGCAGGCATCAAACAAGTTGAGAAAAACGCCAATGGCCGGGTCATTCGCGAGCTTGGTCGTCAGCAGGGAACCCCGGGCGCGGATCTTCAACTGACAATTGATGCCGAATTGCAGGAATATGTCACCGCGCGGCTTGGTCAGGAAAGCGCATCAGTGGTGATCATGGATCTCGACAGCGGTGATCTGCGCGCGATTGCATCTGCGCCAACCTATGATCCCAATCTCTTTGTCCGTGGAATTTCATTCAGCGCATACAAAGAACTGCGCGAAAATGATCGCCGGCCTCAGGCCTCCAAAACGGTACAGGACGCCTACCCTCCCGGCTCTACATTCAAGATGCTGACGGCACTTGCAGCCCTAGATGCGGGGCTTGTGGCACCCGACGAAACCGTCTGGTGTCCTGGCCATCTTGAGGTTTCGGGCCGGCGGTTTCATTGTTGGAAGGGCGCAGGGCACGGTCACATGAACCTAGAACAAAGCCTTCAACAGAGCTGTGACGTGTTTTTCTATGATCTTGCGTTAAAGGTTGGGATCGAAAAAATCTCGCAAATGGCTAAGCGCATGGGGATTGGAGAACGACCCGACGTTCCCATGTCAGCTGTAAGCGCAGGCATCGCGCCTGACCGGGCATGGAAACTGCGCGAACGTGGCAGCGAATGGGTGATTGGCGACAGTGTCAATGCAGCAATCGGACAGGGATATGTTCTGGCATCTCCATTGCAATTGGCCACCATGGTTGGACGGTTGGCGACAGGTCGAAACATTACGCCTCGATTAATCAAATCTGTAAACGGCGTCGAAACTCCAAGCCGCGCTGGCGAAAGCCTTGGCTTGAATGAAAACCATCTGCGACAGGTGCGCAACGGGATGTACGCGGTCAGCAACACGCGCCGCGGCACTGCTTTTTCCTCGCGGATCGTTGCCAAGGATATGCGCATGGCCGGCAAAACGGGCACCAGTCAGGTCCGAAACATTACCGCAGCAGAGCGTGCGCGCGGTGTGACGCGAAATGCAGATCTGCCCTGGGATCGTCGCGACCATGCGTTGTTTGTGAACTACGCGCCGTTTGACGCGCCCAAAGTGGCAGTGGCGGTTGTTGTCGAACACGGTGGCGGCGGATCTGAAGCCGCAGCCCCGATTGCCCGCGATGTCACCCTACAAGCATTATATGGTACTGATCCTCCTCTGGACGCCTACCCAGAACGCGACCGGTCCCGCATCGCCGCGCAACAAGAACGGTTGCGACGCGAACGGGAAAAGGCCAGCAAAGCATGAGCTACCTCGAATATTCAACAAAATATGTGCCAAAAGGTTGGCGTAAGATCCTGCACTTGAACTGGGGACTGTTACTTTTGATGATCACGGTCTCTGGTGTCGGGTTCTTGATGCTTTATTCCGTATCAGGAGGCAATTTCAGCCAATGGGCAGAGCCCCAGATCCAGAGATTTGGGCTGGGACTATCTGCGATGTTCATTATCGCGATGGCTCCGATCTGGTTTTGGCGAAATGTGTCGGTCGTAGCTTATGGTCTGTCTATTATACTGCTTTTGCTGGTGCCGGTTCTGGGCGTATCTGCCGGGGGCGCGCAGCGGTGGATTGACTTGGGGTTTATGCGTCTGCAACCGTCCGAGATTTCCAAAATCACTTTGGTTATGGTGCTTGCGGCCTATTATGATTGGCTGCCTTTAAAGCGCACCTCAAAGCCACAGTGGGTCTTGGCCCCTGTTCTGCTGATCCTTGTTCCAAGTTTTCTGGTCATTCAGCAACCTGATTTAGGGACTGCGCTTTTGCTGATGACCGCCGGGGCAGGTGTCATGTTTTTCGCAGGTGTGCATTGGGGGTATTTTATTGGGGTCATAACCGCCGGAGCCACGACAGTCTGGGCCGTCTTCGCCAGCAGGGGCACGGAAAACCAACTGTTGAAAGACTATCAATACGACAGAATTGACATCTTTCTTGATCCCTCATTGGCCCCACTAAAAGAGGGCTATAATTTTGCACAGGCGACCATTGCACTTGGCTCAGGCGGACTGACGGGTAAAGGTTTTATGCAAGGCACGCAGACGCGGCTCGACTTCCTACCCGAAAAACACACTGATTTCATCTTTACGACACTAGCCGAAGAATTTGGGTTTCTTGGCACGATGTCGTTACTGATCCTTTATATGCTGATTTTGGCTTTCTGCCTGACCTCGGCCTTTCAGAATCGGGATCGGTTTGCGGCTTTGCTGACCTTGGGCATCACTTTGACCTTTTTCCTTTTCTTCAGCGTCAATATGGCCATGGTAACCGGGCTGGCCCCGGTCGTGGGTGTGCCACTGCCTTTGGTCAGCTATGGCGGGACCGCAATGTTGGTGCTGCTGGGTGCATTTGGATTGGTCCAAAGCGCCCATGTTCACAGACCAAGAGGCAGATCATGACAATCAACGTGCTGTTTTCGGCATTGCCTGGCAGATGGGAGCAATACCAAGAGCCATTGAGCGCCGCCTTCATCCATGCAGGACTACGGGTCTCTCTGCGCACAGATCATGCTCCCGAAACAGTAGATTATGTGGTCTATGCACCAAATGGCGGACTGTCAGATTTCACCCCCTTTACACAGCTAAAGGCAGTGCACTGTCTGTGGGCAGGGGTAGAAACCATTGTTGGCAACCCAACACTGCGGGTACCTTTGGCGCGCATGGTAGATGCAGAGGGTTTGACACAAGGTATGGTCGAATGGGTCACGGGCCATGTGCTGCGCCATCACATTGGAATGGACGCACATATCCTTAACCCGGATCATGTTTGGCAACCGGAAAATCCCCCTTTGGCCCCGGAGAGACCTATCACTATTTTGGGACTTGGCGCATTGGGTACAGCATGCGGGCAGGCGTTGACCGGTTTAGGGTTTAACGTAACCGGCTGGAGCCGCTCGCCCCGAAACGTCCAAGGCATCAGATGCCTGCATGGAAGTGACGAATTACAACAAGCCCTGACAAAAGCCGAAATTATTGTGACTTTGTTACCTGATACGCCTGAAACCACAAACATCGTGAATGCGAAACGTCTTGCACTTTTGGCAAAGGGGGCCGTCGTCATTAACCCCGGTCGTGGACCCTTGATTGACGATGCGGCGTTGATCGCTGCGCTGAACACAGGGCATATCAGCCACGCGACACTGGATGTCTTTCGGACAGAGCCACTGCCAAAAGATCATCCCTATTGGGTTCATCCCCGTGTAACAGTCACACCACACATTGCAGCCGAAACCAGACCATCCTCTGCCGCAAAAATTGTGGCTGAAAATCTGCGCCGGGCAGAAGCACAAGAACAATTGCTACATCTTGTAGACCGCAGAGCCGGATACTGATAGGCGCCCAAGCAATAGCCGCGGAGTTTGCCCATGTTCGATCGTACCACCAAAATTGCGCCCTCAATACTCGCCGCGGATTTTTCAGCCTTTGGTGCCGAAATTGAGGCGGTCGAAGCTCAGGGTGCGGATTGGATCCATGTTGATGTCATGGATGGACATTTTGTACCCAACATCAGCTTTGGTGCAACGACCTGCGCCGCGATACGGCCGCATATCAAAACAGTCATGGACGTTCACCTGATGATTGCGCCAGTGGATTGCTACATTGATGCTTTTGCCGAGGCCGGAGCAGACATTCTAACCGCACATGTAGAAGCGGGCCCCCATATCCACCGCACATTACAAGCCATCCGTGCAGCTGGTATGCGGCCAGGTGTTGCCCTGAACCCGGGAACACCCGCCGCTGCCGTTGCCCCGTTATTGGATCTCGTAGATCTGGTGTGCGTCATGACGGTCAACCCCGGATTTGGGGGACAAAAATTCATCGACATGACAGCCAAGATTTCACAGCTGCGCAACATGATCGAAGATCGTCCAATACATATTGAAGTGGATGGCGGCGTAGATTCCAGAACAGCGCCCTTGGTCGCGGCTGCCGGTGCGGATGTGCTTGTGGCGGGGTCTGCCGTATTCCGAGGTGGTTCGATTACGGACCCAGCGCCTTACGGCGAAAACATACGGGCAATTCGGGCGGCCTGTATCTAGTCCGTTTGACGACGTCGGTATTTAAAGACACCCGTCGCGCGCGCCAGAACAAGCCCTTGATCGTCACGCACATAACCCTCGGCAAAAAAAATACTTGCACCCCCGTCGGTTTTACGGCCCTCGGCAATCAGCAAGGGACGATCCGAGCGGGATACGAACTGCACGTTCAGACTGAGCGTCAGACACATTTGGCGTTGGTCGGGCACACCCGTCCAGCAGCCCGCATATCCCATGACCGTATCTAGCAGACTGGCATGCGTCCCACCGTGTAAATTATCATGCCGGTTCAGATGAAAGGATCGAACCGGCATTTCAAACCGCGCGAAACCGTCCGACCATTCCACCATATCCCATCCCATATGCGCGCCATATGCATAGGGAGCCTCGTAAAATTGCTTATCCATCGGGGGTAGCGTCCTCTGGCGCTAATGACAGTGGCGTAATGGATGCCGCCCGCAGATCGTCGATCCTAAGGGGGGTTGTCGGTTTGGAAAGCCGGTTTCGCACCACCCATATCAAACGGTCCTGCGCGCGCGTGATGGCCACATAAGCCAGTCGTTTCCAGAGCGGTTGGCCCGCTTCAATCCGGTTCATGCGGTGCGCCACAAACAGGTCAGGGGCAAAAACTTGCACGGTATCCCATTGTGATCCTTGTGCCTTGTGAATCGTTACCGCCGCACCGTGCAGAAAAACAGCCCCCATACGTGCAGCGTAAGGAATAAAAGGATCCTCTTCGTCCGGCTTTTCGATTTTTACAATAGAGGCAGCCGAAACCTGGGGATCCTCGGCCCCGATCACGTGTAGCCGCGAAAAGCCCGACCGGCGTCCGGGACCAAGATACACAACCTGTGCACCTTTGATCAGGCCGCGGGCTTCAAGGTCCAGTCTTTTCTTGCGATGTTTCAAAGGCAGTTCAATACCATCGCAAATCAGCGGCTCACCGGGGACTAATTCTTCTGCTGGTGCGCCATAGACACTGCGAAACGCTTGGATCAATCGAACGCGGGTCGCATTGCGCCACACCAGAACCGGTGATCGCGCCATATGATCCACTTCGACCCGACCAGACCAGACCACCCTTTCATCACGGCGCGATGTTTCTTCGATCATGTCTTCAAAGGTCTGAAAGTCCACCTGCGGATCTGCAAGCGCATGCGCAAGATCCAGTATTGGGTTGTCTGCAACCTGTCTGTGAATACGATTCAACATCAGCTTTTGGGGCGGATCCAGACGGTCAAAGACCATTTCACCCGATTGGTTCACAGGGGCCAATTGCGCAGGATCGCCAAACAAGACAAGTGTTGGAAATATCTCGCACAGATCCTCGAACTGTCGCTGATCCAACATGGAGGCCTCGTCAATAAAACCGACATCCAAAGGGTCTTCGCGCCGCTTCCAACCAGTGATGAAGTCAGAGCCCCGTAACCCCGCAGACGCCAGAGCCGCAGGAATGGATTTATGGGTCGCGTAGCTGACCTTTGCTCGATCCAAAGCACTGTCCGTCAAACCTTCCAGCTCGGGACGCGTGCCATGTCCCGCCAACCATTCGGCAACTTTTTCATACTCGGGATCATAAACTGGTGAATACAAAATCCGGTGGATGGTTGTTGCCGGAACACCCCGCATACGCAGCACGCTGGCCGCCTTGTTGGTGGGCGCGAGTATGGCCAGTTTTCGTTTATCACGCGCACGCCGGCTCTCATAATCGCCTGAGACGACTTCGACACCAGCGGATTCTAATGCCTTGTAAAGCTCTGCCAACAAAAGGGTCTTGCCAGATCCAGCTTTGCCCATGAGGGCCATGACCCTTGTTTTCCCTTCGGCCATCGGGGTCAACGTACTGTCAACAAGGTCGATACCAGCGCCTTGCAGCACTTCGGTTACATGATCAAAGGCCTCTGCCTGATCTTCTGAAAGAGTAAGCGCATTTGCAGACATGGCCGAACCTTACAAGGCCTGACCAACAAGGGCCATAGACAGGCAGGAACATTCCGACGACCGCGCCCAAATACGAACCGAACAAAACATTGTGTTGGCGCTAGCAGGTGCTCCTGTCTGCAACCGTGTATAATTCAAATGTGTTTGATCGGTCGCTTTAATGGCGATCAAACACATTTTTTTTATGTTTCAGACGCATGAACGACCGCCGTGATCGTCTAACCGGGATGGGGAATTAATGTCGCATCTGATCGCTTGCAGACGTTGAGTTTTTATAATCGGTAAGCTCCAATTCAGCTTCAGCCGTTAAGCGGGTTCGATCAAGTTGAAAAGCCAGCTCCGGTAGGCCGTTGGCTTTGGCAAACCGTTCAAGGTCGGCAATAACATTAATAATCCATTTGTTTGTCATAGGGTCTCGCAACACGTGGGTTTGTGGCAGCACTGTGTCAATACCACATGATTCGTAACCAATTTATTGCCACAGTTAAGCAATCGTACGCTGACGCTACTGTTAGCTGAGAAAATACAAAAAAATGCGCGGCCTTTTATCAAAGCCGCACATAGTAAAAAATTCAGTCTTTATCTGTCTTTGGCATCCAACGCATCTTCAAAGGTTCGCAATCCTGCAGTGGGCGCTTGGACCAGCACTGACATATTACCTGGCAAGTGCTGATTGTTCATCATCTTCGTATGTGCAGACGGAATCTCATCCCATGGAAAGACCTCTGACATGCACGGGTCTAGGCGACGCTCTACCATAAGACGATTGGCTGACGCAGCTTGCTTGAGATTGGCAAAGTGGCTTCCCTGAAGGCGTTTTTGATGCATCCACATATAGCGCACGTCGAAGGTTGTATTGTATCCTGTCGTTCCCGCGCAGATCACGACCATGCCGCCCTTTTTGACGATAAGCGTTGACACCGGAAAAGTTGATTCACCAGGGTGTTCGAACACCATGTCAACGTTGACGCCTTTGCCAGTAATCTCCCAAATGGCCTTGCCAAATTTCCGAGCTTCTTTCAGCCATGCGTTATATTCAGGTGAATTGACAGTAGGCAGTTGACCCCAACATTCGAAATCCTTGCGGTTAATCACCCCTTTGGCACCCATGGACATGACGAAATCACGTTTTGATTCGTCAGAAATAATCCCAATCGCATTGGCGCCCGCTGTATTCGCCAACTGGATCGCGTATGATCCAAGCCCACCAGATGCGCCCCAAACCAAAACATTCTGTCCCGGCTTTAATTCATGTGGATGATGGCCAAACAGCATACGGTACGCAGTCGCTAAGGTCAGCGTATAGCACGCGCTCTCTTCCCATGTCAGATGCTTGGGGCGCGGCATAAGCTGTTGCGCCTGCGCGCGACAAAATTGCGCAAAAGACCCATCGCCTGTCTCGTATCCCCAAATCCGCTGCGATGGCGACAGCATCGGATCGCCGCCATTACATTCTTCATCGTCTCCATCGTCTTGATTGCAATGGATGACAACTTCATCACCGACTTTCCACGTCTTCACCTTATCACCGACGGCCCAAACGATTCCAGACGCGTCAGATCCTGCTATGTGAAGGTCCTGTCCATGCACGTCAAAGGGACTGATTGGCACCCCTTTACCTGCCCAAACACCATTGTAATTAACACCTGCAGCCATCACCAGAACCAACACTTCGTGGCTGTCGATGTCCCATGTGGGGACGACTTCTTGTTGAAAGCTTTGTTCGGGATCGCCATGCCGATCACGACGGATCACCCACGCATACATGTTCTCGGGCACGTGCCCGAGAGGCGGCATCTCGCCGATGTTGTACAAATCTTTTTCCGGAGCGTGATACTCGGCTATGCCGGTTTGCCTGTCCAATGCCATAAGGGTCTCCATCTTTTCAGTGTCAACAGTATGCCGCGGCGCAGAATCGCGGCTGTCGTGTTGGGATACTGACTAAAAGGTAATATTACAATGTTTTTTGACTATATTTTGTAACTTTATGACTCTGTCGTTTCAAAAATCATCCGCATCCGAAAATTTGTCAGAGGTCAAACCTACCACTAAGATCCAAGATAAGGTCTTTTTATAAAGTAATTTCGGACTGTCACCTCGTATTCAGGAACGTTTTTTTGACCTCTTGACTATTGAACCGGTTCGGACAGTAGCTGAATTCACGCAGCACCTACACCAAACGCCGCAGCGCAGCGGATTGACAGAGGTATTAAATTTCGTATAGAAGTCCTTTACGGCAATATTATTGCCAATAACATGGGAACCCCGCCATGACAGATCAAAATACACCGCGTCCTGCGGACAAACCTTGGCTGATCCGGACCTATGCTGGCCATTCTACTGCCAAAGCATCCAACACATTATACCGCGGTAATCTGGCCAAAGGCCAAACCGGTTTGTCTGTAGCTTTCGATCTACCCACGCAGACAGGTTATGACAGTGACCATGTATTGGCACGCGGCGAGGTGGGCAAAGTGGGCGTGCCTATCTGCCACCTTGGCGACATGCGCACTTTGTTTGATTCAATTCCGCTTGAGTCCATGAACACGTCAATGACCATAAATGCGACCGCGCCTTGGCTGCTTGCGTTGTATATTGCCGTTGCCGAAGAACAAGGCGCAGATATTACCAAGCTACAGGGGACCGTTCAGAATGATCTGATCAAGGAATATCTGTCCCGCGGCACCTACATCTGTCCGCCCAAGCCGAGCCTTAAGATGATCGGGGACGTGGCCGAATATTGTTATACGCATGTTCCCAAGTGGAACCCGATGAACGTCTGCTCTTATCATCTGCAAGAAGCTGGCGCGACACCGGAACAGGAACTGGCATTCGCACTTTCCACGGCAGTTGCCGTTTTGGATGAACTGCGCCCGCGTGTTCCAGCGCAAGATTTCCCGGCATTGTGCGGACGGATCTCGTTTTTTGTAAATGCGGGTATTCGTTTTGTCACTGAAATGTGCAAGATGCGGGCTTTTGTTGACCTTTGGGACGAGATCCTGCTCGAACGCTATAAGGTAGAGAATTCAAAATATCGCAGATTCAGATATGGCGTGCAGGTAAACTCGCTTGGGTTGACCGAACAACAACCCGAAAATAACGTCTATCGGATTTTGATTGAAATGCTGGCCGTGACTTTATCAAAGAATGCGCGCGCGCGCGCTGTGCAATTGCCTGCATGGAACGAAGCGCTTGGTCTTCCGCGGCCATGGGACCAACAGTGGTCCATGCGGATGCAGCAAATCTTGGCCTATGAAACCGACCTTTTGGAATTTGACGATCTTTTTGATGGCAATCCGGCGGTCGATGCCAAGGTCGAAACATTAAAAGCAGGAGCGCGCGCAGAATTGGAGCAACTCAACGGTATGGGTGGTGCAATCGGCGCCATTGATTACATGAAAGCGCGCCTTGTGGACAGCAATGCTGAACGAATGAACCGCATCGAACGCAATGAGACTGTCGTAGTCGGCGTCAACAAATGGGTCGATGGAGAGCCAAGTCCCCTGCAGACCGAAGACGGTGGAATAATGGTGGTCGATCCTGCGGTGGAACAGGATCAAATAAACAGATTGATGGTATGGCGCACCGACCGCGACGCAGAGACCGTTGGAAAAGCGCTGAACTCCTTGCGCGTCGCCGCATCCAGAAACGAGAATATCATGCCCGCATCTATTGCCTGCGCCCGTGCAGGTGTCACGACCGGAGAATGGGCGGCACAGATGCGTCTGGTTCACGGTGAATACCGCGGCCCAACTGGGGTCAGCCGTTCTGTATCAAACAAAACCGAGGGTCTCGAAACACTTCGTTCAGCGGTTGATGCCGTCAGTGACCGCCTAGGTCAACGATTGCGTTTTCTTGTTGGCAAGCCGGGATTGGATGGGCATTCAAATGGAGCAGAGCAAATAGCCTTCCGCGCACGCGATTGCGGAATGGACATTGATTATAAAGGTATCCGACTCACGCCCGAAGAAATTGTCGATCATGCAACCCGTGGGGCACATGTCATTGGACTGTCTATCTTGTCTGGCAGCCATATACCCTTGGTCGCGGATGTCATGGCTCGTCTGAAATCCGCAGGCCTTGGTCATATCCCCGTACTGGTTGGCGGCATTATACCAGACGAGGACGCAAAACATCTTAGCTCTATAGGCGTTTCGCGGGTCTATACGCCCAAAGATTTCGAATTAAATGCAATTATGGCTGATATTATTCATCTCGCCGACCCGGAAGCTGTCGCGGCCGAATAAAACATATCTACCCTATTACAACGCTTTCAATGTAATAACGCCGTATTTTCTTTACGGCGTAATTTAACTTGATTAGTGTAAGTTTTGGTTTTACGCGAATTGACAGACGTAGCGAACCTAAAAACTTTGGTTTTTACTGTAAAAGGGTAAAAAAATGACGGTTGAAGTAAACGCACTTTCTAAAAAAGAACTTTTAAAACTGCAAAGTGATGTCGAAAAGGCATTGCGAACCATTGATGATCGTGAAAAAGCCGCTGCACGCAAAGCAGCCGAAGAAGCCGTGAGCGCTTACGGATTTTCGCTGGACAAACTGGTTGCCGAAACCAAATCAAACAAAGGTGTCGCGAAATACGTCAATCCTGACGATCCAAGCCAGACATGGACAGGGCGCGGCCGTAAGCCCAATTGGGTACTGGGTGCTTTGCAAGCAGGAAAGTCTCTTGACGACCTCGAGATCTGAAAGTGACAGTTCATATAGGCGCCGCGCCTGACGACATTGCAGAAACCGTGCTCATGCCAGGCGATCCCTACAGGGCACGTTGGGCAGCAGAGCGGTTTTTGACAAACCCGCGCTGCATCAACGAAGTCCGTGGAATGCTCGGATACACGGGCACGTGGAACGGACATGATGTTACGATTCAAGGGTCGGGTATGGGGATGCCGTCACTTTCCATATATGCCAACGAGTTATTAAAGGATTTTGGCGCAAAAACGCTAATCCGCATCGGATCCTGCGGCGGTATGCAGCCACAGGTTAAACTGCGCGATATAATTATCGCGATGACGGCGAGCACTCTGTCGACCCCATCGCGGGGAATATTTCGCGAATTGCAGTTTGCACCCAGTGCTAGTTGGGATCTTTTGAAAGCCGCCGTGACATCCGCAGAAACGCGCGATGTCGGTGTTCATGTTGGCGGCATTTACTCATCAGATATTTTCTACGATGAACGCCCTGATTTGAACAATGAAATGCAGCGCCATGGTATACTGGGTGTCGAAATGGAAGCCGCTGAACTATATATCCTTGCCGCGCGCTATGGCGCGCGTGCTTTGGCGGTATTAACCGTTTCTGATCATCTCTTGACCCATGAAGCTTTGCCGTCCGATGATCGCGAACGCAGCTTTGGCGATATGGTGGAAATAGCCCTGGATGCAGCTTTTTCCTAAACGTCCAAAAATAAATTCTATTCGCCCCGTGTTGAAATTATTTCGTCAGGGCGAATAGAGACACTATACCTTTGTACAGTCTCGTTATCAAAAGTTAGATCGCGTTACGCGCTGCATCGCGAAGCAAACAAAAAACACAATCTGGGCAAATCGCAATAATTGCGTAGTAATCAATTTACGCGCGGTCGATGATATGGGTAAGGGCCAAATTATAGATGCTGTAACATCGCAGCCTATTAAATAGACGCCTTTCGTATCGCACACTCGACCGGCCGTCCAATGGTATCATCCGTTACATCAAACAAAATGATATCTCTTCTTCCGGATAGAACTATTCGTTGCTTGTAGGCACAGATTTGGTGTTTGGCGTTTTATATTCAGTGCGTTGTTGTCGTATCTCGGTAACCACGATAGTCTTTTTTTCACAGTTGAATATAGCGCGGGTAGCGGCAACAAGAGCCTTTACAAGCGCGTCAGAGCCAGGCGGTTTTGCCGACGCAGAGGAGTTCGCATGCCCAAGCATTTTTCCCGCCCCTGGCTATCCAAGAAAAGTATCGCTTTGTCGCACAAGATCGCGACAGAAACGGCTCAAAATATACCACAAGATATTGCGCCCAGAATTGAAGCACTGGCCGCTCGATCCCGCCACATCCATGAACGCGATTGCTTTAATCTTAATCCAGCCACCAACACTATGAATCCGCGCGCCGAAGCTTTGTTATCAGCCAGATTGGGCACGCGACCGTCCTTGGGTGCGCCGGGTGATAAATACGAAATGGGACTAGAGGCCATAGAAGAAATCGAGGTCATTGCCGCAGAACTCGCCTGCGCTGTCTTCAACGCCAATTTCGCCGAAATTCGTGTGGGATCTGGGGCTTTGGCAAATTTGTATTGCTTTATGGCCCTATGCCAGCCCGGCGATGCTATAATTGCACCTCCTGGATCAATCGGTGGTCACGTCACGCATCACTCCGCCGGAGCAGCAGGATTATACGGTGTGGAAATCCATGAAGCCCCTGTTGCATCTGATGGCTACACCATAGATACCGCCGCCCTGGCACAACAAGCGCATGTGGTGCGACCAAAATTAATCACAATTGGGGGGTCATTGAACCTTACCCCGCACCCTGTTGCACAAATCCGAAAGATAGCCGATGACGTCGGTGCCAGTATTTTATTCGATGCCGCCCACCAGTGCGGCATCATAGCGGGCGGTCAATGGCCCAATCCACTCCACGAGGGCGCGGATGTCATGACCATGAGCACGTATAAAAGTTTAGGGGGGCCGCCCTCGGGATTGATCGTGACCAATGACGTAAATTTGGCCCAACGCCTTGACACAATCGCTTTTCCCGGATTGACAGCAAATTTTGATGTCGCCAAGACAGCGGCACTGGCTGTATGTCTCGCCGATTGGCAAGCTCTCGGTGCGGGCTATGCGACCACCATGATCAGTCTGGCCAAACGTTTGGCCACAGAATTGTTGGACCGGGATGTGCCTGTCTATTGTCCGTCTGACGGAACACCCACGCAATCACATCAATTTGCAATCGCGGCCCACGGATACGGTGGGGGGCAGACCATCAGCCACCACCTGCGTCGTGCGGGATTCCTGACCTGCGGAATAGGTTTGCCTTTGGCCCCAATCCAAGGAGATCTGAATGGCCTGCGTATAGGCACGCCCGAATTGGTCAGATGGGGTATGAACGCCGATCATGCTCCTCGACTGGCGGATCTTTTGGCCCGCGCACTATCCAGCAGAAACCCAGAAGATCTATCGCCAGAAGTGTCCGATTGGAGACAGCAGTTCTCCCGTCTCCACTACATACTTCATTAAAGCAAAAGACAAAATGACCAACGCGAGGCCACATCAAGCAACAGACTTCTATCGTCCATGGCTCCCGTTGTAGCCATTGGGCAAAGGGCTCTGCCAATCGCCCAAAGCCCCCATTGCGGGCGTCAGGATATCGATTTCAAGCGGATAACATTTCGCAGCATCCGAACTGTGTGAAGAACTGCAATCACCGCCCGGACAGGCCGACAGGGCCCCCAGCAAATCAATCTCGGCAAATAGGGTTAAGCTGTCCCCCGGACGAACCGGTGTGGCCTTCATGAAATACTGGCCTGTCTCGCGGGTAAAGCCTGTGCACATGAACACATTCAACACGTCGTGCACATGAGGTTCTGCTTGGGCAAGCGTCATTCCCGTAGCGTCAGCCAAGGCACGGGTCAGATTGGAATGGCAGCAATAATGATAGTGCGTACCAGACAAAAGGTTTCCCGTGTAAGGATCACAGCGGGTTCCGATAACATCGTGAACTGATCCACCAAACCTGTCGATGCCATACCAATCCAAGGAATCTTGAACAATCGTTGCCATGGCCCGCAAGGTCGGTAGGCTGGACCAAAGACGCTCTCCGGTTGTGACGTGCGTGCCGTGCAGAGCACGCGTTTTTCCCGAGTAAAATCGTTCAGACAAATCATGCATGTTCCACAGGTCTAAATCACCGACCTGTGGCCCTTCAACAGAGCGAATGCGGAAAAATTGCCCTGCCCTCGCACGAAACACCGCCGCATCACGTGCGGGAACGGTGATTGTTTCTGTCACATTGGCGCCTGCAAGTGCCTCTTGATAAACTGTCATTGACGGCGCGGGCAAGGTATCAGGCGGATAGCATATCACAGGGGCGATCGCGCGGCGCGCGTCTGCATCGGGCGGAGGTTGGGTCATGGGATCTAAGGCTTCTCAAACGGCTGGGCCCGTAACCTTTGCCCGCTGGTAGACACAATGCAACCCTTTGGTCACGAGATACAGCTCCGACCTCATAAACAAGGCCGGAGCAAATCGGCTTAAGCCGACAATTCAGTGATCATGGCTTGCGTTGCTGACCGCCGGACGCCGTTCCTGATCCACAGGTATCTGGACCTCGATTTCGCCGGCATGTTCAAAGACGAGCGTAACTGTAATAGGCATGCCTTGTTCGAAGGGGGCGGTCAGCCCCATGAACATGACGTGCATGCCACCGCGTTCCAACCGGACCATGCCACCGGCAGGAATTTCGATACCATCCTTTAAACGAACCATTTTGGCCAACCCGTCCTGGGTCATGATGTGGGTGTGCAATTCGACCCGTTTGGCGGCCTCAGATCGCGCATCTAACAGACGGTCGGCTGTCTCTCCTCCGTGTATCATAAAAAACGCCGCACCTGCCCGCGCAGTCGGACCAGAGGATCGCGCATAGGGATCCATAATCATCGGATTGGCCATCACAGGGCCGGATAAGATTGCACAGAAAGCGGCAATGTATAAAGAGCGTAACATTTTGTCTCCTTTGATATTTCGTTGGGTTATGTCGATGTCATTTCCGACCCCAAAGGAGGACCCCGCGCGACGGCAATTACAGATGGATCGTTTGTAAGAAAGTAGCCAATCTTGGGTGAGACAACAACGCGCCAATCAGTGATGATCCTTGCCACTGCATCGTGCTGTTCTGGCAAGGCTACGGCCTGCATCACGGCATCAGGACATAAGTCAGGTGCAATGACCGGCGTGCCGTCCGCACCTAGCGACACCATGACTAGCCCATGACCTGTGCATAGAACCACGCTCTGCAAAGCGCTGCCATGCCCACGCGCAACCGCGAGCGCCTGGTACATCAACACCAGCGATAGGCAGACGGCCAAATAAGGGATATGAGCAAAAAAGCGTCGCATTGTCATACCCCTATCGTGTTATCGCCGCCCACCGCAGGCGTCACCCAGTCGCAGTATGTTCAATAACCCAATCACACGGCAACCCAGCTGAAAAATGTACACAAAAACTGCTTGACGATCCACGTCTGAAACCGTAGCTAGCACCACGGTTTGGCGGAGTAGCTCAGGTGGTTAGAGCAGCGGAATCATAATCCGCGTGTCGGGGGTTCAAGTCCCTCCTCCGCTACCAAATATCATTTACAATCAATGGCTTGAAATATTAGTAACGCGTTCTGCGCGTCGCACATCTATAGCACACTTTTTCGCTTCCTCGGAATTATCCGTGCAGAATCATCGTATTAAACACGGTGATGACTTTGCCTAAACTGAATCCAAATTCGCCCACGCTGAAGGATGGTGAGGTTCGTCTTCTTAAACGTAAACGCAGCTCAGTCTGGCAAGTTGTATTTGTGATGGACGGACGACAAGTCCGTGTGAGCACTAAGAAGCGCATCTTGCAGGATGCAAAAGACGCAGCACGCGACATATACCTAAATTGTCGCTTTCGCCAAAAGAACGGGTTGCCTGTAATCTCCAAACGCTTTGCGGATGTGGCTGCATTATGCCGGGCTACCGTGAAGCAGCAGTTAGGTAATGGCGTGGGGAAGAAGAGCTTTCGTTTTCATGATTGATAGGTATCTAGTTCCGTTCTTTGGTGATATTTTTCAGCTGG
>JAQXDR010000236.1 GCA_029251265.1 Pseudoprimorskyibacter sp. | reverse complement strand
TGCTGCGGGTTCCTGATACGATCACCATTGATGTCTTGATCGAAGATAAGGTGGCACCCTCCGACTGGAGCCGCCACATCGGTCGGTCCAGTTCTCCGCTGGTGAATGCGTCCACTTGGGGGTTGTTGTTAACCGGGCGGGTTCTGGATGATGCCCAGCCCGGAGTTGCAAGGACTTTGCGTGCTTTGGTGCGCCGCGTCGGAGAACCCGTGATCCGGCGCGCCGTAACAGCGGCGATGCGCGAGATGGGGCGTCAATTCGTACTGGGTCAGGATATTGCTTCGGCAATAACACGAGGTGCGATACAAGAGGCAAAGGGCTACACGTATTCCTATGACATGCTGGGTGAGGCGGCGATCACGGCGCAGGATGCGGAGCGGTACGCACAGTGCTATTCGGATGCGATTAGAGCCATTGCGGCGCAGTCGCGATCTGCGTGTATTGCGGACAACCCGGGCATTTCGGTTAAGCTCAGTGCGCTTCATCCCCGGTATGAGGTTGCGCAATGTGAACGTGTTATAGCCGAACTGGTGCCGGTTTTGCGCAGTCTGTGTATCGCGGCGGCTCAGGGCGGGATCGGCCTTAATATTGATGCCGAAGAAGCCGATCGGTTGGGCCTTTCAATGCACGTGATTGCCGAAGTTTTAAAAACGCCAGATTTGTGCGCTTGGGACGGGTTCGGCGTTGTGGTGCAGGCCTATGGTTTGCGCGCGCCAAAGGTGATTGACGGGCTGGCCGATATGGCGCGGGAACTGGATCGGCGTATTATGGTGCGCTTGGTCAAGGGGGCCTACTGGGACACTGAAATCAAGCATGCTCAGGCCGAGGGGTTGTCCGGCTATCCTGTTTTTACCCGCAAAGCCGCAACAGATATCAGTTACCTTGGATGTGCCCGCCAGTTATTAACGCACAGGGACGTGATTTATCCCCAGTTCGCAACGCATAACGCCCACAGCGTCGCGGCTATTCTGGAAATGGCACAGGGCCTGCCGCGTGATTGCTTTGAATTTCAGCGCCTTCATGGCATGGGCGAGGCGCTGCATGCGCTGGTCATGACACAGGCCAACACCCGCTGCCGGATTTATGCCCCCGTTGGCACACATCAGGATTTACTGGCCTATCTTGTGCGGCGGTTGTTAGAAAACGGCGCCAATTCGTCCTTTGTGAACCAGATCGTGAATGTCGATGTTCCGGTGGATGTTGTGGTGCGGTGCCCCTTTGAAACGATGATGGCGCTGCCCGATGCAACCGAACCAGCGCCCTGTGATCCCGCAGATCTGTTTCATCCGGAACGCCAAAATGCAAAAGGCTTTGATCTAAGCAATATTGCCGAACTGGTCCGGATCGACGCGGCGCGCAGCTGTCATCCGGTCTTTGATGTCGCGCCAGTCTTGGCAATACAATCCGACGCAGAGGGGGCGAGACATGTTGCCCACAACCCTGCAACTTTGGATGTGCTTGGCCCTGTCAGATCTGCCAGTCCGGGCGATGTCTCAAAGGCATTCGCTGCGGCACGCCCTTGGAATGTGACTGCCGCAAAGCGTGCAGAGGTCTTACAAACAGCGGCAGACCGGTTCGAGGCTGATTTTGGAACGGCCTTCTCCTTGCTCACGAAAGAGGCGGGAAAGACCTTGTCCGATGCTGTCTCCGAGTTGCGGGAGGCTGTTGATTTTCTGCGGTATTACGCAGCGCAGGCTGAGGGTCAGGTTGGTCTGCCTCGGGGGATTTGGACCTGTATTAGCCCGTGGAATTTCCCGCTTGCCATTTTCACAGGTCAGGTTGCGGCCGCCTTGGCCACTGGTAACGCGGTTTTGGCCAAACCGGCGGAAACCACGCCTGGTATTGCAAGTTGGGCGATCACGCATCTGTTGACTGCAGGTGTTCCACGCACTGCTGTGCAATTGTTGCCGGGCACTGGGACCGAGATAGGCGAGCGGCTGGTCTCGGACCCTCGGGTGGCTGGTGTTGCATTTACCGGATCAACGGCGACCGCGCGGGTGATCCAGCGCAGTATGGCTGCGCATGCGACCCCCGGCGCCCCTTTGATCGCAGAAACCGGCGGTCTAAATGCGATGGTTGTCGACAGCACTGCACTGCCAGAGCAAGCAGTGCGGGACATCGTAGCATCTGCGTTCCAATCAGCAGGGCAAAGATGTTCTGCCTTGCGCTGCGTGTATCTGCAAAAGGATATCGCACCGCGATTTATCAATATGCTGGTTGGTGCGATGCAACAATTGCGTGCGGGCAATCCTTGGGATCTGTCCACCGATTTAGGGCCAGTGATCACATCTGCTGCGGCAAAGTCGATCCAAGCCTATGTGGATGCGGCACGCCGTAACGAGCGTTTGGTGTATCAATCATCGCTGGCGCAGAAAGGCGCCTTCGTGGGTCCGGCCCTGATCCGCGTCGCCGGGATAGAGTCGTTGGACAGCGAGGTGTTCGGCCCGGTGCTGCATGTCGCTACCTTTGAGGCACATGAATTTGAGGATGTGATCGCGGCTGTGAACCGGTCCGGTTACGGGCTGACGTTTGGTCTGCACAGTCGCATTGATGCGCGCGTGCAATATGTGGCCGAAACGGTTGAGGCAGGTAACATTTATGCCAACAGAAACCAGATCGGGGCTATCGTCGGATCGCAGCCCTTTGGAGGCGAGAAGCTATCTGGCACTGGACCCAAGGCTGGTGGACCACATTATCTGGCGCGGTTTCTTCGCAGTCTTGTGCCCACATCTGGGTCCGGTTCCCAAATAGGCAGTCCGGTGCAAACTTTGCGGGGTGATATTCACGTTCAAAAAACGGCACACACTGTAGCCGACCACCATCTGCCGGGCCCCACCGGAGAGCTGAACCAGTTAACCCTACGCGCCCGTGGTCCTGTATTATGTCTTGGGCCTGGGTTGGACGCTGCTGGGCGGCAGGCGGCCGAGGTCGAAGCGCTCGGCGGTCAGCCTTGGATTGTGCTCGAGGATTTTGCGCCTGAGCGCCTGATCAGCCTGCCTGAACTGGCGGCTGTAGTGTGGTGGGGGCCGGAAAGTTACGCGCGCAGCTACGCATTGGCTTTGGCCTCTCGAACAGATGGTATTGTTCCGCTGCTAACGGATTGCCCGGATGTGGCACATGTCTTGTTGGAACGTCATCTTTGTGTGGATACAACCGCCGCTGGAGGGAATGCGGCGTTGCTGGCGGGGGGATTGGGGCCAGAGCCGATCTGATGAGGCTAACTTCTTTTATGTTTTGGAAAATAGCCGCATGACGAACGGGGCGCCCAGGATGACGGTAAAGATCCGCAACACATGATGACAGACCACAAAAGCCGCGTCTGCCCCAACGATTATTGCCAACACAGCCAGTTCTGCCTGTCCACCTGGCGCGAACGCCAAAAGCGAGTCGATTCCTGAGGCCAGGTTCATACCATAGATCGACTGCACAAAGAGCAATGTAAGGGCAAGAAGGATGACGCAAAAACCCAAGCCAGCGAACAGATCTTTGCGCACCTCGGTCATTGTGATGCCACTGTATTTTGCGCCAACAGTCATTCCGATAAAGAATTGGGCGGCCCAAATTGCTTCGGCTGGCGGTCGATGATGTAACCCGCCCGCTAGGGTGATCGTCGCCGTCAGGATCAAGGGACCAAGGATTGAGGCACCAAAAAGCCCCAGCCAGTTTGCTGTTCGCCATCCAAAAATTGCGCAGACTGCCATGATAAGCAGCTCACTCACAGGTAGCTCGCGGGCTGGCGCGCCCGGTGGTGTGTTCAAATCAACCTGCCACACCCATCCAAGAACAAAAGGCAGGGCCACGACAATAACTGTTACACGCGTGGCGTGGATCAAACTTAGGGCACGGACATTGGCTCCGGCGTCCTCTCCAAATGCCAACATATCTTGTAATCCGCCTGGCATGGCCGCGTAATAGGCAGTGGGCAGATCATAGCCACAGATGCGACGAAAGTAGGGGATACCAACCAATCCAACACAAAAGACCATAACTGGCACAAGGATCAGGGTAGACCATAGACTAGGGAGCGCGTTGACAACACTCGGGGTTAGGGTCGCGCCAACGGCCACACCAAGAATGGTCCGCATAGTGTCGTTTAACGGCTTTATACCGGCCAATGATACACCTAACAGAGCAGCAGCGAGGCAGGCCGTTATCGGTCCCAGTAACCATGGCAGAGGAAAGTCGAAAATAGAAAATATTCCAACCCCGGCAAGCCCGCAGCCAAAGGCCTGCACCACAGAGCGAAGACGTGGCCCAGTCATGCCAAATATCCTCTGGACGGGTACCTTAAAAGGCGTCGCGGCGGTTGCGTTGTGTTGATTGGGGACGCCTTAGGACGGTGGTTTCAGAAACATTGCAGTTATTATGGAAAATTTTTGACCTCACAAACACCAGCTGTGCACATATTAAAATATGTCTGTTCAGTAACATTTTGGCATCTTTGTCGATACGGATACGTTTTTACCCAGTCGAGAGCGACGCGGTTGCTTACGGTGACAACGCCATAATACGGACTTATCTTGTCAAGCAGGCGTTTTTTGGGGCTACTAAAGTGATAGATAAACACTCCCTAGCTACATCTCGATGTGTGATATCGACGGCTGCTAATAATGAAAACTTAGTCTGGTCTTGTCCCATTTTAGTTCCGGTCTCTTTCGAGCAATGTTTGCTATGAAGGAGATATGGAATTGCAACGAGATACACAGACGAGTTTCGGCGTGATGCAGAGCGTATCGCAACGA
>JAQXDR010000138.1 GCA_029251265.1 Pseudoprimorskyibacter sp. | reverse complement strand
GTTGGAAAATCTCTCGGGGGGGGGGGGAAGCCGCGGGGGCTGGGCAGTGTCTTTGGGCAAAAAGCGCGGTGGGTTGGGCTTGGACGTTGCTGTGGATGCGTTGTTCGTTAGATTTAGGGCGGCTGTTTTGACGTCTGGCAAGCACAGGTGCCTTGGAAGTGGCCTGGGTCGCTTTCGGTTTGCACCTTTTACACGACGTCCTGGATCGCTGCGCGCAAGCGATTTTGGCCGATGTCGCTGAAGCAACCGGGTTGCATTGGATGCGATGATCGGGCAATCGATCATGCTGCCTGTTTGCTTGGTGGCGCGCGGGATCGGGTAACTTGCCCGCGTTTGAATGTCTCGATGATCAGCATCGTGCCGCCGCAACAGGGGCATGGTTCCCGCAATGTAAGTGATGCGGGATCATTGGCGTGGCGTGGTTCTTGTTCAGGAGCGCTTGCCCCGATCCGTCATGTGAAGCTGATACGCGCAAAGCTCCTCACGCGGGGCCGTATCTGGGGAATGCCCAGGACACGCCGCAAAATCCTTGACCGCCCGGATATCGCTCGTTGGGAGTGCTGCCCCAGACCCCGAATGCGCATATCTTCGATCATCCACTCCCAAAGCGGTGTTGGTCTCTCGCTGACTGGGACATCCTGCTGTCTGTCGATTGAGAAACCTCAATCTTCAAACAGGCCAGCGGGATCGCAAAATCAGCAGGCCTGCCAAATGCAGAATGACACCAGCCAAAAGCACCAATGCCGCGCGAGCGGCTTCGTCCTAGAGCCTTTTTTGGACTAAGTCGTCGTATGCCGTGGGCGTGCTTTTTTTCCTAGTAAGACCAAAGCAACCACACGCATATTTTACTGTGCCTTTAGCAAAGAAACATGAATGAGTTTCATATCTGTCCTTTTTATGTCTGATCCAGCAGCAAGCGGGCTCTGGATTTCCAGATCAAAAGTGTGCAAAGACACTTGTCATGTTCAAAAACACCAAACCAATACAAAGAGACAAACTGCACGATCAGGTATATGATCGATTGTGCATGCTGTTGCGAGAGGGTGAATTCACGCCCGGCGAGGCAGTGCGTGTCGCCCGTGTCGCAGAAGCCTTTAACGTAAGCGCCATGCCTGTTCGCGAGGCACTGACGCGTCTTGTCGCAATTGGCGTCGTCGCGAATGTATCTGGCCGCTCAGTAGGTGTGCCAGTCCTTGGGTATGAAGAGTTAACCGACCTGCGTGATGTGCGCCTAGAGATCGAGACATTGGCCGTCAGATGGGCGGTAAGGAACCGTGACGAAGCCTTTGTGGCCGATCTCGTGGACCTGCTGGACCGTCTTGAAAAAACCGAACGCTCTGGTGATGTCAGCGGCTATATAAAAACCAATTACGAGTTTCACCTCAGGCTTTATCAGCAGTCACATTCCCCGGTTTTGAGCGATATCATTGACACGCTTTGGCTGCGCGTCAGTCCGCATCTGTATCAGCTCGATCGTGAAAGCCAATACAAGGTGTCCAATAGCCACCACCGCAAAATCGTGCAAAGCGTTCGTGACGGTGATGAAAAAGCCGCCTCAGAAGCATTGTTTGAAGACATAACCGACGCGTATGACGTGTTGGTAAGAGCTTTGTTCACGTCCTAGGATAACAACCTGTAAAATGTACGAGATGTGATTGTCGCTAGAGAGAGCCGCCAAATTGCTGATGCAGCGCTCGGTATCAACGACTGTTCAGACGACCACAAACATGATAAAATTCTGAAACGATCTACAAACGCAATTTTGGTGGTAAGCCGATTTGACAGAGATAAAGTTCAGTCTGGTGCTTTCCATGATAGCCTGCTTTATCGCTGTAGAGGCTGCCGCTTTGATCGTGTGCTTGGCAATTATGGTTATCGACAGGGGCCCACTGGCTCTTCTGGAGGGGATCGCATTATGGGCAGTTGCTCAGCCAATCATCCTGATCATCGCGTTCGCCTCAATGCCAATTGGTGCGCTGGTACGATTTGTATTGGGGCTGACATTTAATCAACATCAACCGCGTTCAGTTGCTATACTATCTGGGGCGATTATTGGCCTTGCCGGCGCAGTGCTTTTTGGTTTGTCAACGCACGACAGCTTTTCATTTTACATCGTTTTTATTGGATTGACGGTCGGACTCGTCGCAGGATGGGTCTGGTGGCGCATCGAGAAACCGTTTCTTGATTGACAAAAAAACAAGAGTTTCGTTTTCATCCTGTACGAGGCTGTCGTTGGCAAAGTAGTCGTGACCAATAAAAAAGCATGCATTCCATGATTTTAGCAAAAGACAGTCCCCTCGCCTCAATACGGTGATTGATGGAACCAAAGAAGGTTGTCCGTATCACGCCTATTTTGACCTATTCACGAACAGGCGCCGCCAATCGTAAGCCTTGTCCTGCTCACACGTTTGTTTGGGAATTCCGGGGTGGCAGTTCGTCGATCCGGGATTGTTTGTGTTCGTTGACGATGGCCTGAAGCGTAGGTGTCAGCCAAGCGTGGGGATCGACGG
>JAQXDR010000219.1 GCA_029251265.1 Pseudoprimorskyibacter sp. | reverse complement strand
TTCATCAACATAGAAGAGATCCATACCACAAACCTTGGTGACCGGGTTATCGGTACGGACGATGCGGACACAATGATCGGTGGAGACGGAAACGACTCTATCGAAGCAGGAACCGGAGTAGATTTTGTCGAAGGCGGCAAAGGTGATGACCATGTCTTTGGTGGTGGTGGCGGCGATCAGCTGCGTGGCGGCGACGGAAACGATATGATCGATGCCATGAACGGCAATGACTATGTCTACGGCGGAGTTGGAGACGATATGCTCATTGGATCGGGCGGACGGGATCGACTGCGGGGCAACAAAGGCAACGACACCATGGAGGGTGGCCGTCACAACGATTTCCTTCAGGGCGGCGATGGTGCGGATGTGTTTGTCTTCAACACCAACGAAGGTGCTTGGGGCAAAGACTTTATCAAGGACTTCGAGGTTGGCGTTGATAAAGTCATTGTCGAAGGGTTCACCAGCGACGATGTCGTTTGGAAGAATACGAAAGACGGCGCATCAGTGTTGGCAATCTTCAAAAATGGCGGCAAGATCGTGTTTAACAATCTCGACCGCGAGGATTTGAACGACTTTGCAGGTTGGGATTTTATTGGCTGATCTTACGTAAATTAGCGGCGAACTGATCAGTCAGCAGGGTCAAATGTATTCGTTTTTGCGATTGGCGCGCAGTACAGTCGGACTATCCTGAGCGCGGCGTGGCCCCGACAAAGTCTAGCCATATCGTAACAAGGGCGAGCGATATTGCAGGCTAAAACTCTCGTGGGATGAATTATTCTGCCTGACGCCGTTCGGCAAAGCTCAGCGCGATAAAACTCGGCATGTGATCTCCCATACCGATAATCTGACGTCCGTCGTCACGCGACCTTCCTCTTCCGCGACCACGCGGTCTATCATACTGCGGGGTGTTTGCTTTGCTTTGGGCGGCGTTGTCGTCAACCAACGCAGGCTTTGCCATTGGCGCGTCAGCCTGAAACTCGACCTCTCTTGGCGGATCAATCGTTGGGTTATCTACTTTTGGCGCTTTCTTCACAGGGCTGTCGACACGCGCAACTGTTTTTTGCAAAAGCGTCTCGATCTGCTCAAGATATTTTTCATCCCTCGTCGAACAGATCATCAAGGCTTTGCCGTCCCGTCCAGCGCGACCAGTTCTGCCGATGCGGTGTATATAATCTTCAGAGTGCGTCGGCACATCAAAATTAAAAACATGACTAACCGACGGAATATCAAGCCCACGCGCGGCCACATCTGATGCAACAAGCAACCGGATAGTGCCTTCACGGAATCCATCTAGCGTGCGCATCCGCTGTGATTGTTCAAGATCGCCGTGGATGGCCGCAGTGTTATAACCATATTTCTTAAGCGATTTGGCACAAATATCCACATCTGTTTTGCGGTTGCAAAAGATAATGGCGTTGGTGCATTTTTCACCCTCATTGTCGATCAATGCTCGCAAAACTTTACGTTTTTCGCTGGCTTCACGATCCCGACGCGATGCTTTGAACATCACGACACCTTGTTCAATGGTTTCAGACGCTGTCGCCTGACGGGCAACCTCGATCCGTGCTGGTGCAGAAAGAAAAGTATTGGTGATCCGCTCAATTTCAGGCGCCATGGTGGCACTGAAAAACAAAGTTTGACGGGTAAACGGCGTTAAGCTGAAAATACGTTCAATATCCGGAATGAACCCCATATCCAGCATTCTGTCTGCTTCGTCCACAACCATGATTTGTACACCGGTCAACAGCAGTTTGCCACGCTCGAAATGATCAAGTAAACGGCCTGGCGTAGCAATCAGAACATCCACTCCCTTGTCGATAAGCATGTCCTGCTCTTTAAAACTGACACCACCAATGAGAAGGGCTTTCGTCAGTTTCACATACTTTGAGTATGTGTCAAAATTTTCAGCCACTTGAGCCGCAAGCTCACGCGTCGGGCACAAAACCAGCGATCGCGGCATGCGCGCGCGGGCGCGGCCCCGGGCCAGCGCCGTGATCATCGGAAGGGT
>JAQXDR010000200.1 GCA_029251265.1 Pseudoprimorskyibacter sp. | reverse complement strand
GGCTGGACCAAGAGATGCGCTGCCGACTTGACGCTGCGCTGCCGGAAATGGCGGGCGGTTTTGCCACCCGCTTTGTCTGGTTGCGCCAGTTTGAAGTGGGCCGGAACTCAGCCGACATGGGGTCTGATGCCGGAGAGTGTAGAATCCTACGCTAAGCGGTAAGAACCCGTTTCCCATAATCGCGCAGATTGCCGTTTGGGTCGACATATCGGTAGAGTGTGACCGGTTTGACGCCCAATTCCTTACAAAGTTCTGAAACCGATGTATCGCGGCTGGCCATAGCGGCCTGCGCCATGCGCACCTGTGATTTTGACAGCGCGAATTTTCGTCCGCCTTTCCTCCCCCGCGCTCGGGCTGCCTGAAGACCGGCCATTGTGCGTTCGCGTATCAACTCGCTTTCAAACTCGGCGAGAGCGGCAAAGATGTCGAATGAAAGCCGTCCTGCCGCAGTTGTTGTGTCAATCTGCGCCCCTTGCCCGGTTAGAACCTTGAGGCCGACACCACGCTCGGACAGCATGCTGACGGTTTTGACAAGGTGGTGGAGGCTGCGCCCTAAGCGGTCGAGCTTCCACACGACCAGCACATCCCCTCACGCAATGCCTTGAGGCAGGCCTCCAGACCGGATCAGTCATCCTTCTTGCCCGACGCCAGGTCTGAGTAAATCTGTTCTTCTTCCACGCTCGCTGTGATCAAGGCATCCCGCTGCAGGTCTAGGGACTGGCTTCCGTCGGCTTTTGAGACGCGGGCATAGCCGATCAGCATGTTTCACAAACGTTCGTTTGAGGTGTTCTGGAAAGCAGCATGCTTTCAGCCATCAAAATAATTCCTTATTCAGTATCTTAATCATCAATACACAAACCATTATAAGACAGCAAAAGATACATGGTGCATCGTACCGTCCTGACCGAGCGGCAGCGCTCAGCACTTTTTGACCTTCCGACTGATCGAACCGTGATGCTGCGTCATTACACTTTGGCGGACGACGACTTGGAAATCATCCGCGCCCGTCGCCGCCCACACAATCGTTTAGGCTTTGCTCTCCAGCTTTGTGCGTTGCGCTACCCCGGTCGTTTGCTGACCCCGGGTGAGGTCATTCCACTGGAAGTCACACGTTTTCTGGCGGCGCAACTTGGGCTGAAAGCGGACGATCTGGCGGGATACGCAAGCCGCGAAGAAACGCGCCATGAACACCTGGCGGCCCTACGGGATATTTACGACTACAAGATGTTCACTGGCCGAGGATCACGCGACCTGAAGGTCTGGCTTGAGAGCGAAGCCGAAACCGCCGGTCGAACGAGGATTTGGCGCGGCGGTTCGTAGAGCAATGCCGGGCGACCCAGACCATCCTACCTGGGATCACGGTTATCGAACGACTCTGCGCGGACGCACTTATTGCTGCCGAGCGACGGATCGATGCTCGAATTGCTGACCGGCTGGATGATAGGACACGCAGCCGACTTGATGCCCTGCTGACGGAAACCGCAGACAGCTCCGTCACCCGCTTCGTCTGGCTCCGCCAGTTTGAGGTGGGTCAGAACTCAGCCGACATGAACCGCCTACTTGACCGGCTGGAATTCTTGCAGAGCATGCCCGTGGAAAGATCTATTCTTGTCGGTGTGCCAGCCCACCGTATCGCGCGCCTCCGACGGCAAGGGGAACGGTATTTCGCCGGTGATCTGCGGGATATTTCAGGTGATCGTCGCCTTGCCATCCTCGCGGTCTGCGCTTTGGAATGGCGCAGCGCCATAGCAGACGCAGTGGTTGAGACCCACGATCGTATCGTCAGAAAGACGTGGCGGGAAGCAAAGCGTGCATGCGATGCTTGGGCAGATGACGCCAAGGCTGCTTTGAAAGACACCTTGCAGGGCTTCTCAAATTTTGGATCAGCTCTGCTGGAAGCACATGAAGATCAGGCCTCCCTGATGGAGGCCGTCCAAACCGCCGGAGGCTGGGCATCGCTGAGGGGGCTTGTTTCCGCCGCCGCCCAACTGACCGACACATTGGCGGCTGATCCACTGGCACATGTTGTTCATGGGTATAATCGTTTCCGACGCTACGCGCCGCGCATGCTCCGGGCGCTCGATATTCAGGCAGCCCCGGTGGCCGAACCGTTGTTGGCAGCTGCCAGCATCATCGCGGGTACGGAAACGACGACTACCCGGCCACTGACCTTTCTGCGCCGGGCTTCGAAATGGCATCGACACTTGAGTCACGACGATGGGAACCGGCTTTGGGAGGTGGCGGTCCTGTGCCACCTGCACGACGCGTTCCGTGCCGGCGACATCTGGCTCGCACATTCCCGCCGGTATGGCGATCTCAAAGATGCGCTGCTTCCCGCCGAAGTCGCCAGGGCCACACCAAAACTGGCCATGCCATTCGAACCGGAAATCTGGCTGGCAGATCGTAAATCTCGTTTGGCTGACGGCTTGCAGCTACTGGCCCGCGCCGCCAGGGCCGGTGCCATTCTGGGAGGCTCCATCGAAGACGGCGTGCTCAAAATCGACCGCTTGACTGCCGCTGTCCCTGAAGAGGCCGATGCCATGGTGCTCGATCTTTACAAACGCCTACCAGAGATCAGGATCACCGACCTGCTGCTCGAAGTGGATGACGCGATCGGCTTTACCGAGGCCTTCACCCATCTGCGCACAGGCGTCCCATGCAAAGACAGGGTCGGCATGTTAAACGTGCTTCTGGCTGAAGGACTGAACCTTGGCCTCAGCAAAATGGCCGGGGCCACAAACACCCACGACTATTTCCAACTGTCGCGCTTGTCGCGGTGGCATGTCGAAAGCGAGGCGATGGCGCGCGCCTTGGCAATAGTGATCGAAGGCCAATCCGCCTTGCCAATGGCCCGGTTCTGGGGCGGTGGCACTAGCGCGTCCAGTGATGGGCAATTCTTCCCCTCCACGCGCCAGGGCGAAGCGATGAACCTGATCAATGCCAAATACGGCCATGAACCCGGTTTGAAAGCCTACACCCATGTCTCCGACCAGTTCGGCCCCTTCGCCACCCAGACCATCCCGGCCACGGTGAACGAGGCCCCTTACATCCTGGACGGCCTGTTGATGACAGACGCAGGCCAGAAAATCCGCGAACAGTATGCCGATACGGGCGGCTTTACCGACCACGTCTTCGCCGTCACCGCCCTTCTGGGCTTTCAGTTCATCCCCGGCATCCTGCCCAAAAGAACTGAAGGGCCTGATCGTCGGCAAGGTCAGGGAGCCCGTCATCAGCTCAAACTGGCCAGATATACTGCGCAGCGCGGCCACGATGGTGGCGGGCGCAATGGCCCCAAGCCAACTCTTGCGGAAGTTTGCATCCTATCCCCGACAGCATGAACTAGCGGTCGCATTGCGCGAAATCGGCCAGATTGAGCGGACGCTCTTTATCATCGATTGGCTGCTGGATGCCGATATGCAACGCCGTGCCCAAATCGGCCTGAATAAGGGCGAAGCGCATCATGCGCTGAAAAACGCCCTGCGCATTGGGCGCCAAGGTGAAATCCGTGATCGAACAGCCCAAGGCCAGCACTTCCGAATGGCCGGGCTGAACCTCCTCGCCACCATCATCATTTACTGGAACACCAAACAACTCGGTCACGCTGTCGATAGTCGCCACAGTGATGGTTTGGACTGCTCAGCAAACCTTCTGGCGCATATCTCACCCCTCGGGTGGGCGCACATCCTTCTCACCGGCGAACACAGGTGGCCCAAAAGATGATCAAACGGCCTTAGCGTAGGATTCTGCACTCTCCGGCATCAGACCCCGACATGAACCGGCTCTCAGCAGGGAAGATCTGCTGGACGTGCGGAAATGCCTCTTTCTTTTGGTGGCGAACCCGATAAGACCCAAGCATGACCTCTTGTGCTGTGATCATCCCCACCCGCGACCGGCCCGAAGGGCTGCGCCGGGCCGTGACCTCGGCGCTTAAGACCGCACCGCCCGATGCCTCGATAATAGTGGTGGACGATGGCGGAGAGATCCCCGCGGCCCAAAGCCTTGAGGCTTTTGCTGATGCCCGGCTGCGGATCACCCGTAACCCAGGGCCTGGCGGGGGCGGGGGGTCGCCCGCACGAAACCATGGCGTCACCCAGACAGGGGCTGATGTGCTGTTCTTCCTGGATGATGACGACCAGCTGCTGCCGGATTATGTCGCCATGGTGCTGGGCGCACTCCGCGGACCCGCGGCAGGGGCTGGCTATGGCTTTGCCCCGCGCCGGTTCAAAGAGCCCCCACGCACCGAAACCCACCCCTTGACCGGCCTGGTCACGGCCCGCGCGCCCTTTGATCACAGGGCTTTTCCATTTAGTGCTGGCTTCTGGATTCGGCGCAGCCTCTATGACCGCATCGGCCCATTTGCGACGGATCTTCAGACAAATTCGGATACCGAATATGTCTGTCGCCTTCAGGCCGTGCAGGCAAAGGATTGGTGCGCGCCCACACCTGGCACGTTGATTGGCACGAGCCCGACCTCGGGGGCGGAACTGGGCCATGTCACCCGACGCACGAAATCCGATCGGCGCGCCGAAGCGTTCAAAGCGATCATCAACCGCTACCCCCAACTGGTATCAGGGGACAGCTCTACCGCGCGCTTTCTATGGTCACGGTACATCAAGCATGCCTGCCGCGCGGGCCAGCCACCACGGGTCGCCGACATCTGTCGCACGGTGCCCCCTGACCTGACCCGGATGCTGCTGGTGGTGGCGCTCTGGCTACGAAGCGCCCTGGGGCGGCGGGCCTGAGAGGCCCGGCGTTAGCCTCGCAGATCGCGCCGGTAGCGCAGGTAATTGCGGTATGTCTTCCAGCGACGGATGCGGAAGTCTTCGGTTTCGATACGGCCCCCGGCCCGAACCCGGCTGCTGCGCACGTCCAGCCGGCCAATCCGCACCCCTGCCTCTTCTAGGCTAAAGCGCAAAAGCCGTTCGGCATGCAGGGGTTGGCAACTGCGCTGGCAATAGCTCAACGCTGAGGTCAGACGGTCGCCGTAGCCCGTTAGCGCATCCGCGCCCCGGCAAACAGCGAAACGATCGTTGACCCCGCCCTTAGGGCAGAGTATTTGCGTTGATAGGAAAAGACAGTGCCGGTTTTTATCAAGAATGGCCAAGCGGTCTTGTTTATTCATATTCCCAAGACAGGTGGGTCCTCTCTAGAACACGATCTGGTCTCCCAAGGATGGCGCGAAGAGTTCAGTGTCCATGGCATCCCTGCGGACCAGCTGCGGTTCGCCCGGGCCAGCCCGCAACACTTCCACGCAGATCTGCTGGAGCGGATTTTCCGTTTCGAGGCCTTCGACAAGAT
>JAQXDR010000187.1 GCA_029251265.1 Pseudoprimorskyibacter sp. | reverse complement strand
GGATGTCGTCAAAGGCCCGGATCACGACGACGTCTCCGGGTTGCAGGTCAGTCATGGTCCACCCTCCGGCAGATCACAATGGCGACGGCCAAGACCACCGCGATGGCCGGATGAGACCGCGCGGCCAGCCAGACGAGTGTGGTCAGAACCGCCCCGGGCGGCGGCGAAACGAAAAAACCCCCGGCGAGGCCGCCGAGGGTGCGAAGGGTCTTCATGGCATAAGCTCCTGTATCTATGCTTCTATTTTAGATACGGGAAAGGCCTCAGTTTTTTGGGGGGGGCGACCAGAAGATCACTGCGCCCTGCCCCAAATTCAAAGATGATTCGAAAGCGTAGTTTGCAAAATCCTAGGCGAACGACAGCATGACAGGCTTGCCGAGCGTTTAGCGGCCGCTCAAGCGAAACGCCGCCCTAGTGAGATGAAAGGCGGAAACATTAGGCTGACAAAGCCAAAGGATGCAAGCACTTTGCCTTTTTATCCCTGGTTGTAATTTTTTGATGCCGTCAGTCATAGCGAATCGCGCAAGTCGAGGCGAAACGATCAGATTCGGTTGGCCAGAAAAATCATATCGGGCCCATTTAAACGTAAGTTTTTAGCTTGCATCGTTCGTCTTTTTGATTCCTATTATCAACCATAGGTTATTTTTTATTCTGGGGGCCACCCCCCACAACTCTTTTTCGCGAGGGGTTCCAGCATGTTCGGAACAAACGAAAACGATCAAATTGATGGCACAATCGGCGCGGATACGCTGCAAGGGCTTGGCGGCAACGACACACTTTGGGCCGATGCTGGGAACGATCTCTTAGAGGGCGGGGATGGCAACGACAATTTGTTTGGAAAGTCCGGTAACGATACGTTGCTAGGTGGTTCCGGCGACGATTTCTTGCGCCCAGGATCTGGGTCCGACAGCAATGACGGCGGCTCTGGCACAGATGTGCTGATGTACGACTTAACCACGGAAACATTTGGCATAATTCTAAACGCAACCTCGACAACGAAAGACGGCGTTGGGGCCAATCAGGTCTTAAAGGTTAACACCAATACTACAGACATCTTTGCCAACATCGAAGCATTTCATGGATCCTATGGAAACGATATAATCCATTTGGAGTATGGAAACTGGGTATTTTTGCGGGCTGGCGCGGATGATATATCAATTCACGGCTATGGAACGCACATCATTCCCGGCAGCGGCAACGACACCATTGTGGGTGATGATAAATCTCCGTCAACATTGAGCTACTGGAACGATGGCTACGACGATCTTGATAACACGCCGCAATCCAGTGGCATCACAGTTGTCTTCAGCGAAGCCATGGCAGGCACTGTCACCAACGATGGGTGGGGCGGAATAGATGTTTTTTCTGGTGTGAACGAGATTGATGGCTCCCAGTTGGACGACCATATTACAGGCGGCTCTGGCTCAGATGATCTTGCCGGAGACGATGGCGACGATACGATCTTTGGCGGCTCTGGTCATGATGAAATCGACGGGCAAGATGGCAATGACAGTCTTGAAGGCGGACATGGTGAGGATGAGATTGACGGCGGCGATGGTAATGATTGGTTGGATGGTGGCTCTGACGACGACCAGCTGAATGGCGAGGATGGCAACGACACGTTAGAAGGCCGCTTCGGGAACGATGAATTGCGCCCGGGGGCCGGGAGCGATGAAGTTGATGGCGGCGATGGCGATGATGAACTGGAATACCACCGTCATGACGACGATGTGGCCCAAGGCATCTTTGTCACTTTCACTGATCAATATGACGGAACAGTGATCGACTATGCTGGCGATATTGACGTTTTCTACAACATAGAAGAGGTGCGCGGCACCAATAACGATGACACCATCATCGGAATACATGGGGAACAGGACCTGCGGGGTGATGACGGTGATGATCTAATCTCGGGAGGGGGTGACGACGATAATTTGGCAGGCAATGCCGGAAGCGACACTCTGAATGGAGATAGCGGACACGACTACCTACAACCCGGCTCGGGCACCGACAGCATTGATGGCGGCGAAGGCGATGGCGACCGGATCGTTTACAAACATGACGATGACGCAGCCACGGGTGTCGTAATCACTTGGACAAGCGAAACCAGCGGGACTGCCTTGGATTGGGCCGGGGACACAGATACCTTCAC
>JAQXDR010000166.1 GCA_029251265.1 Pseudoprimorskyibacter sp. | reverse complement strand
ATGTTGGCGCATCCTGTCTCGGCAGACCGGTTGTATCAGTTGGGCGCAATCACAGATTTGGTGGCGCGAGGCGACGCGCTAGATACAGCCCGGGCACTGGCGCATGCAGTCAGTCTCGGCCCCGAAGGCGCGATTGCGACGATAAAATCGCTTCTCAATCAGGCGGAGTCTTCTGAATTCGAGGTTCATCTGGATGCTGAATGCGCGGCCATGGCACATGCACTCGGCCAAGACGAAGCCCAGGCAGGGATCAGCGCCTTTCTAAATAAAAAAAAGCCGGTGTTTCGGTGATGGCAGTTCCTGCGGCTGTTGCCCTGAACAGGAGGGAACATGGACCACAGCATTCATGAATTTCTGGATAAAGCGGCCGCGCAGAATGGCGATAAGGTCGCAGCCATCGATTTTGAAGACCGACATCACAGTTGGTCTGATCTAAGCGCCGCGACAAAGGCTGCCGAGGCGGTTCTAAAGAGTTACGGTGTTGTCTCTGGTGACAGGGTGGTTCTGGTTTTTGAAAACGCCATGTCCGTGCCAGCCTTCTTGTTTGCTGGAAGTCGGTTGGATGCCATGATCGTGCTGATGAACGCGCGCATGTCGGCGGCCGAGCTGGACCGTGTTTTTGCCCATAGCGAGCCCAAATGCGTGGTTTTGTGTCTTGATGCATCAGCAGCGGCTCAGGATCATGCACATCGAATGGACGCAGATCTTCACGATGATGTTTTTGGCAGGGTCGCGGTTTTAAGCCGTAGTGGCGCGACTCCCGAAGTGCAGGCGGAAAAGTCAGGCGATAAAGTTGCAGTGCTTTTGTATACCTCGGGAACGACCGGACTGCCGAAAGCGGCGATGTTGACCCAAGGCAATCTGGTCGCGGCTGCATATGCAACCTTGCAGGTGCGTCAACTGGATGACCGTTCTGTGGTCTACCTTGGACTACCCTTGTCGCATGTCTTTGGTTTGGTGACATTGCTGGCCGCAGCGGCTGCGCAATCATCCATCCGGCTGGAGGCGCGGTTTGATGTTGAGCGGCTGTACGACGCGCTGCAGCTGGATGTGACCCACTTGCCTGCTGTGCCACAGATGCACGCCCATCTGTTTCATTACGCCCAACGTCAAAACAAGCCCAATTACGACAGAGGGCTTTTGCAATTTGTATCATCTGGCGGCGCCCCCCTTGATCCGGTTTATAAACGCGAGGCTGAAAAATTCTATGGTCTGCCATTGCAGAACGGCTATGGCCTTACAGAAGGCAGCGCCGGTGTGTGTGCTACAAAAAGCACCAAGGGCGATCCGGATGTCAGCGTTGGCGTTCCAATGGGAGAATGCCAGATACGGATCAATTTTGAGGCCTACGGTGCCGAACCTGACGAGGGCATCGGAGAATTGGAAATCGGCGGGCCGCAAATAATGAAGGGATATTTTCGCGATCCGGATCAAACCCGGAAAATACTTACCGACGATGGTTTCTTTCGGACTGGGGATTTGGGGCGTTTTGATGAACACGGTCGGTTGCACATTACCGGCAGGTCAAAGGAGCTGATTATCCGGTCGGGATTTAACGTTTATCCAATCGAAGTCGAAGCCGCCCTTGCCGAACACCCCAAGGTTATTGTTGCAGGCGTGGTTGGGCGCCGTGTGGCAGGTAATGAAGAGGTCATTGGTTTCGTAAAAACGGCCGATCCGGCGCTTTTGTGCGAAGATGATTTGAAAGAGTTTGTGCGCGATAAACTTGCGCCCTACAAACGCCCCGCCCGTATTGTCATTGCCGATGATTTGCCGGCTGCTGCGACAGGAAAGCTTATGAAAGCAAAATTGTTGGATCATTTTGCACATATGTTGGCGTGCCATGTAAAAGACCCGCATTGAGCGCGTTCAAACAGGATTGATGAGTTTGTCTACTGCAGCTATATCTAAAGCACAGGTGTCCTTTAATTCCTGAGTTTCAACCCTTGAACAGAAGTCGAATAGTTCGATGAGTGACCTAAAAGGCGATAAAAGATTTGCCAATACATTGGCAAGAGGGTTGAACATACTGAGAGCGTTCCGGCCGGCTGATGACGGACTGAGCAATTTGGAATTGTCAGCGCGAACGGGAATACCGCGTTCGACAATTTCCCGACTGACCTTCACATTATGCTCCCTGGGATATTTGACCCACGGGCGTCATCATGATCTTTACAGGCTGGGACCTGCATCGCTGGCCTTGGGTAATATAGCATCCGCCACTTTTGCTTTCGTGGATGCGGCCAGACCAATTATGCAAAAGCTGGCCGATCAGACAGGCACTTTAATTGGTGTGGCTGTGCATGATGAAGGCCAGATGCTTATGGTTAAAACGTGGCGACCCGCGGGGTCACCGACGATTTGGCTGGATGTTGGATTCCGTATGCCGATCCAAACCTCTTCAACAGGGGCGGGATTTCTGGGTGCTTTGTCCGATAATGAATTTGCTAAGCTGACTGTCAGGCAACCGCAACTAGATACAAAAGAAATATCCGACCTGATGATCGTATCCCGTAATCAGGTTTTGGCACAGGGATTTGCGTATGTTGAGGCAAAGGACCGATTCACAAAATCTATAAATGCCGTTGCAGCACCGTATCGACCCACGGAATTTGGGGAACCCGTTACGTTTCTTTGCGGCGGCAACTCTGATGAACTGACTGAACTTGCGATTAAGTCCACAGTTGGTCCGGCTTTGGGGAAAGCCGTCAAAGCGCTTGAACGCGCAACTGCTTAGCTGTTTTTGGCAAAGACCGGCTAAGTGACCGATTTTATTTAATTTATAGACTCGCCCAAATCATGCGCATCTTTTTGTGTGTGCGCGGAACGCAGGAATCATATTAGTTTTTCTGGCACTGACGGGTGCTTTGATTCGCAACGGATGTTAAACTTGGGTTATTCTACATTTTGGTTAGCGTATATTTTGAGTATCAAAACGCTGATAAATTGTAGGAAAAAAAGAATATGACGAATTTTGCATGATTTCTGAGATTAGGGCTTG
>JAQXDR010000165.1 GCA_029251265.1 Pseudoprimorskyibacter sp. | reverse complement strand
TGCTGGCCGGACGTATGTGTTTTATATGAAAAGCGAGGGCCTGCCTGATCCCTTTCTAAATGGGATTACCGACGCCAGTGGAACGCAGCTTAAGCCATTCAATAACAATGGTGGCAGTGGCCTTGATGCGCGTATCACTTACACCGCCACGACCGATCAGACCATTTTTGTGGGTGCTCAGGCCAATTACAACGGCGGAACGGGTGACTACATCTTTCAGTTTTATGATCTCGCATCTGGACCAGGCACGGGGGTTATTGACGGAGAGCCGGTTGATGTGGGTGACACCTTTGAAACGGCTGCGGCAATGGTGCATGGCACAGATGTTTCAAGCGGCATCGAAACAGCGTCAGACGAGGATGTTTTTAAAATTACGCTGTCTGCGGGCCGCCGCTATCAGATTGACATGCGCGGGACTTCGTCCGAGGGCGGGACGCTCGCTGATCCTGAGATAGAGGGTATATACACAGATACTGGGATTAAGCTGGATGCTGCAACGGGTGGGGGTGCTGGAACAGACGCGCAACTGATTGTCGAGGTCTCTCCGCTGTCAGACTCGGTGTATTATATCAAGGTGGCGTCGCAGAATGATAGCACAGGTACCTACACGCTAAGCGCGACAGATATTGGTGCTGCCGATGATGGCGGTTTTGATGATGAGGACAACGACACTTGGCAAGGTGCATCTGCATTAGCCGTCGGTGAGACGGGGGCATCATCGATAGATCAGGCCGATGATCAGGACTGGTTCAAAGTGACCTTTGCCGAGGCTGGTAGATATGCGGTTCAGGTGCAGGGTGCAGACAGCCACAATGGCACATTGCTTGACCCAAGGTTACTTGATTTGCGGGATTCCTCAGGTGCAGTCATTTCAGGGACAGCACGCGATAACGTGGACAATATTCACGATGCCCGACTGTATTACGACTTTGATGCTGCCGACTATTACTTTGGTGTGGGATCCAATAACGATGGGCGAGGGACATACAAAGTGTCGGTTGTGCCGTCACCTGATGTCAAAAAAGACGATTACTCACAAGATGGCACTGATCCGGGCCTAGTGAACGCCAACAGCACCTCGGCTTCTGTACAGGGTTCGATCGAAACATTTGATGATGCGGACTACTTTCGGTCTTTTATGAAGCAAGGCTACCGCTATCAAATCGATTTGACGGGTATTCATTCTGACAATGGAACGCTGCAAGATCCCTATTTCTTTGGTATCAGAACCTCTGATCTAAAGACTTTTGACGCATCATGGAATGACAATAGCGGTCCGGGATTGGAGGCGCGCACATTTTTCACTGCGCCCACGTCGGATTATTATTTTCTTGTTGCCGGGGCACAAAGCGAGGCTGCCGGCAGCTACACTTTGACGGTGAGCAATCTTGGACCCGATGCCAACGGGATTCCAATTGATCTGCAATTTGCTGACGAGGAAGATGTCCCGGGTGGTCATCCGCCTCCACCTGACTACAGCGACGTGCCTGACGATTTTGGGCCCGAGCCACAGGATCGCGGCTCTCTTGATCTGGGCAGTGCCCTTTCTGGGACGGTTGATTACCCAAGTGATCAGGATTTTATCGAGATAGAGCTGGAAGCGGGAAAGCATTATCAGATCGATGTCAAAAGTGGGTCATCAGACGCGGCATTGTCGAACCCGATGATCACAGGCATTTACGATGCCGATCTTGTTCAATTTATTGATACGCAGAAGAAAGATGGCGGGGCCAATAAAGATGCAAGGCTGATCTACAGCGCGTTTCAGACCGGTACCCATGTCATTGCGATCAGTGGCGAAGAGGGCGAGACCGGAGCATACAACCTGCAAGTGACGCAGGTTCAGAACGGCTTTGGCATTGGTGGCATTCCGGAAAACGATCAGCTGTTTAATCCGTTTGGTCCGGATGATGCCGCGCAGAATGTCAGGCGAGCATCTGCGATTACAGTAAACGCAGCTCAAGAGCGCGCAATCGACAGTGCCGGTGATGAGGACTGGCTAAAGGTCCTGTTGGAGGCCGGACGAACATACCGCATTGATATGTTGGGTGTGTCTAACGGTGGAGAGGCCCTATCGTCTCCGCAGATTGCTGGGATTTACAGGTCCAATGGGATTAAATTGGAATCTGCGGATTACACGGCCAGCGATTTGAATGATGGTGTTCGGATCACCTTTCGGCCGGATACGACAGAGCATTATGTGATTGCCGCAGCGGCTGAGGGCTCAGCCACGGGCGCGTATAGCCTGCGCATCATTCCCGGTTCGGATCCGGACCCGAGCAATCCTGATGATGATTATGATGCCAGCCCCATCACCGTTGGAAGTGTGGGTGCCGATACAACGGTCGAAGGTAAAATCGAGGTCGTTGGCGATGTTGATTGGCTTGCGATGGATCTGGCCGAAGGTGTCAGTTACCGGCTGCAAGCGCAGAAGGGGGCGTCTGCAGACGCGATAGCTTATCCCGATATTCTGTTCGTATCAGACGGCACATCACATTTGCCTAGTGTTTCCGATTTGACCGTGAACGCCAATGCAGACATCACATTTATCGCACCACGTGACGGACTGTTCTACGTCGCAATAGCAGGAGAGCAATCTGCAACAGGCACCTATGAGGTCAGTTTGCAGTCTTTGGGATCTGTTGATGACTTTAGTGCGGGTCCTGCCAACAGCGGGGCTATCTCGTTTGACGGGCTTGTACCGGGACGTGCAGATTTCGCCAATGATGCAGATTGGTTCAGCTTTGATGCGCAGGCTGGTGCGTTTTATATTTTCAGCAGTGATGCGCGTAGCTCAGGGCTGGATGATCCGGTTATCGAGAGTGTTGTCACCGGTGACGGAACCATTTTGGCGCAACGCGATCCAACCGGGTTTGCGAACCGCTTGGCGTTCGAAAGCACCTTTTACGGCACTGCCTATGTGACGCTGCGCAACGCCGACACTGACACAGGCATTTACGCAGTTTCCGCGACCGAGGTGACCACACCACCCGACACTGTTGGGGATGAAGGGTCACTGCCTGTCACCGTGACGGGCGATGCGTATAACGGCAGACTTGATCGTCCCGGCGATTGGGATGTGATCGGTTTCGACGTCATCAAAGATTATGTCTACGATGTTGAGCTAGAGGCGCGCGGTGAACCAATTGATGCCTTGGACGCACCGATTATAGGCGCCATTTGGGATACCTCGACAACGAACTTTCTCTATAGCGGTCCAGACAATGACGGCGAAGGCACAAGCACAAGCTTTACTGCAACCGCCGATGGTACCTATTACATCGTTGTTGACAGCGCATTAGCCGGTGATTTCGGGGACTATACTGTCTCAGCGGTTTTCAACGAACATCAGTCTTTGGATGTGGGTGGTACCATAGAAACGGCTGGCGAGATTACACTTGGTGTTGACCTACAGGCGACCATCGGCGTGGCGACAGACAGGGACGTCTATGGTGTCGAGCTTGTTGCTGGTCAATCCTATCACATCGTTATGTTGGGTGGGGACAGTGGCGCAACAGTGGAAGATGCGTCATTTTTTCAAGGCGTTCTTGACTCGAACTCAGACCGGATCATTTCGACGGAACCTTACGACTTGGGGTGGAGTGAGCGGTTTGAAACCCTGTTCACACCCGAGACGGACGGTCGGTATTATCTGGTTGCGGATAGTGTCGCCGACGAAGTTGGCAGCTACACCTTGGGGATTGATACGCTCGACCTGCCACCAGACATAGCGGGATCCGTGGCGACAACGGCCGTGATCGCTTTGGATGAAACCCTGAGCAGTGTGATTACCACACCCGATGACGTGGACTGGATCAGCGCGACCCTTGAAGCGGGCCAAACGTATCAGTTGACCATGTCCGGTGCAGGAAACCCTGCGGTATCTGATGTTCAAACCGTCCGCGTTTACAATGCTGTCGGGGCTTTGGTGGAATCCGTGCCGGAGGATCAATATGAAGGGCCGTATGCGGCTTTGTTCACCGCAGTCGCGCCTAAGGTGACCGGCACATATTATTTTGAGCTGTCAGGCTTGCCAGGGTTTTATGATGCCGAGCTAACTCTTGTTGATACAACGGATGACGTGGTCGCGGATGTAACGACCTCGGCCAGCGTGGCCGTCGCTGGGAACTATATCGGTATTTTGGAAATCGCCGGAGATACAGACTGGGTCGCGCTTGTGATCGACGCGCCCCAGACGGTCCGTATCGACCTGGGCTGGTGGGATTACGGCTATGGCAGTGTTGACCTGGTGATCAACGGTATGCGCGATAGCAGTGGGGCGCTACTGGAAAATACCACTGTCGATGACAGCGGTGGGTTGTTACCGTCATTGACTTACAGCTTTGACACTGCCGGTACATTTTATATCGACATCGGGGCCGCTGATTTCGACTTTGGTGGGTATACAATCGACACAACCGAATTGACGGTTTTGGATGACTATACGTCTGACATCGCCACAACTGGCACCGTCGAGGTCGGAGGCTTTGTAACAGGTTCGATTGAAACGTCCGGTGATACGGATTGGTTTGCAGTTACACTGAACGCTGACCAATTCTACGACTTCAGCCTAACTGCAAATCATACCAATTCAAGCGCTTTGCATGATCCGTTTATAACCGGTGTGTATGACACCAATGGTGATAAATTATCCAATAGTAGCAATGATTATAATGGTGACGAAATACAGAATAGTTCCGTCACGTTAAAGGTTGCAGAAACGGGGACATACTATGTTTCGGCCGGTGCGGCGCAGGGGTCTGGCGATTATCTGCTCAGTGTGAGCGACTCTGCTATCGACAACCAAAGTCGAGATTTTGAAATCACTTTTGACACAACCGCGGACTACGCGCCGATCTTGAGAAGTGCAGCCACCTGGTGGGAGGCGGCAATTTCAGATCCTTTGAGCCCCATCACACATGCCGACCATGGCCTCATCAAGGATCTCCACATCCTTGTCAAAACAGAAGCTTTGCCAGACGGGCAGATCGTGACTGGAACCCCAACACAATTTCGCGATGGGGTGAACGGGCTGCCGTATCTTGGGATACTGCTGATAGATGAAGAGGCCTTTGCTGGGCTGTCCTCTGACACTGAACGGGCCGCCATTTTGGAACACGGGATCGGGCATGTTTTGGGGTTGGGCACGCTTTGGTCCGGGCGTGGTCTTGCAAATGGTGCCCAGTACACCGGTCCGCAGGCTCTGGCCGAATTTACGGCTCTCGGAGGAACAGGGGCGTTTATTCCACTGGAAAACATCGCACAAGGGGGTACTGGAAAGGAGTGGTCCGAGGAATATTTTGACAGCGAACTTATGTCAGCCGAGTTTGAGACGTCAGGTCCAATGCCAATGAGCCGCATCACCTTGGGCGCGCTGGCGGATCTGGGGTATTCCGTTGATATGGAGGCCGCCGACGATTATACTTTGCCCTCTGCGGTTGATAATGCTCAAAACAACTTCCCAGATGCTCCCGAGCCAGATGTATCGGCAAGTGACCCTGGCCTTGGACTGTATGCCTCGCAGATATATCATCACCAATCCAATGCCGCGTTAAATCTGACCGAGGCGACATCCGAACCCATTGATGGCGTCGTCTTGGAAGCAGGCCTAAGCCAGATCAGCTTTGTCCAAACTGGCACCCTAGGACAGACAATCGTTCAGCTGACAGGCAGCTTTACAAAGCAAAACCTGACCTCCCCAACCGAGGCGAAAGGTTTTGTGGATCGTGTGGATGTCTTTGAGGGCGGTGTTTTATCAACGTCAATATATCTTGGTCAGGCATTGGATGATGATCCAGTGGATGTTGGTGATGTCCTGAACAGTACTTATGGTATGGATCTTGACCTCGCCAACCATGTCACGACACACCACACGTTGATCCAAAATGATCTAATCGACCTGCGTGCGGGCGATGACGCCGCAGACGGGGGACAGGGTAATGACACGATTTTGGGTAGGCAAGGCAACGACACTTTGTCGGGCGGTGCTGGACATGACTCTTTGTTCGGTGGAAACCACTTTGACATACTTTATGGTGGCATCGGTAACGACGTACTTAACGGTGGTAAAAAGCACGATTATTTGGACGGTGGATCAAACGACGACATCCTGATTACCAAACATGGGAATGACACCATACGCGGTGGTTCCGGCGAGGATACAGTGATTATCAAAGATATGGTTTTGTCTGACATTTCCGTATCTGAAGGTTTGGACAGGGTTATCTTATCGGGAAACAACAGGGTAATTGACATTGGTCTGGATGTGGAAACCTTTACCTTCAGGGATGTGGAGCTGTCCCTTTCTGACGTTCGCGATCTGCGTGTGTATCCAGTTGTTCACGGCACCGACGGTGACGATACCCTCAGCGGTACAACCAACCCCGAGGTCATTGTTGGTTATGACGGGGATGATGAATTTCGTCCGGCCGGTGGCAATGATGACCTTTTTGGTGGTGACGGAATAGATCAACTGTTTCTGAACCAGCTCGTTGATTTTGAAGTGCCACCAAACAGTCAATACCGTTTCGATATTGACATGGCTGCGGGAACGGTAACAGGTCACGAAAATACCAATATAATTTCGTTCCAAGATATTGAAATAGTGCATGGTTCCGACAGCAAAGATCGCTTCAGGGGGTCTGAAAATTCAGAAGCATTCAATGGCTTTCAGGGCCGTGATTTGTTCTTTGCCTCTGCCGGTGGCGATACGATTGATGGTGGTTCTGGAAAGGACACTTTGTCTTTCTTTAAATGGGGGCGTGATGCAGGATCAAACGATGCAAACGCCCTGGATTTGGTCTCGTTAATCCTGAATGCAGAGGGGGCACCCCCAAGTGGTGCTGAACTGTCCGGCATGATCGTAGATTTGGAT
>JAQXDR010000163.1 GCA_029251265.1 Pseudoprimorskyibacter sp. | reverse complement strand
ATCCAGAAATGGGCGGGCGACATTGCCTGCATCTGGACGCGGGAGGGCTGGCTGTATCTGGCTATGATCATCGATCTTTATTGCCTCCCTTTGATCGGCTGGGCTCTCAGCAACAGGCTAAAGAAAAACTTGGCAATCCCCGCATTGAAAATGGCGATCAACCTGCGCAGGCCCCCCACAGGCTGCGTTCATCATACTGATCGGCGCAGCTGATATTGTGCGCATGAGTCCCAGAAGACCTTGCGCCAATATGGCGTCTAGATCTCAATATTGGGCAAGAGAATTTGTGAGCAGAGTGCGATCTCAGAGACGTTCTCCGAAACGTGGAAGGTGGAATTGATCTGGCGACAGCATTGGCAACCAAGACGTCAGGCCGAGACTGCCGTGTTCCAGTACGTCAATAGATTTTACAATCTGCGCAGAAAACACGCAGCCTTGGGCTGCAAAAGCTTCGGCAATTTCGAACAGTAGGCCGCTTTAATGAGCACAAGGCCGAATTAAAACACGATATGTCCAATCTGATGGAAAACCCGATACGCACCCGTCAGTTTACCCTAATAACTTGGGAGATGAGAGTAATAGTTTTCCGTAAAGCGTCTCGCTTTTCGTTTGATCCATCTCCTGCCTCGCAGAAGACGTTCCAACAGTCGTCAGGGCTGAAGTGATTGCAGATTTCGGTAAGTGCTTCGTACCCTTGGTCGAATTGTCTTGGCTCAATTCTGCGCAGGCGGGCTTTGGGGTTTGAGCATGCGATCTCGACAGGATTCAAGGGCTGGCGAATGCGATAGCAGATAAAAGAGCCAGCATCCAAAGTCGCGCAACGCCGGCGCCGCAGCCCGAGTGTAATGGCTGGCCAGGTTGTCGCAAATGACGACACTGCCGGGCTGCAATTCCAGAGCGAGACCGTTTTGTGTCAGTGTATTCGAGCTTGTTTAGAAACCGGCCGAGGGAGGCCGAATGCGCAACAACATCTGTTGCAGGCTTCAGGGTTTTGGCCAGTTCTGGCTCTGGTGGCTCCTGCGCGGCCACTCAGACCGTCTGTAATATGGCTCTGAAACCACGCTCAGAGCGCCATTGGTGATGCTACTGGCATGTTCTATCCCCCTTAAAAAAGGGCGATGCACAAAAGTATGATAATAGGCATCGCGTTGGTTCGACATGTACAAGAGATGCTTTATTACGTTATTGTTTATACGAGAAGGGTTACATTTGAGCGCGCTACGCAGGCGAGCGTATCAGGTGTTTAAAACCAAAATTACCCCAACAATCGCAATCAGCCATGGCCAAAATCGATTCCAAAGCGGTGTGGGGCGGAAACAATAACTGCACTGTGACTTTCCAAACCGTACTTTATAATTGCAGGAACAGCGGTGCAGTCGAAGTGGCATTTTGAGTTTTAATTTCATCGTATGTCATAGCCAAATAGGGTTTTATCTGATGTCCACTAGCCCAACAGACGCTTTGGAAATGCTATTCAACTGGTAATGTCGTTAAATTTGAAAGTGAAGTCATTTGAAATGGTATGGATAAGTGGTGTGTTATATTGAAACTAGGGCCAAAGTGTTAAAAAGTGTGGGCAAAGCAACAACTATGAGCTGGCTGGCGATGGGTTTGATACATTACCCTGTACATGATTTGGCGTAGATGACGCTGTATTTTGCACCTGCTCGCTTGAGTTGTTTTTTGCATTTTGCGACCGATCGAGCACGGCAGCAATGACAGTGTTTGTGAGCGCAGAAGCCAACCGACCTTGTGACGCCTGACTTTGCTTGTCAAACGGTCTTTCAGGTATGCAGGTAGAGGCAAACATTTTACCTTGATCTTTGGGGGTGACGTCTGGTTTGAGACCGTCGATTTGCGTTATGATCGTAGATCATTGGGTAACAAAGTGCAGCGTGCGTCATTGTTAAAATTTTGTGGGACTGTTCAGATATCCTATTGGGTGGTCAGTGCAGAATGTTTTTAGACCGTCAGGCATTAGACATCCTATTTCTGAACCTCATATCTGAAAATTTGCGGCCCTCGTCGGCATATTTTTTGAACTGTGGTCGGAACGTCCCTTTGGATGCCGGTCACTGTTCCCAAGATCAAAGGGCCGACATCAAGTGGGCTCTGGCAGGGGCGAAAAAGTTTACAGACATGAAAAATGGCTTTTGCAGAACGAAACGATCCCACATTATTTATAGGCAGTGGCTTGCACCGAGCATAAGCATTCGTTAGACGCGCGGTGTGGCGGTTTTTGCACAAGCAGGGATTCGCTGTTTTTATTACGTCAGATCACAGGTGACCCGGAACAAACGTCCGCGGCCTGCTGGCGGTAGACACAAAAGGAAAAGGCGATGAACGCCAGTGATCTTCGGGAAAAGACTCCCGATCAGCTCCGAGATGAGCTTGTTAGCCTCAAAAAAGAGGCATTTAACCTTCGCTTTCAGCAGGCAACCAGCCAGCTTGAAAACACGTCCCGCATGCGGCAGGTACGTCGGGATGTTGCACGCGTCCAAACGATCCTGAACCAAAAAGCCCAAGCGGCTGCTGAATAAGAAGGAACGCGACCAATGCCAAAACGAATCCTGCAAGGTACCGTAACCTCTAACTCGAACGCACAGACCGTTACAGTGTCAGTCGAGCGCCGCTTTAAGCATCCGGTTCTGCAAAAGACGATCCGAAAGTCCAAAAGCTATCGGGCCCATGATGAGGCCGAAAAGTTCACTGTCGGTGATAGCGTTCGTATCCAAGAATGCGCGCCGAAGTCGAAAACTAAACGTTGGGAAGTAATAGCCGAATAATCGGGTATTAGTGACCTTTAGTCGAAACCCTGGGGGAAATAACCAGACCAGCCCCCAAAGGTCGGGAGACAAGATATGATCCAGATGCAGACAAATCTGGATGTCGCTGACAACTCTGGTGCACGCCGAGTTCAGTGCATCAAAGTCTTAGGCGGGTCCAAACGGAAATATGCTTCTGTAGGTGACATCATTGTGGTGTCGGTGAAAGAAGCTATTCCGCGTGGACGCGTCAAGAAAGGCGATGTCCGCAAGGCCGTTGTGGTACGCACGGCGAAGGAAGTCCGTCGTGACGATGGCACAGCCATCCGTTTTGACCGCAATGCAGCAGTGATCCTGAATAATGCGGGAGAGCCAGTAGGCACTCGTATTTTCGGGCCAGTCGTTCGCGAATTGCGTGCCAAGAATTTCATGAAAATCATCTCGCTTGCTCCGGAGGTGCTGTGATGGCTGCTAAACTCCGTAAAGGCGACAAAGTCGTCGTATTAGCTGGCAAGGACAAGGGAAAGACCGGCGAAATATCGTCCGTCAACCCATCCGCCGGTAAGGCTGTGGTTGAAGGCATCAATATGGCTGTTCGGCATACGCGTCAGAGCCAAGAAAGTCAGGGTGGGCGTATCCCCATAGCGGTACCGGTTGATCTTTCCAACCTCTCGCTCGTTGATGCGAACGGTAAGGCAACACGCGTTGGCTTCCGCATGGAAGGCGACAAAAAAGTGCGCTTTGCAAAAACCACGGGGGACGTGATTGATGCTTGATACTGCAAATTATACCCCACGGCTTAAGGCGGTCTATCGCGAGACCATCCGCCCCGCTCTGATGGAAGAATTCGGTTACAAAAACGAGATGCAGCTGCCAAAGCTCGACAAAATCGTTTTGAATATCGGCTGCGGTTCGGCTGCGGTAAAGGACAGCAAGAAAGCCAAGTCTGCGCAGCAAGATCTTAGTGCGATCGCCGGCCAAAACGCGGTAATCACTCGGGCAAAGAAATCCATTGCTGGATTTCGTGTCCGCGAGGAAATGCCGCTGGGTTCCAAAGTCACTTTGCGTGGTGACCGGATGTACGAATTCCTTGACCGTCTGATCGGCATCGCAATGCCACGCATCCGAGATTTTCGGGGTGTGCCGGGCAAAAGCTTTGATGGTCGCGGCAACTATGCGACCGGCATAAAGGAACATATCGTTTTCCCTGAAATTGACTTTGATAAAGTCGATGAGAATTGGGGAATGGACATTATTATCTGCACCACCGCCGACACTGATGCAGAAGCCAAAGCGCTGTTGAAGCATTTCAACATGCCGTTCAACAGCTGAGGGATCGATATCATGGCTAAAAAAGCAATGGTCGAGCGCGAAAAAAAGCGGGAGCGGTTGGTCGCAAAATACGCAGCCAAGCGCGCCGAGCTTAAAGAAATCGCGACAGACGAAAGCAAACCTATGGAAGAGCGCTTCAAAGCACGGCTGAAACTAGCCAAGCTGCCGCGTAATTCTGCTGCAAACCGCTTGCACAACCGCTGTCAACTGACAGGTCGTCCACACGCATACTACCGCAAGCTCAAGATCTCTCGGATCATGCTGCGTGAGTTGGGTTCGACTGGCCAGTTGCCTGGCGTTGTGAAGTCTAGCTGGTAAGGAGGGTATAAGATGAACGATCCTATCGGCGATATGCTCACTCGTATCCGCAACGCGCAGATGCGTGGTAAATCGACTGTCGAAACACCAGCCTCCAAGCTTCGTGCTTGGGTTTTGGATGTGCTGGCGGCCGAGGGCTACATTCGCGGCTATGAACCAATGACCGGTGGCAATGGCCATCCTGCCTTGGAAATTAGCCTCAAGTATTTTGATGGCACTCCCGTTATTCGCGAGCTCAAGCGGGTGTCAAAGCCCGGTCGTCGCGTGTACATGGGCACTGACAGCATTCCTCAGGTTCGTCAGGGCCTTGGGGTTTCAATTGTCAGCACCTCTAAGGGTGTCATGACCGATGCAAGCGCACGCGCAGCCAATGTTGGCGGCGAAGTGCTCTGCACCGTCTTCTAAGGAGGTCTGCAGATGTCTCGTATTGGTAAAAAGCCGGTTGAGCTACCCTCGGGGGTTTCAGCAACCGTTTCGGGCCAGACAGTTGAAGTGACTGGCCCCAAAGGCTCTCAGAGCTTTACCGCCACCGACGATGTAACAATCGAAGTTGGCGACAACGTCGTAACCGTGACCCCGCGTGGATCGTCGAAACGGGCGCGGCAGCAATGGGGCATGTCCCGCACAATCGTGGCCAATATGGTTTATGGAGTGCAGAATGTGTTCAAGAAAGAATTGGAAATAAAGGGTGTCGGTTACCGGGCCCAGCTTCAGGGAAATTCGTTGAAGCTGAACCTCGGTTATAGCCACGATGTAGACTTTGCCATTCCGGACGGGATCAAGGTCACGTGCGCAAAGCCGACCGAGATCCTGATCGAGGGGCATGACGCACAACAAGTTGGTCAAGTTGCGGCAAACATCCGCGACTGGCGGCGTCCAGAGCCCTATAAAGGGAAGGGTATTCGTTATAAGGGCGAATACATCTTCCAGAAGGAAGGCAAGAAGAAGTAAGGACGAAGCAAATGGCAAACAGCAATCGTGTTCTGTTCCAAAAGCGCCGCTTGCGCGTCCGGAACAAACTCCGCAAAGTGAACGCCGGTCGGCTTCGCTTGTCGGTTCATCGCTCCAACAAAAACATCTCGGCTCAAGTGATCGACGATGTAAATGGCGTGACACTCGCAGCTGCGTCCAGCCTGGAAAAGGGTCTGGACACTGGCGGCAAAAACGATGTCGCAACCGCCACCAAGGTGGGTGCAGCATTGGCCGAACGTGCCACTGCAGCAGGAGTAACCGAGGCCTATTTCGATCGGGGCGGTTTTTTATACCACGGTCGGGTCAAGGCCTTGGCCGAGGCGGCCCGCGAAGGTGGTCTGAAGATCTAAACAATACTTCTCGGGGCGTGTGTTTTTACGCGCCCCGAACTTGGTAGGCAGCGATGCCTCGATGATCCGGGGGTGTGTTTACCCACTTGGATTGATGAATTCCGTCCCATGTTTACGTGGGTAATCAAAAGGAACGCCTTATGGCAGAACGTGAAAACCGTCGTGGAAACCGCCGCGACCGTGACGAGTCACCCGAGTTTGCTGACCGCCTGGTCGCGATTAACCGGGTTTCAAAAACCGTAAAAGGCGGCAAACGCTTTGGGTTTGCTGCATTGGTTGTGGTCGGTGACCAAAAAGGCCGTGTTGGTTTTGGCAAGGGTAAGGCGAAAGAAGTCCCCGAGGCCATTCGCAAGGCGACTGAGCAGGCCAAGCGTAAGATGATGCGTGTTCCTCTTAAAGAAGGCCGTACACTTCACCACGACATCGAAGGGCGTCATGGAGCAGGTAAGGTTGTCATGCGCACTGCGCCAACGGGTACCGGGATCATTGCCGGTGGTCCGATGCGTGCGGTATTCGAAATGCTGGGTATTCAGGACGTTGTCGCCAAATCTATCGGATCGCAAAACCCTTACAACATGATCCGGGCAACACTGGACGGTTTGTCCAAAGAGCAGTCACCGCGTAACGTCGCACAGCGTCGCGGTAAGAAAGTTGCTGACCTGCTTGGAAAGCGTGAAGAGGCTCCAGCCGCAACCGCAACCGAGGAGGCGTAAATTATGTCAAAGACAATTGTCGTCAAACAGATCGGCAGCCCCATTCGTCGTCCAGCCAAACAGCGGCAGACACTTGTGGGTTTGGGCCTGAACAAGATGCACAAAACACGCGAGCTAGAGGATACACCATCCGTTCGTGGTATGGTTGAAAAAATCCCGCACCTTGTTCAAATTATTGAGGAACGCGGCGAATAATCGCGCCCTTTCACACTGACTAAAATCCTTCAACCTAACGTTGGTTTGGGGTCAAAATATAGGCATCGGGAAACGTTTTGTTTCCCGATGTTTTTTTTGACAGGTGTGCGGGCGATTAATATCGCGATAGCAAACGTTTAGATGGAATATTGTTTGCAAGATAGCATGCAAACTAGGGTCAGGACCCATTGATTTCTGCCTATCGGCGTGATTCATCTCTGGAAAAACGAGCGGTGACATGTCTGATCTCTTCTGGTTGAGCGACGCGCGGATTGCGCGTCTTGAGCCCTACTTTCCCAAGTCCCACGGCAAGCCTCGCGTTGATGATCGGCGTGTTCTGAGTGGGATAGTCTTCATCAATCGCAATGGCTTGCGGTGGCGAGACGCGCCCAAGGAATACGGCCCACATAAGACGCTCTACAACCGATGGAAGCGGTGGAGCGACAAGGGCATTTTCGCGCAGATGATGCTGGGCCTGGCCGCTGAGCATGGTGAAAAGAAGACCGTCATGATCGATGCGACCTATCTCAAGGCGCACCGCACGGCGACCAGCATGGGCGTCAAAAAGGGGGGCGTGGCCGCCTGATCGGCCGGACCAAGGGCGGCATGAACACGAAGCTTCACGCCGACAGTCAGGGCAGGCCTCTCAACCTCTTCGTCACGGCGGGCCAGGTCAGCGATTACATCGGCGCGCGGGCCTTGTTGAGCAGCTTGCCGAATGTCGATTGGCTGCTCGGCGACCGGGGCTACGACGCGGATTGGTTCAGAGAAGCGTTGAAAGACAAAGGCATAAGAGCCTGCATCCCTGGTCGGAAACAGCGGAAGAAGGCTGTGAAGTACGACAAGCGCCGATACAAACGGCGCAATCGGATCGAGATCATGTTCGGCAGACTCAAGGATTGGCGACGTGTGGCGACCCGATACGATAGATGCCCGAAGGTCTTCCTGTCAGCAATCGCTCTCGCGGCTATCGTCATCTACTGGCTTTGAAACTCAATGAGTCCAGACCCTA
>JAQXDR010000144.1 GCA_029251265.1 Pseudoprimorskyibacter sp. | reverse complement strand
TTCCATGTGCCGATCTGCGTCGGATGCACGCCATACTTCTTGGATAATTCGGCCAGCGTGATCACCTAACGGATCGCTTCAAGCGCAACCTTGGCTTTGAACTCGGGAGAATGGTTCTTGCGTTTCTTCATTCTGGATCACTTCTTTCGTCATGCGATCCACCTTAACGAATGGCCCGAATTTCTGAGACCACCTCTTACTAAATACGTTTGTTCTTAGAATGTTGCGGCCACAATAGAGCGTTCCCCACCTACATTAGGTGGGACCCGCAAAAATCATAGCATCTCAGTAGAAACAACCATCAAGCTGGGCTGGACACGTGGTAGCTGCTCTGTGTCCCGCACTGGTAACAGTCTCTGGTCTACGCTGCGATGTAATGTCTGTTATTCTAGCTCGAGCAAGAGGTCCTTTGCGTCGATCTGAGCGCCAGTGGAAATATGTACAGATTTGACAGTGGCGTCGCGCTCAGCGTGCAAGCCGGTCTCCATCTTCATTGCTTCGATTGTAAGTAAGAGATCGCCTGCTTTTACCTGGTCACCAACCGCGACTGCAACCGAGGCAACCACGCCCGGCATGGGCGCTCCGACGTGTTTGGTATTGCCCTGATCGACTTTCGGTCGCATTGTGACGGTGGCTGCAACGGTTCTGTCTTGAATCCGGATGACGCGGGGTTGTCCGTTCAGCTCGAAAAATACGCGTGCCTCGCCCGTTTCGTTCGTGTTACCCACGGCTTGAAGACGTATCTCGAGGGTTTTGCCTGGATCAATTTCGGCAGTAATTTCGTCTCCTGGCTGCATTCCGTAAAAGAACGTTTTGGTGGGAAGTGCACGAACAGGTCCGTAAATTTTGTGACGCTCCATGTAATCCAAAAACACCTTGGGATACATTAAGTACCCAGACAGATCTTCGTCATCTAGCGTCTGCGTACCCAACTCACTGCAGATCAAGGCGCGCGTTGCTTCTAAATTTTCAGGGGGCATGTGTTTGCCCGGCCGTGCGGTTTTGGGGGCCTCACCCTTAAGAACTTTTTTGATGATTGCGGTTGGAAAGCCGCCCGGAGGCTGACCTAGATTACCTCGCAGCATGTCGACCACGCTTTCAGGAAAACTGAGATCTTTATCGGGATTTTCGACATCTGTCCGGCTAAGGTTCTGACTGACCATCAAAAGGGCCATATCCCCGACGACCTTTGAAGATGGGGTAACCTTAACGATGTCACCAAACATTTGGTTCACATCAGCATAGGCCTGTGCGACCTCATGCCAGCGCTCTTCAAGCCCGAGGCTCCGTGCTTGCGCCTTTAGGTTTGTGAATTGCCCTCCGGGCATTTCGTGCAGGTAAACCTCGGATGCAGGAGCCTGAAGCCCGCTTTCAAATGCCGCATATTGGCCGCGAACGGCCTCCCAATAATTTGAAACCTCGCGAATTGCTGCGATATCAAGGCCAGTGTCACGGTCTGTGTGTCTCAGCGCTTCGACAATGGAGCCAAGTGTGGGTTGCGATGTATTGCCAGACAGGGCATCCATTGCGGCATCCACGGCATCTACACCGGCTTCTGATGCGGCCAATATGGTAGCGATTGCAGCACCAGAAGTATCATGTGTGTGAAAATGGATTGGCAGCCCGACGTCGTCCTTCAATGCCTTGATCAACTGCCGTGCGGCCTGTGGTTTAAGCAAACCAGCCATGTCCTTGAGGCCCAATATATGGGCCCCTGCATCACGCAAATCTTGTCCCATCTTGACATAATATTTCAAGTCGTACTTTGGTCTTGACGAATTCAGGATATCACCTGTGTAGCAGATGGTCCCTTCCAGCACGCGATTATTGTCTAACACGGCATCCATGGCGACGCGCATGTTTTCGACCCAGTTCAGACTATCGAACACGCGGAAGAGATCTACGCCGGTGTTTGCGGCCTGCTTGACAAAGAACTGCACCACATTGTCGGGATAGTTTGTGTAGCCAACGCCATTGGCGCCGCGCAAAAGCATCTGTGTCATTAGATTTGGCATGCGGGCGCGCAAATCTCGCAGGCGCTGCCACGGGCATTCTTGCAAAAACCGATAGGCCACATCAAAAGTGGCTCCCCCCCAACATTCCACGCTAAACAGTTGCGGAAGGTTTGCCGCATAGGTGGGTGCGACCTGTATCATATCGATCGAGCGCATCCGGGTCGCCAACAAGCTTTGATGGCCATCCCGCATGGTCGTATCAGTGATAAGAAGCTGTTTTTGACGGGCCATCCAATCAGCGACGGCTTGTGGGCCTTCTTGTTCCAGTAAAGTTTTGGTCCCGGGGGCTGGCAGAGCATTGGAAAGAGGCGCACGTGCCGGCTTCAGATCTGCTGCGGGACGTGGACGCCCCTGAACCTCTGGGTGGCCGTTGACCGTGATATCTGCGATGTATGTCAGAACCTTGGTGCCGCGATCACGACGTTTGTTGAACTGAAACAGCTCTGGTGTGGTGTCGATGAATTTCGTTGTGTACTGATTTGTTAGAAAGGTCGGATGCTTAAGCAGGTTTTCCACAAAGGCGATGTTGGTGCTGACGCCGCGGATCCGGAATTCCCGCAGGGCACGATCCATTCTGGCAATGGTTTTTTCTGGGGTTGGGGCCCAAGCGGTCACTTTCACCAGCAGGCTGTCATAGTACCTAGTTATTACGCCGCCCGCGTAGGCCGTGCCGCCATCAAGACGAATTCCCATACCTGTTGCATTTCGAAAAGCCGTCAGGCGACCATAGTCCGGAATAAAGTTGTTTTGTGGATCTTCAGTCGTGATCCTGGTTTGCAAAGCGTGACCATTCAGGCGGATATCATACTGAGACGACTTGCCCGTAGCCTCTGACAGGCTTTTGCCCTCGGCGATCATGATTTGTGCTTGGACGATGTCTATGCCAGTGACCTCTTCTGTCACGGTATGTTCAACCTGAACGCGCGGGTTCACTTCGATAAAGTAGAATTCCCCACTGTCCATATCCATCAGGAATTCGACTGTACCTGCGCATTCGTAGTTTACATGCGCGCAAATGCGCCGGCCTAATTCGCAAATTGTCTCACGCTGTGCCTCGCTTAGATATGGAGCAGGCGCGCGCTCCACGACCTTTTGGTTGCGGCGCTGGACCGAACAATCGCGCTCATAAAGGTGGTAGATATTGCCTTGCTGATCCCCAAGGATCTGAACTTCTACGTGGCGGGCGCGCTGGATCATCTTTTCCAGATACCCCTCGCCATTCCCAAACGCGGCCTCGGCTTCGCGGCGTCCCTCTAAAACCTTTTCTGGCAATTCATCGGGGTTTTCGATGGGGCGCATACCCCGACCGCCGCCGCCCCAAGAGGCCTTGAGCATGAGCGGATAGCCGACCTGCGCCGCCTCTGCCTTGATTGCGTCCATGTCGTCGCCCAGAACGTCTGTTGCGGGAATGACGGGAACACCGGCCGCAATCGCGACGCGTCGCGCACTTGCCTTATCACCAAGCGCCCGCATGGTCTCTGCTTTGGGGCCGATAAAGGTGATCCCTGCTGAATCACAGGCATCCACAAAATCAGGGTTTTCTGACAGCAGGCCGTAGCCCGGATGGATGGCATCCGCGCCGCACTGTTTTGCAACACGAATTATTTCTTCAATAGATAGGTAGGCCTGCACCGGGCCAAGCCCTGCGCCGATCCGATAAGCCTCGTCTGCCTTGAAACGATGTAGTCCAAGCTTGTCTTCTTCTGCATAGACAGCGACAGTCTGCTTTCCCATTTCATTTGCTGCACGCAAGATACGGATCGCTATTTCGCCTCGGTTGGCAACTAGGATCTTTTGGAATTCGGCCATGGCGGGACTCCTATCAGAGGTCAGAGCGGAAACACGGATGTGTTCGCAGAGAACTTGACGGGGGTTTGCCTAGACCAGACCCAAAGGTCAACCGTCACACGGCGACTTTGGCAAAGCTAGCGCTACCAAGACTGGCTTGGCCTCGTAATGCAGCAGCTTTCGACGCACCTAACTGCCCCAGGTTCGATTCCATGTCCAAGGTAAGCAATTCTATCAGATGATCCGCGCCCGCTTTTCCCAAAGCAGACACAGCGTAGTGAAATCCCCGGCCCAAAAAGACCATGTCGGCCCCTAATGCAATTGCGCGCAGGATATCCAACCCGCCTTCGATGCCACTGTCAAAGATGACGGGCAGGTCGGTTGCTGCGCGAATATCGGGTAAAACCTCGATTGTGGCGGGAGCACCTTCGAATTGACGCGCGCCATGGTTGGATACCCAGATGCCGTCCACGCCTGCATTTTCAAGACGGGCAACATCGTCCACCCGCATAACCCCCTTGACGACAAGAGGGCCGTCCCAAAGCGCGCGCAGACGATCCAGATAGCTCCAGTCTGGCGAGGTGCGTAACATATATCCAGCATGCTCGACTGAACTGAGACCACGGCTGGGATCGGCGTAATCGTCAATCATTGCCATGGTCGGGGTGCCTTGGCGCAACATCGATATTGCCCAACGTGGCCGCGCGGCAATCTGTAGAAAAAGCCGCGGACTGACAACAGGTGGTACGGTTAGTCCTGATCTCACCTGTCGTTCCCTGCGCGACGCAACCGGCACATCGACAGTCAAGATCAGCACTTTAAAGCCAGCTGTTTTGACCCGCCGCAGCATGTCTTGCAGGATTTCGTCACTTGCGGGTGGATAAAGCTGAAACCAGCCCATATCACCAATATGTTGCGCGAGTGCCTCTGGCTTGACAGTGGCGACTGTGGACATGCCATAGGGTATGCCTGCTTGGCGCGCCGCTTGTGCAAGTGCTTTTTCCGCGCCCGGCCAATAGAGCCCTGACATGCCGACAGGGCTAATCCCAAAAGGTCTTTCGTATCGCTGCCCAAAAAGTGTCACCGCGTGATCGTAGGCCAGTTCGCCATGCAAGATCGAAGGCAAAAAACGAACGTTGTCCAACATTTCGCGATTACGACTGCGGCCTTTTTCAGTCCCTGTCGCACTGTCCAGATATTCCCATGCAAAATGAGGGAGCCGTTTCTTGGCCAGCTGCCGAAGATCTGACAAAGCGGGATATTTAGCATGTAAATTCATAGCCTAATGAAGCCCATATCCAGCGCGAATGTCCAGTTGCTAAAATACTCACCAGAAAAAAATCGGGCAGCCTCTTGTGATCTTTGATGGTTCGGAAGGGCCCAGTGTAGCATGCCTACGGTGACCAAAGCGTTGGTCGGTTCGCTCTCGCTGGACGTCATGATTCGTTGCCATTGGCAAAGCATTTGTATCAAACGACTGAACGAAAACTATGGCTGCCGCCTGCTCCTCTCGTCGTTGATAAGGACACAGTTTCCGGATTGGGCACTCTCGCGATACCAAATAGGTCCTAAAAACTTTCTGCACTTGACTGTTCAACGCGGTCCTAGACGATCCAAAACGATGTGCAAAAACCCAGACAAACCCAAAACGTTGGAAACGCATTGTCCGGTAAACGCATTGTCCGGTATTTGGGTTGTTCATGTTGTCGTTTTACGAGTGTTTCTATAGATCGTTGTGGAGCTGTACATTGCCTTAGGATGGATCAATCATGACACTTAAACGCATATCTACCGGTGGTGAGTTCGAAAAGCGGGTCGGCTATTGCCGCGCAGTAGTTGCTGGTGGGTTTGTCCATGTCGCTGGGACTGTTGGTCAAGGCGATGACGTGGTGACGCAATGCCGCGATGCATTACAGACCATTGCAAACGCACTGTCCGAAGCGGGGTGCAGTTTTGCCGATGCTGTAAGAGTGGTTTATTACCTGCCAGATCGTCATGAATTTTCAGCCTGCTTTGATCTTTTAGCAGAAACCTTTGGTGAAAACCCGCCGGCCGCTACGATGATTGAATGTGGCTTAATTGATCCAAAATATCGTATCGAGATTGAATTGACGGCGCTGGCGCGCTGATCGCACATCACTCAGAGCGCTGGACCTTTTCGCGCGGCTGCGGCATACACACTCCATATCTGAAAAGGACTGTCTGATGGGAATTGTCTCTACGCTCTTGCGCGCTGCCACGTGGTGGAACGGTCAAACCATTGGCACGCAGATCTACACGTGGCGGCATGGGTCGCCTGTTGGGACTGACGACAATGGAAACAGATATTATCAAAGCGGGGATGGAGTCCGACGTTGGGTCATCTTCGACGGTGAAGTTGAAGCAACTAGTGTTGGTCCTGACTGGCACGGTTGGTTGCACCATACCTTTAAGGATCCACCGACCAAGACACCACTGGCGCATAAAGTTTGGGAAAAACCGCATCATGAAAACCTGACTGGCTCGGCATTGGCCTACGCTCCATCAGGTTCGATCCGTCGTGGCACGCCTGAGGTGCGCAAAGACTACGACGCCTGGACCCCTGAATAGAGCATGGCCCGCCAGTCTTTAGAAATCGTGGTCGGAGCGCTGGTTCTTGTGGTTGCATTCGGTTTTGGTGCCTATACGTTCCAAAAGACGGGTGCTGGTCGGGTTTCTGAAGGCTATCCACTGAGTGCGAGTTTCCGATCCATAGAAGGCGTAAATACCGGCACAGAGGTGCGATTGGCTGGCGTGCCAATAGGAAGCGTCTCCAAGATTGTTCTGAACACCGAAACATATCGCGCGGATGTAGTTTTAGAGATTGAATCAGCGGTTCAAATCCCCGATGACAGTGCGGCCATAATCGCATCAGAGGGCTTACTGGGCGGCAATTTTGTTGAAATTTCACCCGGTGGCTCGCCATTTTACTTTGGTTCAGGCGATGAAATCTTGGACACCCAAGGATCTGTTAGTCTTTTGACGCTTTTGATGCGGTTTGTCGGAGGAGACAATTGATACGCTGTCTGCTTTTGTTGTTTTTACTGGCCCATCCTGTTGTCGCGCAAGACATCCCAATCTTGAACTCCGAAAAGCCCGAAGTTGCAAATGCGTCAGCCGGAATATTGCGCGCTTTGGACAAACTAACTGGTCAGGTAACTGATCTTACGCTCGGGGTGGATGAAAAGGTGACCTTTGGGCGTATAGGCATCACGTTGTTGGAATGTCGTTACCCTACGGCCAATCCATCTGGTGACGCGTTTGTTCACATAATGGTGGATGAAATAGGAAAAGATCAGCCTGTCTTTGGGGGTTGGGTGATCGCCAGTTCGCCGGCTCTGTATGCCATGGATCATGCGCGTTACGACGTTTGGGCGCTACGCTGTATCACCTCATAACCCGTCACCGGAAACCGGTTCTTGTTTATGGCGGCTTTGATTAACAAAGCGTCCTTAAGCTTTTTGTGATAACGACCCCGCGAGATTTCGATTGCCCCAAGTGTTGCCAGATGTGGGGTCAAAAATTGTGTGTCAAACAATTGAAATCCACAGTCGCGCAGATGCGTCAGCAACCAAACAAGTGCAACCTTGGACGCGTCGCGTTGCGTTGAAAACATGCTTTCACCAAAGAAGCAGCCACCAATAGCGACGCCATACACGCCCCCGACAAGTCTATTATCGCGCCAGACCTCGACAGAGTGGGCGAAACCCAAATAATGCAGTTGGGCGTACAGATCTTTAATAGGATCGTTTATCCATGTTTCCGGGCGATTGGCACAGCCTTGAACGACCCCGGAAAAATGGGCATCAAGACTTATGACAAATCGATCCTGTCTAATGGTGCGTGCAAGGCTACGTGACACATGCACGCCATCTAACGGGATAATGCCACGCATTCTTGGGTCGACCCAGAATATTTCCGGGTCGTCCCTTCGGTCTGCCATGGGAAACAATCCATTGCGGTAAGCAGCCAACAACAAGTCAGGCGACAATGGAGTATGGTCTAGTTCTGTAACTCCAACCATTTTTCCAACCAGTGAATGTTATACTCGCCGGCTTGAATATCCTTTTCTCTCAGCAAATCGTGGAACAATGGTATCGTGGTGTCGACGCCATCAACGATAAGCTCTCCCAAAGCCCGTTCTAGTCTTGCCAAAGCTTCGGGACGATCGCGCCCATGCACGATCAGCTTTCCAATGAGGCTGTCGTAATAGGGTGGGATTGTATACCCGTCGTATAACGCCGAATCCATTCGAACACCCAATCCACCCGGCGCGTGGTATTGAGTGATACGTCCTGGACTGGGCGAAAAGTTTGGAAGTTTCTCTGCGTTGATCCGTACTTCGATTGCGTGGCCCCGTATGTCCAAATCCTGTTGTGAAAACGACATTGGCAAACCAGCAGCTACATTGATCTGCTCTCTTACCAAGTCTATCCCAAAAATAGCTTCGGTGACGGGGTGCTCGACCTGCAGGCGGGTGTTCATCTCTATGAAATAAAACTCCCCATTTTCATACAGAAATTCAACCGTTCCGGCGCCTGCGTAGTTGATGCGCGCGACTGCGTCGGCACAGGTCTTGCCAATTGCTGCACGCTCGTCTGCTGTGATGCATGGGCCGGGCGCTTCTTCGAACACTTTTTGATGGCGTCGTTGAAGCGAACAATCTCGTTCTCCAAGGTGAACTGCCCCGCCTTTGCCATCGCCAAATACCTGAATTTCTATATGCCGCGGAGTCGTCAGGTATTTTTCAATATAAACCTCGTCATTGCCAAAAGCAGATTTTGCCTCAGAACGGGCCGTGCGGAAAGCAGTCTCCATATCAGCCGCAGTCTGGGCCACTTTCATCCCGCGACCCCCGCCGCCCGCGGTTGCCTTTACAATTACAGGATAGCCCATGTCTGCCGCGACTTTTTGGGCGTCTTGCAATGTTGGTACGCCGCCATCGCTGCCGGGAACGCAAGGAACCCCCAGATTTATCATCGTTTCCTTGGCCGTGATCTTGTCGCCCATGATGCGGATATGTTCAGCAGTTGGCCCGATAAACGTCAAACCATGGTCTTCGACGACCTGAACGAAAGCTGGATTTTCGGACAAAAAGCCGTATCCCGGATGGATGGCTTGCGCGCCTGTCACCTCGCACGCCGAGATAATGGCAGGAATGGACAGGTAGCTGTCTGTTCCAGGCGGTGGCCCGATGCAGATTGTTTCGTCAGCCATACGCACATGCATTGCGTCGCTATCGGCGGTAGAATGGACAGCAACGCTGCGGATGCCCATCTCGCGGCAAGCACGGATTACGCGCAGAGCGATTTCACCCCTATTGGCAATGAGTATTTTATCTAACATTGCCAGAGCCTTATTCTAGAATCACAAGCGGGGCACCATATTCGACTGGCGCACCATCCTCGACCAGTATCCGTTTCACGGTGCCTGCGCGTGGCGACGGGATATGATTCATGGTTTTCATTGCTTCAACAATGAGCAGGGTGTCGCCTTCATTCACTTTTGATCCGACTGAAATAAAGGCTGGAGAACCGGGTTCGGCTTGCATGTAGACTGTCCCAACCATGGGGGACGTCACAGCGCCGGGATGGGTTGCTGGGTCTTGTGCAGCTTCTGCGGCTGGAGCTGTTTCGATGGCGGCTGCTGGCGCTGGAGCAGAGGCCGCGACCGGTGCGACATGCGCCACGGGTGCCGCTGCAGGCGCCATCCGGCTGACCCGAACGGTCAAGCCGTCGTCCTCAGCATATTCGCGTTTTACTTCTAACTCGGTCAAGTCATTGTCACGCAACAATTCCGCCAAAGCCTTGATAAAAGCCACATCGCTTTCGTGATTTTTGCTCGTCATGCCATCCTCGCCCGATTTATACACCGATTCTTTATCCTAGCGGTTATAGGTCAGGTCGGACTTCAATAAAAGCAAGGTCAAAGACGCTTTTGCCTTTATCCGGATGATTTTGGACTTGGAGCGTATCGTTCGTTGTCTTCTTTTTCCCTGTTCATCTGCTCTTCAGTCACGTCCTCAAGCATTTTTTCCTCTGCCTGGACTTTCAAAAAAGCCTGAATTTGTCTTTGTATGAATGAGGGAACCAGTGTGTCTTGGCTATTTGCGGTGTGCCTGGTTTCCTTGGATATTGTTGTTATTGCGTGTCCTGCGTCAACCTTGGTGACGCGTTTTGTCTGACTTCGTGCGAGCGTTTGTTTGTGAAGTTGAGCCTGCGCCGTCGATGGTATGACGAAACGCGGTGGCAGTCTAATGTCTGTCATCGGATCACCTGGTTTGTCCTGCGTCTGCATCGAGAGTTTCCTTTAACAAGATTGTGCGCGTCTACGCGAAACAATTTGTTCATCTTGATTAACACGGACAACAAAACGCCATTGAAGCAAAGAAAAGCGGCGCTCGGTTAAAAGCGCCGCCTTGGTTGCAACAAATCTTGTAGATCAGCTTCTGTTTTGTCGATTTTCTATGAGTTCATCCACAACCGATGGATCAGCCAGCGTTGATGTGTCTCCAAGTGTACCATAGTCGTTCTCGGCGATCTTACGTAGGATACGTCGCATGATTTTGCCTGAACGGGTTTTGGGCAGACCCGGAGCCCATTGGATGGCATCGGGTGATGCGATTGGCCCGATTTCGTTGCGGACCCATTTGCGGAGTTCAGTGTACAAGGTATCTGAAGGCTCTTCTCCGGCCATGAGGGTCACATAACAATAGATGCCTTGTCCCTTGATCGCATGCGGATACCCTACCACGGCTGCTTCGGCGACTTTGGGGTGTGCGACCAGTGCACTTTCAACTTCAGCCGTGCCCATACGGTGCCCCGATACGTTGATGACATCGTCGACACGTCCCGTGATCCAGTAATCCCCGTCTATGTCACGACGGCAGCCGTCACCCGAGAAATAGTATCCCGGATAGTCTGCAAAGTAGGTTTTTTCGAAACGGGCATGATCGCCCCATACAGTTCGCATCTGGGCAGGCCAGCTGTCGGCTATGGCAAGCACGCCGTCTACGTCGTTGCCCTCTACTACAGTGCCGGACGTAGGTTCCAAAACCAGTGGTGTCACGCCGAAAAATGGTTTCATAGCAGCGCCCGGCTTTAACGTGTGGGCCCCGGGCATCGGGGTCATCATGTGGCCCCCAGTCTCGGTTTGCCACCACGTATCAACGATGGGACACTGGCCTCCTCCAACGACAGTATTGTACCAGTTCCACGCTTCTGGATTGATGGGTTCGCCGACTGTGCCCAATACTTTCAGCGAAGACAGATCACATTTGGAAACGAACTCGTCGCCTTGCCCCATAAGAGCCCGAATGGCCGTTGGTGCAGTGTAAAACTGGTTCACCTTATGCTTTTCGCAGACCTGCCAAAAACGGCTGGCGTCGGGATAGGTGGGCACACCTTCGAACATCAGGGTCGTGGCGCCATTGGCCAATGGTCCGTAGACGATGTAGGAATGTCCCGTGACCCAGCCCACGTCGGCTGTGCACCAATATATATCGCCTTCGTGATAATCAAAGACCAACTCGTGGGTCAGACTGGCATAGACCAAATAGCCGCCGCTTGTGTGGACCACACCTTTTGGTTGGCCGGTAGAGCCAGAGGTGTACAGAATGAACAGGGGATCCTCGGCACTCATTTCTTCCGGTGGGCAGGTTGATGCAACTTCGGACGCGAGGGCGTTGTAGTCATGGTCGCGCGCTGCATCCCACGGAATTTCGCCACCGGTGTGTTTGATTACCAGGCATTTCACGCTGTCTTCACACTGTACCAATGCCTTGTCCGCGTTGGTTTTCAAAGGCGTTTTGCGTCCCCCTCGTGGAGCTTCGTCCGCAGTAATTACAACCTTTGCCTGGCACCCGTTGACACGAGCCGCAAGGGCGTCGGGTGAAAATCCTGCAAAGACAATAGAATGTATGGCCCCGATCCTAGCACACGCCAGCATCGCATATGCGGCTTCGGGGATCATGGGCATATAGATAATTACGCGATCACCTTTGCCAACGCCCATATCTTTGAGAACATTCGCCATACTGGCAGTATTATCGTGCACATCCTGGTAGGTGATATGGCGCGCGTCCTCGGTTGGATCATCTGGTTCAAAGATGATAGCCGTTTGTTCTGCGCGCGTGGCAAGGTGACGGTCGATGCAATTCGCGGATACATTGAGCGTTCCGTCTGCAAACCAGTTGATTTTGACCTGCCCAAGTGTGAAATCGACATCCTTGACTTGGGTGAATGGCGTCATCCAGTCGATCCGCTGCGCCTGTTCCGCCCAGAACTGATCAGGTGTCGCAATAGAGGCTGCATACATTTCTTTGTACCGGGCAGTATTGACATGCGCATGCGATACGAAATCTGAAGATGGAGCGTGTGTTTGGGAACTCATAGGGGCCTCCTGAGAACCAAAAGAGTGGTTTTGTCCGATGATCTGCGGCGCCCAGTGTCATCCAAGCGCGCGCAGGATACAATCAGATAGCAAGGTATTCAGCTCGCAATGCTTCGTTTTCCAGGACGTCTGCGGCAGTTCCGTCAAAAACAATGGATCCGGTATCCAGGATCACGGCACGATCAGCAAGCTGCAACGCCCGGACCGCGTTTTGTTCAACTATAACGGTTGTTATTCCCTGGTCTTTGATATGACGCAGAGTTTTTTCGATTTCATCCACGATAACCGGTGCGAGGCCTTCGTAGGGTTCGTCCAGTAAAAGCACCTTGATATCGCGCGCAAGCGCGCGTGCGATGGACAACATTTGCTGTTCCCCGCCTGACAGGGTGATGCCCTCTTGTTTGCGTCGCTCACCCAGTCGTGGAAACAGATCGTAAAGACGATCAAGGGACCACCCAATCGGCGGTGCAATTTGCGCAAGTTGCAGGTTTTCCTCAACGGTCAGACCTGGAATGATGCGACGATCCTCTGGAACCAGACCCAGACCGGCAACAGACGCCTCGTATGATTTCATCTGGTGCAATGGCTGATGGTCCAGCCAGATCTCGCCATGATTGACCTGTGGATCGTCGAGACGGGCAATGGAGCGTAAGGTGGTTGTCTTGCCTGCACCGTTGCGCCCCAAAAGTGCAAGGATTTCGCCCTCATGGACGTTAAAGCTGATGCCTTGGACAATATAGCTTTCGCCGTAGTACGAGTGCATGTCCCAAACGGACAAAAAGGCAGGGGCCGTTTTCGCCTGGTTCTGGTTCTTGGAAAAGTCAGGTTTGGCGCTCATCTGTGTTGTCCTTGTATTCATTCCGGCACTGGGGCATCCGGTATCATGGCCTGGGCTAACAAAGCGGCCCTGAAGGGCTCTTAATCTGTTTCGCCCAAGTAGGCTTCGCGCACCTTTGGATGACCTTTGATGTTGTCGGGCGTATCCTCAACAAGTGGAGTGCCCTGTGCCAAAACGGTGATCCGTTCAGCCAAGCTAAACACCACATGCATATCGTGTTCGATGATGGCCATCGTGATATTGCGCGTTGAGCTGATCTCTTTAAGAAGATCAATCGTGTTATTCGTATCGGCGCGCGCCATTCCTGCGGTGGGCTCGTCCAACAAGAGCAGCCTTGGTTCTTGAATAAGACACATTGCCATTTCAAGGCGGCGTTTGTCGCCTCGGGACATGGATGCGGCATGCATGTGACGTTTGTCCTGCATGCCGACCTCTTCCAACATTTCTTCTGCGCGCTCGCGCATCTCGGTCTGGCTATCTACTGATGAGATTGCTTGCAGCCGAAAAGCCCCATCCCGTTTTGCAAACAGGGGGATCATTATATTTTCGATAACAGACAGGTCGCCAAAAATCTCGGGTGTTTGGAACACGCGGCTGATACCCATCTGATTGATTTGATAGGGGGTCCGACCTAGCACAGATTGCCCATCGAACATGACAGATCCGGTGTCAGGGATCAGTTTGCCCACAAGACAATTCAACAAAGTGGATTTGCCTGCACCGTTTGGGCCAATGATCGCATGTACAGTGTTCTGCTTGACGCTGAGATTCACGTCACCCAAAGCCTGCAATCCACCGAAGCGTTTATTGACGTCCTTGATTTCAAGAATACCCATGTTTCAGGCTTCCTTTATTCTGCAGGTTCGGTGCGCGTTGTGGCACCATCTTTGCCAGACGGCTTTTTACGGCTGAACAGTCTTGCAATCCGCTGCCCGCCTTCAACCAGCCCTCCGGGCAGAAAGATCACGACACCCATGAACAACAGGCCCAATGTCAGGTGCCAACCCTTGCCGATAAAGGGGTGAATGATTGTGACCATGAACTCCTCCATACCGTCCGGCAAAAAGGCAAACCATTGGTGCAGGAGATTATCGTTGATCTTGGAAAAGATGTTTTCAAAGTACTTGATCAGCCCCGCGCCAAGCACTGGTCCAATCAGGGTTCCTGTGCCGCCGAGGATTGTCATCAAGACCACTTCGCCCGAGGCTGTCCACTGCATCCGCTCGGCCCCCGCCAATGGATCCATTGCGACCATCAGGCCCCCTGCCAGACCGGCATACATGCCGGAAATGACAAAGCACGCCAGCATGTAGGGACGTGTGTTAACTCCGGTATAGTGCATGCGCTGTTGATTGGATTTGATCGCTTTCAGCATCAAGCCGAATGGTGACCGAAAAATGCGAATGGCAACGTAGAAGGCCAACACCATAATAATACCGCTCAGATAATATCCAGTGTTGAACGTAAACAGCCACTCTCCGACAGACAGCTCAAAGCTGTCCCGCATTTGAAGACCAAAGATGGACGGGGCAGGAATGTTTCCACCCTCGGACGCGGCGTCCAAAATGCGGGGGTCGTTCAAAGATGTTTGGAGACCCGTTTCACCGCCAGTAATGGGTGTCAAAACAGATGCGGCAAGGGCAAATGCCATCTGAGCAAACGCCAAAGTCAGGATTGAAAAATAAATTCCCGACCGCCGCAGGGATATAAACCCGATCAGCAAAGCGAACATACCTGCCACTATTGTGGAAATGATAATTGCCGGAATGACGTTTATGGTGAGTAGCTTGAGCATCCAGACACCGGCATATGAGCCAGCACCAAGGAATGCGGCGTGCCCAAATGACAGATACCCCGTGAGGCCGAACAGGATGTTGAAACCGATTGCGAAGACACCAAAAATGACAAAACGCTGCATTAGATCTGGATAGCCGGCATTGAACTGTGCCAAGGCTGAGCCTTCGGGGAAAGGGTTTAGCAAGAAGGGGGCTAGCACAACCAACAAGGCTACGATCAAAAGAAGACGCGTGTCTTTAGTATTGAGACCAAACATGGATTAGTCCTCCATTACGCCCTTGCGGCCGAGCAAGCCGCGGGGACGGGTCAAAAGAATAACAATAGCTGCCAGATAGATCACAATTTGATTGATGCCCGGAAGGCGTTCCAACACAAACTGCATGGAGGCGAAGCTTTCAAGCGTACCGAGGATAAATCCAGCCAGAACGGCTCCGCCTAACGATCCCATGCCTCCGACGACCACGACGACGAATGATATTACCAGAAAATCCATGCCCATATGGTAATTGGGGGACACGATTGGTGTGTACATTACGCCAGCAAGTCCTGCCACTGCAGCCGCGATGCCGAACATGATCGTAAAGCGCCGGTCAATATTAATACCCAGCAGCCCGACAGTTTCCCGGTCGGACATACCTGCGCGCACGACCATTCCAAAGGTTGTGAATTGCAAAAATGCAAAGACTGCTGCGATCAGCACTAACGAGAAACAAAAATAGATGATCCGCCAGTAGGGGTAGATGATCGAATTTGCGTCAAACCCGATCAAGGACCCAAAATCGAACGAGCCCACAAAAGCTGCCGGAGCAGGTGTAGCGATCTGGTTTGCACCAAAATAATATTTAATGATTTCTTGTAAAACGATGGCCAGGCCAAACGTAACAAGGATCTGGTCCGCGTGCGGGCGTTTGTAGAAATGCTTGATCAAGCCACGTTCCATTAGAACGCCTATCCCGATCATGACCGGAATTGAAAACAGGATTGACAGCGGCACGGCCCAATCAATCACGGTTTGGCCTGTGACCTCACCAAGTGTGCCGTATATCCACGGTTCCGTGACGGGGTTTTCAGTGCCCCAGGCTGTCTTCATGACCTCGCCGGTGTCGACCTCAAAGCTGAGAAACCGACTAAGCGTTACGGTACAGAACGCGCCAAGCATGAAAAGCGCACCATGTGCAAAGTTGACGACGCCAAGCGTTCCAAAAATAAGCGTCAGACCAAGTGCTATCAACGCATAAGCGCTGCCTTTGTCGAGCCCATTGAGAATTTGCAGGATAAACTGATCCATAAAGGCCCCCACGGTCCTTGGGTTTTTTCATAAAAACGAAAAGGACCGCACCAAGCGGCCCGATGCGACCCTGCCCTAGGAAGGGCAGGGTCTGAAGATATTAGGCGCCGGGGTTACAAGATCCCAATTCGCCACCAAAGATGGACGCATCATAGGTGACCTGTGCCGCCGGGGTGACTTCGACGATTTCAAGCAGGTCGAATTCGTTGTCCGGGTTTTCTTTCCCCTTCACGACCAGAACGTCCTTAAAGCACTGGTGGTCTTCCGCACGGTACAGCGTTGGACCGTTGCCAAGCCCGTCGAACTGGAACCCTTCAAGGGCTTCGCCGACTGCACAGGGGTTGAATGATCCAGCGCGGGTCACGGCGTCAGCATATAGCAGGGTTTGCACGTAGCAGGTATGCGCCGCCTGCGATGGTGGGAAGCCATACTTGGTTCCGAATGACCGGGTAAAGGCTTGCGAACCAGCGTCCGGAAGTGACCAGTGCCAGTTGGTGGACCCAAAGATACCTTTAACGTTGGCGCCTGCACCCTTTGCCATTAGGCGCGAATACAATGGAACAACGATTTGGAAGTCCTGACCATTTGCCTGAGCCGTCCGCAGACCAAATTGCACAGCAGACGTCAACGAATTGACCATGTTTCCGCCGTAGTGATTCAGCACCAGTACGTCAGCGCCAGAGTTCAGAACCGGTGCTACGTACGAAGAAAAGTCTGTCTGTGCCAGTGGTGTTTTTACAGCCGCTACAGTCTCCCAGCCCATTGCCTCGGTCGAAGTCCGAACGGCTTCTTCGGTTGTATAACCCCAGTTGTAATCCGCCGTCAGGTGATACGCCTTACGGCTTGTGCCATAGTTGGCCGCGAGGATTGGGGCCAAGGCTGCGCCGGACATATAAGAGTTAAAGAAGTGACGGAAACCGTTCGCTTTTTTATCCTTGCCCGTAGTGTCGTTTGAGTGGGTCAAGCCCGCCATAAAGATGATGCCAGCCTCTTGGCACAGGGCCTGAACAGCAACGGCCACACCCGACGATGAACCGCCTGTGATCATGATAGCGCCATCTTTTTCGATCATCGAGCGCGCGGATGCACGGGCAGCGTCTGGCTTTGTTTGGGTGTCGCCGGTCACATATTCAACCTTGCGCCCCAAGATACCGTTGCCGCTTAGTTCCTGCGATGAAAAGGTGCTAAGCATGCCGCCGTCACCGCCACCGTTCAAATGTTCTACCGCCAGTTCATACGCGCGAAGCTCGTCTGCGCCTTCGTCTGCGTAGGGTCCGGTCTGAGGCACATTGAAACCCAGTGTCACCGAGCTGTCGCCGGGCGCATTTGCAAAGCCCGAATGGCCACCAGCGGCCAAATATGTTGGCAGGGCTAGGCCTGCACCGGCAACTGCACCGGTCTTGAGCACGCCGCGGCGTGTCACGTTGGTCTTGGACATGGAATCCTCCCGATTGCTAAAAAGCGCTGTAGGGCTCCTCAACCGCAGCAGCGCGCACGCAAGTGCAAATGTAGTGTCACGCAATTTTCGAAAATTTTACAGCAACCACTTGTCGCACATTAACTTTTTTGTAAATTATTGAACAAGACGCACATATACTTTGTAAATAAATTTTTTTGCAAGTGCAGAAACCAATTGAAAACGATGGTGAAAATACAATGATCCGCGACGTTTTAACAGGAACCCGAATCCGCGAGAGACGGATAATGGCAGGTATGAAGCAAGCTGGTTTAGCGCAGCAGGCCAATATCTCGGCATCTTATCTGAACTTGATAGAACATAATCGCCGCAGAATCGGTGGTAAATTGCTGCTGGATATTGCGGCCGCTTTGGATGTCGAGCCTTCGCTCTTGACCGAAGGAGCTGAGGCCGCGTTGATTGCCCAATTGCGAGAAAGTGCGTCGATACATCCCAAAGTTTCGGCCGAACTTTCCCGTACAGATGAATTCGCTGGACGTTTTCCCGGGTGGGCTCAGCTTTTGGCAGAAACGCATCGCAGGGTGACTGCCCTAGAACGGACCGTGGTAGAATTGACCGATCGTTTGACCCATGATCCGCATCTTGCTGACAGTATGCACGATATGTTGACAACCGTAACAGCCATTCATTCGACGGCGTCTATTCTTGCAGAGTCCGATGATCTGGAACCGGAATGGCGTGATCGCTTTAGTCGCAACGTTCACGAAGACAGCGCCCGACTTGCAGAAGTGAGCCAATCTCTTGTGCAATATTTGGACAACAGTTCGGACGCCAACACTGATCTTCAGTCCCCACAAGAAGAAATGGATGCAGTTTTCAAGGCGGTGGGTCCCCGATTTTCAGAGCTGGAGGACGGCACGCAAGATCCTTTGTCACTGACTGAATATCTTGCTGCAGACATCTCTGTGGCTGCAAAAGAGCTCATGTCGTGGGCGCTGCAATCTTACGCGCTAGACGTTGCAAAACTGCATGAAAAACAGCTTGCATCTGTTATTTCTGAACTTGGACCTGATCCATTCAAAATATCTGCAACTCTTGGATGTTCTCCGGATCTGGTTATGCGCAGGCTTGCAGCCCTTGCCACAAACTTTGGATTACCCGAGGTTGCGTTTGCAGTCTGCGATGGGGCTGGTGTTTTAATACACAGGCAATCATCTGCACGCTTTGCATTGCCGCGGTTTGGGGGTGGGTGCGCGCAATTGCCGTTATATCGTGCCTTAACACAGCCATATAGCGCACAAACAGCTTGGGTTGAACCTTTATCCAACGAGTCGGCACCGCTGCGCGCCTTTGCTTATGCTGCGCCACTAGGTCCTGTGTTTCCCTCTCAGCCGCCCATCTATCGGGCATACATGCTGGTGGTAGATCCTGGGCAAGACAGGGGATCCGAATTTGACCTGATAACGCAGGTTGGTGTCGCTTGTCGCATTTGCCCGAGAAAGCCTTGCAACATGCGCCAAGAGCCATCGATCTTGTCCAGTGGACTTTGATGGGGCTCTTGTTTCTTTGACACATGCCACGCAGTCGGCAATAAATGATGTGCAACTGCGGACGTCGCAGACTGCCGGGAAGGCAGGGAGGATGCAAAGCCTATGGGCAAAACGGTTTTGTTAATTGAAGATGAGCCAAACATCATTGAAGCCATCCGCTTTTTATTGAAGCGCGAGGGATGGAAGGTATTCACCACATCGGACGGTAGTATCGCCGTGCAAGAGGTGCGCCAACGCCAACCGAACCTCGTTATTTTGGATGTAATGTTGCCCGGCAAAAGCGGCTATGATATTTTGCGCGAGCTGCGACAGGAATTTTCTGCGGATGTTTTACCGGTTCTGATGCTGACCGCACGCGGCCAAAGCAAGGACCGCGATATTGCGACGCAAGCGGGTGTTAGCCGTTTCATGACCAAGCCGTTTTCAAATTCCGAGATGATCGAGGCAGTGCGCGCGCTGTCAGAAAAATGAATGATCTCGAACCACACAGTGCAGCACCGCAACGAGAACCGCTCTTTTTAGAGCGTGATACCTATCGTCGTCGCAGGTTGATGGATGCCGCTGGGCTTTTACCGTTTGTTGTCGTCTTTCTATTTTCTATTCCATTACTGTGGTCCAGAGGTGACGAGGGCCCTGCGGTATCGGTTGTGATTTTCTACATTTTTGGTGTTTGGCTTGTAATGGCGATTGTCACGGCCATAGTGTCTATCCGGCTGCGGGACACAACGCGCGTTTTACAAGATGACATGACCGGGCACGCGCCGGAATGAGTCAGCTCAATCTCGTAATAATCGTATGCCTTGGCTACGTGCTGTCCTTGTTTTTGGTGGCGTTTTTTGCGGAACGTGCCGCTGCACAAGGGCGGGCCGGATGGCTGCGCAGTCCGATCGTATACACATTGTCCTTGTCGATTTACTGCACGGCTTGGACGTTTTATGGCGCCGTAGGCAATGCCGCCCGATCAGGGTTGGAATATCTGACAATTTATATTGGTCCGACCATTGTGATGTTTGGGTGGTGGTGGCTGTTGCGCAAGTTGGTTCGCATTGGCCGAACGCAGCGGATAACGTCACTGGCGGATTTGGTCAGTGCGCGGTTCGGGAAATCCAATGCACTCGCTATCGGTCTTACAATCCTCGCGGTGATTGGCACAACGCCCTACATCGCCCTGCAATTGCAATCCGTGACCCAGTCTTTTGAAGTTTTTGCAGTGGCCGAATTTGGTCAAAGAGGTGAAAATTCGGCGCAGACCGGGTTTTGGGTCGCGCTTGGGCTGGGTTTGTTCACAGTTCTTTTTGGCACCCGGAATCTGGATGTGAACGAACGCCACCACGGTGTGGTTATGGCAATCGCTGTCGAGGCAGTGGTCAAACTAACCGCTTTGTTGGCAGTGGGTATCTTTGTTGTTTGGGGGCTGGCTGGTGGTCTGACGGAAACTTTGGCGCGCATTGATGCCTCGGAACTTGGGCGATGGGATGTCCGCCCTGGAAGATGGGCTGGACTAACCTTGCTGGCGGCAGCTGCGTTCATGTGTTTACCACGTATGTTTCAGGTGCTTGTTGTTGAAAATGAGGATGAAGGTCACCTTAGGACGGCCAGCTGGGCCTTCCCACTTTATCTGATGTTAATGAGCCTTTTCGTCGTGCCGATTGCTGTCTTGGGCCTTGAATCAATGCCGGCAGGTTCGAACCCTGATATGTTCGTTTTATCCGTTCCGTTGAGTCAGGGGCAGAACGGTTTGGCGATTTTTTCGTTTCTAGGTGGGTTTTCGTCAGCAACATCAATGGTGATCGTCGCGGCAATTGCCTTGTCCACTATGGTTTCGAACCATATCGTCATGCCCATCTGGTTGCATTCTACTGGCAGTGGGGCGTCTTTTTCTGGTGACGTTCGCGATGTTGTTATTCTTGCGCGCCGGCTCTCAATTCTTGGGGTGCTGTTTCTGGGGTATCTGTATTTTCGAGTATCCGGAGGTGGCACGGCGCTGACCACTATCGGCCTTGTTTCGTTTGCAGGCATTACACAAGTTTTACCCATTCTTATTGGTGGAATATTCTGGCGCGGCGCGACGCGTATTGGAGCATTAAGTGGTCTGGCTGTAGGCTCTGCTATCTGGCTCTACACCTCGTTTTTACCAAGTATCGGATCCGGCTTTGCGTTTTTCGAAGCCCTGCAGTCAGACGGTCTTTGGGGAATGTCATGGCTTCGCACGGATGCATTGTTTGGCATTGAGGGAATGGATCCAATTCTACACACCCTCCTATGGAGCCTGTCGCTTTCTACAATCACGTTTTTGATCGTGTCGCTGATTACATTTCCCAGTCCGCTGGAAAGATTGCAGGGCGCGCAGTTTGTGAATATTTTCCAGCACACGGCAGGACCCCGCGGTTGGTCAGGTGGCACAGCGCAGAGCGAAGATTTGATGGTGATGGCGCAGCGTATTCTAGGAGCGAATGAAGCCGTGGCCCTGTTCGAGCGTGAAGCACGGATGCAAGGGGCCACGGGATCATTGCCCGAAACCAACCCCGAATTTTTAGAACGGCTGGAGCGTGAATTGTCAGGTTCGGTCGGGGCTGCAACAGCACATGCAATGGTCGGTCAGATTGTTGGGGGCATGCAGGTTTCGGTTCATGATTTGATGGCCGTCGCAGATGAAACCGCGCAAATGATGGAATATTCTTCAAAGCTGGAAGCACAATCAGATGAACTTACGCGAACGGCCCGAAAATTACGGGAAGCCAATACCAAGCTAACGCGTTTATCGGTACAAAAGGATGCATTTTTAAGTCAAATTAGTCACGAATTGCGCACGCCTATGACGTCGGTCCGGGCATTTTCCGAAATTCTGCGGGACACTTCAGAGTTATCGCAAGAGGACCATACACGATATGCCTCCATTATTCACGACGAGGCGATCCGTCTAACACGTCTTTTAGATGATCTTCTTGATCTTAGTGTGTTAGAAAACGGCCAGGTTACGCTGAACCGATGTGACGGTTGGCTGTATGAGCTTTTAGACCGTGCTGCGGCCACAGCGCAAGGTGCGGGGAGCGCGCAAGATCTCGACATTAGGCGCACGAAATCAGATGAAGAAGTCTGGCTATCGACAGATTTGGATCGTTTGACCCAAGTCTTTATAAACCTCATCGGGAATGCACATAAGTACTGCGATGGTGATCCACCCAAAATGTGGATTCGAGTCAGCCAAGACGCCGATCAAGTCATTTTGGAATTTGCCGACAACGGCTCGGGCATAGCGCCGGAGTCCCGAGAGTTGGTATTTGAAAAATTTGCGCGTGTGGCAGATCAAAAAGCTGGTGGTGCTGGACTAGGTCTTGCGATTTGTCGTCAAATTGTTCGCAGTCTTGGGGGGGAAATCCGGTATGTGTCATCTGACACTGGCGCTGTGTTTCAAATGAATTTGCCCGTGACATTACGTTTTTCGTGAGAACGAGGTTGAAACCTAGCAACTAAATCAGTTGGTAAGATTTCGCGTAGATATACGCTGTATGACGATAGTGTAATGCCAGGGAACCATGTCTGCATCGCCCATTGAAAACATTTTACTCACCAAGGCCACTCAGGGCACGAGGGCGCGGGAATCACGTATAGTAACGACCGCGCATGGATTGCAATTGGGTCTTGCTCGCGCGGCCGAAGATTTGTGGGGTCTTGATGTGACCTGCAGCGATATCACGCAAGATGTGGTTGATCAGCAAAGTGCTATTTCCCAGCTAAAAGACGACTCTCTTTTGCTCGTTCTCGCCTCAGCCGAAAATACGCATGCGCTCGCGACAATTGATCGATCAATTCTTGCGGCGCTTATTGAAATTCAGACGTTGGGTCGGGTCCACGAAACTCCTTTAGACAATCGACCCTACACCTCGACAGATGCGGCCATGGCGTGGCTTTATCTTGATTATGTTATCAAGCTGTTTGCAAGTTCGGTTGAGGATCGCGAAATAGGCCAGCAGATCACTGGCTATTTCCTTGAAGAAAAAGCTGAAGACCTGCGCGCAGCTGGATTATGCTTGTCTCGTGGGGACTATCTTATATTTTCTGCCAAAGTATATGCAGCGCGAGGAAAGCGCACTGGCACAATTCAGATTGTTATCCCACACCGCAAAGTCCCTCTGCCGGAGGTGGAGCGCAAGCCTGCAGAGTCCCATAACGTTGATAACGGTTTTGCGCTTCTTCCAGTGTCTTTAGACACGGTATTTACAAATATCAAAATGCCATTGTCGATAGCGTGTAACTTAACACCGGGTGATTTCATTCCAATGCCCCCAGATGTTCTCAATCACGCAGAGTTGCACGCCGCAAGTGGATTTGTTGTTGCGAGTGGCAAGCTTGGACAGATGAATGGCCTGCGTGCGCTTCGCTTGGGAGAGGGGTTCATGTTGTCAGAAACAGTGGATGAGACATCTCATGACTATGCTGATGAAGGCTCAGAATCTAATTTGGAGAATACCGCATCTGCTGTCATAGACCCTGATATTGAGACAGGTTCTGACGAGGCATTTAACCCAGATATATTTCCGATCGCGGAAGAGACCGATCTAAATGATCACTTGGCAGAGATTGACGACACGAACGATGATGCAACACCTATGTCACCTGTTGACCAGCTATCGTTGGAGGACGATGATCAGGACTTTGGGGGCATGATGGATCTTGATGCGATCGAGGCGATGATGGATGACTCCTAAGGTGCCGTCAGATCTTATGACATTATTGCGTGACAATAAATTCGAATGGATGGGTGTAGTCTCTTCACAATTCAGCTATTGGCTTGGTCTCCGTCAAGCCACTCGCTTAAAAAAGCCGCGTAAAAACTGGCCCTTACAGGAGAAAATGCAATGTTCTCACTTTGAGTAGACCTTCTAGCCATTGCAGTGTATCCGTCCGGCGAACTACACTGAAATGCGCTGCGGCGCGGCAGAAGAACCGGACCTTCATGCGCGATGCGGCAAAAATAGGGGCTGGATGACTGGGTTGCGGACGTTTCTGCCATTCGACTGGAACGTATGAACGTCTGACGTCGGAGATCAGATCTCCCTCCGATGCCACCATTCTTCGAGGCTTTCACAGAGAAGTTGCCCCGAAGCTGTCGAAAATTTCAGTCGGAATGTACCATCAAGCTCAACTCTGACACCCGATGATTTTCGCGTGAATTTCGCCTGCCACCCCGCAACTGCGGTTTGCTCATCCACCGCCCACACTTGCGATGAGAACTCTAGGTTTTCCTGCGCGTCAGCAGCGCCTTCCTGCCAGTACTGTTTGATCGCTTCTCGCCCTACCATAGCGTCATCAAACGGCTTTTCCCGATAGCTTACTGTCTGGGCAAACAAGGGCACGATTTCCTCTGGTTCACCTTTGACCCAAGCAACCCCATAGGCGTCCAGCCAATTTTGCACGTCTTCTTTATCCATTTTCCAACCCTTCTCGGCTCAAGTTTTGCACAGGATGCAACCTTAAGTATGGTAGAGGTCAAGCAAAAAATCATGTCGCCTTTGGGCTCGTTCCTGCCATTCACTGCGTTCTACGCCGATGGCTGCTTTCCCCCAAATGGTAAGACTGTGGGCCGCAAAAGGTTAGAATGATGCGTTGTTCGATTTTCTGCTCGAGCGAATACAATGACTTAGAAGTTTTGCCTTTTGCGACAGAGCCTTTCCTTTCTCGACACATAGCTTTGCCTTTGATCGGGTAAGATGTTGTTTGTACTGCAAGCCTATTAATTGACAAAAACACTCAGAGTTAATACCTCCATATCAGCCATTCTTAATTTACGGAGAGAAGAGCCATTCTTATAATCCTTTGAATGGTGGCTATGATGCAGACCCGACGAACTTTTGTTACAACACTTGCAACCCTAACGTCGCTGGAGCGACTGCTGCGTGGGCTGGCGAAATCACACACGAACTTGGGGTGACCGACGTACCTGACGCCCCCGCACGCATTGTTGTGCTTGAGTATAGCTATGTTGATGCCTTGGCATCCTTGGGCGTTGCCCCGGTCGGCATCGCTGATGACAACAAACGTGAAAACATCATTGCGGCCTACACAGATGTAATTGGTGATGATTGGCAATCTGTTGGCACGCGCAAAACGCCCAGCCCTGAGGTGATTGCGTCACTGCAACCAGATTTGGTCATAGCGGATAAAACCCGTCACGAGGCCGCCTATGGGACGTTGTCCGAGATC
>JAQXDR010000132.1 GCA_029251265.1 Pseudoprimorskyibacter sp. | reverse complement strand
TGAATCGCACCGGTTTTACCGGAGACCTATAGCTTCATTTCACGCGACCATATCGAGCACGTCACGCTGTGCATAGAAGTTCTCTTCAGCCTCGGCTGGCGGGATGTTCCCGATGGGGCCAAGCAAGCGGCGATTGTTGAACCAATCGACCCAACCGAGAGTGGCCATTTCCAGCTCCTGCATGTTGCGCCATGGACCTTGGCGGTGGACCAGTTCGGTTTTGTAGAGGCCGTTTATAGTTTCAGCGAGGGCGTTGTCATAGGAATCCCCGCCGCTGCCGACCGATGGTTCAATGCCTGCTTCGGCCAAACGCTCGGTATAGCGAATGGATAAATATTGCCCGCCGCGATCCGAGTGATGAACCAATCCGCTTTTCTGAACGGGCCGCCGATCGTGCAGGGCCTGTTCAAGAGCATCGAGAACAAAGTCAGTTTTGGCAGACCGCGAGACCCGCCAGCCGACGATGCGATCGGCGAATGTGTCGATGACGAAGGCAACATAGACAAAGCCCTGCCACGTGGACACGTAGGTGAAGTCGCTGACCCATAGCAGGTTCGGTGCGGGCGAACGGAATACGCGGTTCACCTTGTCGCGCGGACAAGGTGCCGACGTGTCAGGGATGGTTGTTTTGACCACCTTGCCGCGCACTGCACCACGGATGCCGATCTGTTTCATCAGTCGCTCCACCGTACAGCGCGCCAGCTCAAAGCCCTCGCGCTTCAGCTGATGCCACGCCTTGCGGACCCCATAGACTTGGTAATTCTCATCCCAGACCCGCTTGATTTCTGGCCGTAGCACTGCATCCCGCTGATGGCGTTCCGAAGCTTTGGACGGATCAGCGAGGCACGCCAGACGGTGGTAATATGTCGACGGCGCGATCGGCAGGACCCTGCAGATCGACTCGACGCTGTAGACAACGCGCTGGTCTTCAATGAAGGCGATCATCGCTTCAGTGGGCGGTCGAGTTCCGCCTGCGCAAAATAAGCTGATGCCTTGCGCAATATCTCATTCGCCTGACGTAGCTCACGGTTCTCTCGTTCCAGCGTTTTGATGCGATCACGCTCTTCAGTTGTCACCCCATCGCGCATCCCGCTGTCCTTCTCGGCCTGCTTAACCCAGCCATTCAAGGTCTGGGGAATACAGCCGATCTTGGGTGCAATGGCCGCGATCGCGGCCGCCTGCGTTTCATATGAACCTTGATGTTCAAACACCATCCGGACCGCACGCGCGCGGACCTCGGGCGCATACCGATTTGCCATTTTGCTTTTTGTCATAACCATCATCCTTACTTAAGTTGATGGTCTCCGACAAACTCGGGGCGATTCAAGATGCCTGCGCCACGTCATCCTCTGGGGCACCGCTTGGGGCAGAAGTCGGGCTTGGTTCCGTGCCATGGCCAAGAGATTTATTAGATTTAGAGGTTGGCTGGGGTGGTAGGATTCGAACCCCAGCTAGGCGTGATATCAACGACCGTTGGAGGCCGTTGGAGGTGGGGCAACGTTTGGGGCGGTGTGGTGGATGTTCT
>JAQXDR010000128.1 GCA_029251265.1 Pseudoprimorskyibacter sp. | reverse complement strand
AGGAACGCTTGCCATCGGTGGGATCAAACTTGCCATGAAAATAGTAACAACCGCATGATTTCCACCGTTGAGACCCAGTAAAAATGGGGGATGACCGCGGGATTTCATGTATGGACACGAGAGGCTGGTGGTAACACGGCAAAATGAACTGGGTCGTGATCTGAATTCTGGTCTGACGGTCATGTCAAAATAGAAACGTGGACACAGATTGAATTATTATGCATTTGGAATGCTTCCAATTTCGTTTGCATAAAGACTCAACACAGGATTATGCTGCTGGGTTATGGAAAAGAACAAATGTGGGAACAGATAGGCACCTGACGTGCGCGACCGGGCTGTACGGATGGTTTTGGAGTATAAAGGCGAATTTAGCAGCCAATCTGTTGCTATCAAATCAATTGCACCTAAGAGTGGCTGTGGATCTGATACGCTGCGTGCATGGGTTCGGCGTGCTGGGACGGACAGCGGTCACCAGGACGGGATAACCACTGCTGAACGGAATAGGATTAAAGCGTTGGAACGCGAGAACCGGCAGCTTCGATAGGCAAATGACATCCTGAAAAAGGCATCCGCGCATTTTGCTCAGTCAGAGCTCGACCGCCCATTTCGGAAATAATCAATTTTATCAAAGAGTATCGGGGCATATGCGGGGTCGAGCCGATCTGTCGTGTGTTGCAGATCGCCCCTTCCACGTTCTATGCGCATTTGGCTATCGAAAATGACCCCGGCAAAGCGTCAACTCGTGCCAGACGTGACACTGAACTGCGCCCATAGGTGAGACGTATCTGGGAAGAAAACCGTAAGTTTTATGATGTATGCAAACTGTGGCACGCAATGAAGCGAGAGACGTTTGACGCCGCCCGTTGCACTGTTGAAAGGTTGCTGCGCGACCATAGGGTTAAAGGCGTCCGACGGGGCAAAAGATCAAGACAACACAGCCAGACAAGGCCTTGCCCTGCCCAATTGACCAAGTGAACAGGCAGGTCCGTGCACCCATGCCAAACCAGCCCTGGATATCAGACTTCACTTATGGCTCGACCTGGCAGGGCTTCGTCTATGTGGCGTTTGTGATCAACAGCTTTGCCAACACGATCGACCGGCTGGCGCGCCTCCAGATCGCAGCAAACAGACATTGGCTTGGATGCCCTCGAACAGGCGCTTTACGAACAGCGGCCTGCTGATAGCTTGATCCATCACAGCGATAGGGGCAGCCAATATGTGTCGATCAAATACACCAAGCAACTGGCCGAAGCAGGTTTGGAACCCAGCGTTGATACGGTTGGTGACGCATATGACAGTACACTCACCAAGACGATGATCGGCCTGTTCAAAGCCGAAGTCATTCACAGATTGGGGCCATGGAAATCTGCCAATATTGTCGAATGGGCAACACTCAAATGGGTCATCAGGTTCAATAATCGCCGCCTGCTTGAGCCCATTGGATACATCACGCCAACTGAAGCAGAAGAGGAATACTATGCAAATCCAAACGCATTCGATAAAGTTGTATAAGAACAACTAAAAAGTCGCCGGTTAAACCGCGGCGGTTCAGTTTCCGGACCTGCCGCCCGAGGTCGTGAAGGCCTGGAAAGAAACCCAATTCGAACTGTCGATCGAACGCGCAGCGGCACAAACAAGCTGTCGGTGTGGAAAAAGGCGTCTTAATCCATAACCTCATAGTGTTGGTCAAGAAGCTGGAAAAGCAAGTAGTGGATCACTGTCGCACCAATTTAGTGCAAAAATCCAAAAAGCTGAATCCCAATGGGCTAGAACTAGAAAATCAGGTATCAAAAATTGCCCAGACACAGTAACAGATTGATATCATTCAAGACAAATTCGATAAGTCGGCTCAGAACAAAAAGCTCGAAAAACTGCGTAAGCACAGCACGTTGACAAAGGATTGGTGCACATCAAGCACGTCATCGAGCCCTACAACATCGCCTGCCACTCTGGCTGTGGCGACATGGTCAAGATTGAGGAGGATAACTCCAAGTGGTTGGACGTCATTTTTTTGCAATATCAGGTCATTGTCACCATCCGTCCAAAATACGTCTGCCCAAAGGTAGCGTGCCGGGGTGATTCATGCCAAGGGGTAGCAACGCAGGACCGTGCTTCCGATACCCCAATGTCCGTGTTTGGATAATTCCTGCATAGCAAGACATGTTTGATCTAATTCGCACAGCTCAGAAGCAGACGCGTGTCCGGCCCCTTTTACGCAGTGTGCGTAGCCGCTGGTCTTGATGGTTTCCGCAGACCAAATCCCAAGCGGCTTATCGAATAAGAATATGTCCCAAACAGTCAACGGGGTGTCTTGGGTGGTGGGCTGACTGCGCGTCATCATTTCAAAGGTCTTGCTGTCTGGGATCTTCCTTTTCTAGACCGTGTGAGGCCGATGGCATTCGTTCTTAGTCAGAACCTACCAGACTATTCTTGATGTCTTGTTCGCAATTGCCACGGTCGCAAGTCGAGCAGGCATTCGCTCAAGTAGGCCTATGGCTCATGGATCAACATGATCGAGATTCAGCTTTATTTGCAGCAATCGCACCGTCATGCGGGTCACGAAAAGACACCGAATGTAACGATCGCACATTTTGATACTCCGCCCTAGTCGCTCTTTTCCACCGCTGGATCGGTTCACAGGCGTCAGACCGAGCCACCAATGGCTAACGCGGTCAAGCGGGCCGACGCCCGGGATCGTACGCAACGAAATCACACGCTTGTCCAATTTCGAATGAACCCGCATGCGCATCTAGAACCACTGAAACCGGAACTGGTCTTGTCACGCTTATGTTCCAATCTCTCAGGTCATTTAAGCGGCCCTTCTTTCGAAAGCCAAAGGGCTTGTTCCACCCAGCGATGAATGCCGGCGGCGCGGGTTGCAGAACCCGTTGATATACTGGAGGATACCCCCTTCGGCTTGGCGACGTGTGTCCCAGCGGTTTCTCCAGATCAGCTCGGCCTTGATGAACTTGAAGAATGTTTCGACCATAGAATTGTCATAACAGTTCCCCTTGCCGCTCATGAAAACTATGAAGCCGTTCTTTGTCAGGCGTTTTTGGTAGTCATTTGAACAGTATTGCGGCCCACGGTCTGTGTGATGAATGCACCCTTTGGCTGGCTGGCGTAAAGCCAATGCCATATCCAGTGCACGGATTGCCAAATCCCGTTTCATACGATTACTGACAGCCCAGCCAATGACACGTCGAGAATACAGGTCCACAACGACCGCCAGATACAACCAGCCTTCGCTGGTCCATATATACGAGATGTCGCCAGCCCTTTTCTGATTGGACCCCTTGGCAGAGAAATCCTGATCCAGCAAGTTGGGGGCAATATTAAAGGCGTGGTTGCTGTCCGTCGTAACCTTGAACTTCTGCGTTCTGATGATCTTGATGCTATTTTCGCGCATCAGACGGCCGACCCGGCGGTGCCCAACCTTCACACTCAGTTTCTGTCATGCGTGGTCGGCCATAACTTTGCAGGCTCAGACGATGCTGCTCACGTATATGGGCCAAAATAACCATGTCATCGCGTTGTCGCTGGCTCATTGGCCGTACTTTCCAGGCACGGAACCCACGGGAAGTGACCTGCATAACATGACACAGAAACTCAACAGACCAAACTTCCTTCCAGGCTTCAATGAAGGCAAACCTCACCGGCTTTGGCCTGCAAAGAAGATTGCCGCCTTTTTTAGCACTTCCCTCTCCTCGCGAAGCACATGGACTTCTTTGCGAAGGCGGGCATTTTCCTTTTCCACATCTTCATCGGGGCCAGACATCAGGTCATCATGCTGATGCTTTTGAACCCACTTGTTCAAGGTCGATAGCCCAACACCCAAATCTGACGCGATCTGCGGGCGCGTCAGGCCACTATTGGTTGCGATGCGTACCGCATCACGGCGAAACTCTTCTGTATATCTGATTGCCATTCCTAATCTCCTTCATAGCAAACATTGCTCGAAAGAGACCGGAACTAAACAGGGACAAGACCAACATGCATGGCGACCAATTGGTGGCTCGGTTGCTTGACGACGTCTATCGCCATCGCAAGAAGCGCCGGTTTCTCTTCTTGCAGAGCACCCTTTGCGCATTTGACCGCAGCCCCAGCTTCTCATGGAATTAAGACACCAAACTCTGCCAGCAGACTGCGAAGCATTTTGCTTTGCTCCTGTTCTAGCAGCGCAGTGTGGCGCATTGCAACGCCCGTTGGAGCAGCAGCTATCCACGCCATCCGCTTTAGAAACGCTGCCATTCATGCAAAGCCTGTTCAATTCACAAGTTTTCACAAACTGTTCTGCAGTCAACCATGTAATTGATAGACTGGATTACTTGGATGGTTATCATTAGGCACGACGTTAAGTTCGTTGGATATGCTGTCACTGTCTAGATTTTCTAGCATAGTTTTGGATGAGAGAAATTGGTGTGCTCGCATCTTTGTTGCCGTAATTTGTGCTTACATGTGTCTTAGTTAATGGGCTAAAGTCAGCAGGTGAGCGAGACCGTCTAATCGTATTCTCGGATCACTGAGGGTTAAATTCTCATCATGTGGCAGGGTCGCAAGGACATCTACCAAGATCACCTTATCGGCAACGTCGTCTCCAAAGAAAAGTGCGAACGCCACCTGCGCCATCCTTGCGGAATGCCCAACAGTGACGACAGGTGTATCTTGGTTAATACGCTCTAAGTTATTAAAAGTACGTCATTATTCTCAATAGCATACTGGTCTCCACGTCCAAATTTTCACTAGGACTTTGCATTCCCGAGGCGCCGCATTACCCAGCTCGGGTTCACATATGCACAATGACCTTAGGAATTCGGCATGCGATATCGGCAACAAAAGCAAAGTAGCTCAAAGGATCGTCGCCACGTCTTCCGTCGCCAAAGAACATAACGAAGGACACTTCGGAGTCAGCCCTAGTCTGTGGTCCGTCCAAAACGGCTTGAGAATTGGATACACAGCTCAGCCCTTCATACTATCCCAAAATCCCTTCACACTACTGAAAAAGCTTTTTGTTTCAGGATTGTTATCCTCACTAAGTGCTTCAAACTCACGCAATAGTTCCTTCTGTCGACTCGTAAGGTTAACAGGTGTTTCTACCGCCATTTCGATAAACATATCGCCGGTACCTGCACCACGTAACGCTGGCATACCCTTGCCACGCAACCGCATTTGGCGACCAGATTGACTACCCCCAGGGATCCTAACGCGCGAACGCCCACCATCGATTGTCGGCACCTCTATATCACCGCCCAAAGCGGCCGCCGCCATACTAACGGGTACGCGGCAATAAAGATCAGAGCCGTCTCTTTCAAAGATTTCATGCTGTTGAACTTCGATAAAGATGTAAAGGTCACCAGATGGCCCACCGCGAGCGCCTGCTTCACCTTCACCACCAAGCCGAATCCTCGTGCCGGTCTCTACCCCAGCAGGAATATTAACAGACAACGCTCGTTCTTTTTGAATTCGGCCGCTGCCAGCGCAGGATTTACATGGGTTTTTGATAATCTGGCCCAGTCCTGAACACGTTGGACACGTCCGCTCAACAGTAAAAAATCCCTGCTGTGCGCGTACTTTTCCCATGCCAGAACATGTTGGACACGTTACCGGTTCGGATCCACCCTCTGCGCCGGTTCCATTACAAGCCCCACATTGGACAGAGCTGGGAACCTGTATGGTTTTTTGTATACCGCCAAAAGATTCTTCCAGCGTTACCCGTAAATTATAGCGTAAGTCAGATCCCCGAGCGGCACGTTGGCGACCACCACGCTGTCCGCCCATGAAATCACCAAAAAGGTCGTCAAATACATCTGAGAAGGCGCTTGCAAAATCACCCTGCCCGCCTGCACCAGGACGCTGGCCACCACCCATACCACCTTCGAAAGCAGCATGACCATATCTATCATATGCTGCTTTTTTCTCAGCGTTCTTCAGCACTTCGTAGGCTTCATTCGCCTCTTTAAACTGATTTTCCGCATTTGGGTTGTCTGAGTTTCGGTCAGGGTGAAGCTCTTTCGCCTTTCGACGATAGGCTTTCTTAATATCTTCGGCCGATGCCCCTTTGGCAACATCAAGTACGTCGTAATAGTCACGCTTGGACATTGTGATCCTCCTTTGACCTGAACGGAAACGGGGGCGAGCCCTATGAAATGGACCGCCCCCTGCCGTCAGAAGGCGCTGGCTTAGCCCCGCTTGTCGTTACTATCCAAGTCTTCAAAGTCGGCATCGACGATGGTGTCATCATCAATAGAACCATCATCTGCAGGCGTGGGTTCATCCCCTTCCGCCTCTGACTGAGCTTTGTAGATAGCCTCCCCCAGACGCATAGCCGCCTCGGTTACGTTCTGGATACCTGCGCGCATTTTGTCAGCCGTCACGGTTTCATCAGCCAGATCATCTTTAAGTGCAGCAATCGCCAATTCAATCGCTTCGATCGTGGATGGATCAACCTTGTCACCATGGTCCTCAATCGACTTTTCTGTTGAATGAACCAAGCTTTCTGCCTGATTACGGGCTTCAACTAGTTCACGACGGGCCTTATCAGACTCTGCATTTTCTTCGGCTTCTTTGACCATCGCATCAATATCATCGTCGGACAGACCACCAGATGCCTGGATAGTGATCTTATGTTCTTTGTTAGTTCCCTTATCTTTGGCACTAACAGAAACGATCCCGTTCGCGTCGATATCAAAGGTAACTTCAATTTGTGGCATTCCACGTGGTGCGGGAGGGATTTCTTCCAGATTGAACTGGCCAAGCATTTTGTTGTCTGCAGCCATTTCTCTTTCGCCTTGAAAGACACGAATGGTCACAGCGTTCTGATTGTCCTCAGCCGTCGAAAATACCTGCGATTTTTTGGTAGGAATAGTGGTGTTACGATCAATGAGGCGTGTGAACACGCCGCCAAGGGTTTCGATACCCAACGACAAAGGCGTCACGTCCAACAAAACCACATCTTTGACATCACCTTGCAAGACGCCGGCCTGAATAGCTGCGCCCATGGCAACCACCTCGTCCGGGTTAACGCCTTTGTGTGGCTCTTTTCCAAAGAATTTGGTCACCTCTTCGATGACCTTTGGCATGCGCGTCATACCACCAACAAGAACGACTTCGTCGATCTCATTCGTTGACATGGCAGCATCCTTAAGTGCCGCTGCGCAAGGCTTTAGACTGCCCTTGATAAGGTCGCCCACCAAGCTTTCCAGTTTTGCACGCGTCAGCTTCATTACCATGTGAAGAGGTTGGCCATTTGCACCCATGGAAATAAACGGTTGGTTTATTTCTGTCTGGCTGGAACTCGACAGCTCGATTTTCGCTTTTTCAGCAGCTTCTTTAAGACGCTGCAAAGCCATCTTATCTTTGGTCAGATCGACCGAATGTTCTTTCTTGAACTGGTCCGCAAGATAGGTAACGATTCGCATATCGAAGTCTTCACCGCCAAGGAACGTATCACCATTGGTAGACTTCACCTCGAACAATCCATCATCAATCTCAAGGATGGTTACGTCAAAGGTACCACCGCCAAGGTCGAACACAGCGATTGTCTTGCTTTCTTTTTTGTCCAAACCATAGGCCAATGCAGCCGCAGTAGGTTCGTTGATTATACGCAAAACTTCGAGGCCCGCGATCTTACCGGCGTCTTTTGTGGCTTGGCGTTGCGCATCGTTAAAATACGCTGGTACTGTGATCACCGCCTGATCTACGTCCTCGCCCAAATAGCTTTCTGCGGTTTCCTTCATTTTTTGAAGAATAAAGGCAGAGATTTGGGAGGGTGAATAATTTTCTGATTTTGCGCGCACCCATGCGTCACCATTTCCGCCATCGATAACGTCAAACGGCAGATTGGCTTTGTCTTTAGCAAGGTGGCTGTCATCGTTTCTGCGACCGATAAGACGTTTTACACCAAAAATTGTGTTATCAGGGTTGGTTACCGCCTGACGCTTTGCAGGCTGACCTACCAGCCGCTCGTCATCTGTAAACGCAACAATAGACGGCGTTGTGCGTGCGCCTTCGGAGTTTTCAATAACGCGAGGCTGCGAACCATCCATGATGGCGATGCAGCTGTTGGTGGTTCCAAGGTCGATACCAATTACTTTGGCCATGATTGCGATCCCTTCTAAGTCAAGGCGATGTCTCGAAGGCCGACCCGTAACGGCATCTGCCCCCGTCAATACAGGACTGGGATCTTTCCCAGCCTTAGTTCGAAGGGTATATAGGGGGCCTGACACCGGGCCGCAAGCAGGACAACACTGTCGCATGTATCAATTTATGTCGTTTTTTAAATTTCCTTGTCCTGCGTCAGAGGAAACTGGGCCCAATGACAGATCAGTTTAATGTCCAAGGGTTCACGATACTGCCCGGATATCTTTCGCCTGTGGCTCAGGCGGCCCTGCTGGAACCTCTTCGCAATATTATCCGGGCAGCCCCACTGTACTGGCCACAAACTCCCGGTGGGCGCAAAATGTCTGTTCGTATGACTTCGGCCGGCAGATTCGGCTGGGTATCGGATCGGATGGGCTATCGCTACAGCGAACATCACCCCTCAGGGCAAACCTGGCCGCCCATTCCAGATGATATTTTGACCATCTGGCACAGCTTATCTAACAGTCAGCGCGATCCTGAATGCTGCTTATTGAATCTATATGATGCCAAATCCCGGATGGGTCTGCATCAGGACAAGGATGAAACAGATTTCCATCAGCCTGTTTTATCGATCTCACTGGGGTGCTCGGGAAGGTTTCGCATGGGGCAGAAAGATCGAAAAGAACGCACGCAAGCCATTTGGTTACACTCCGGTGATGTGGTTGTTATGGGGGGTGCTGCCCGGCTGGCATACCATGGGATAGATAAAATCCGACTGGGATCTTCGCAGCTTCTTGGGCAAGAGCAGCGGCTAAATATAACACTGCGGGTTGTCACCTGACGGCACCTGTTATCTTGATCCAAGCTTTCGTTGACGCGTTTGTTCTGCAGGTCCTTGCCTCGCGGATTTGAGGAAGTTTTTTCATGGATAGTAGGGTTGAGTGTCTCACGAATGCGAACGTTGGTGGTCGGAGATGCCAACGCTGACCAAAGGATGTGAAGGCACGGATCGTTGCCGAGACGCTGATTGATTTTGCGGCGGTAAATGCAGTTGCACGGCGCTATGGGACGCGTGCCAATCATTTATCTAAATGACGGCGGTTTTCTGCGAACATCGCATTTGCCAAAACCTGAGCATGGCCCGTTCTTGTCGTTAAAATGGTAGAGCAAAGTTCTCGGCAAGATTATTCGATAGCGACCGCGCCTTCAGCTTATGCCCGAACGCCAACAAAAGGTATATTCTGTTGGAAAACACGTGTCGATTTGAGGCTTGGATCCTGAAAAATTGTTCCCAACGACGGGGATGATTTGGATGTTGGGACCAAAGCAAAACGCGCAAGGTGCACTGTTTCACGAGTTTTCGATAACCGATTACGTTCCCGCCGACCATCTGCTGCGACCCGTTGAACATTTCGTCGATCTGTCTAGCATCCGTCACTGGCTAGCCCAGCTCTACGGCAACACGGGTCGCCCTTTGATTGGCCCCGAGCTGCTGATCCGGATGCTGCTGGTGGGATATTGCCTTGGTATTCGATCCAGACGGTGACTGTGTGAAGAGGTCCGTCTGAACCTTGTATATCATTGGCTCTGCCGCCTCGACCTGACGGATCAGGTCCCAGATCATTCGCCTTTTCCAAGATTTGCTGCATCACTTGTTTGAAACGACTGTGGCGCGATGCATGGCGGTGGGGTTAGTGAGCAGCCAGCGCTGTACAGCAGATGCCAGTTCGACTGAAGCTGACGTCAACAAGCAAAATTCAACACCGAAGGCAGCCTGGAATCACAGCACGAATAATCCAGAGAATGCGCCACGCACTGTAACGGAATATCTTGATGTTTTGGATGACGCTGCATTTGGTGCGTCCTCAGAGGTGAAGCACAAGGTCACATCGCATTCGGACCCTGCCATTCAATGGACTTACCTGATCGATAAAGACCATACTGTTATCGTTGACATGGACGTGACACGGTCGATCCGGCAGGCCAAAGTCAGCTCCGTGCGCATCATACTGGATTGGGTTAAAGACAAGTTTGACCTGGCCCCGAAATGCATCATCGCAGGCACGGCTAACAGGTTTGGCCCAATGTTTGGGTGGTTGGTGGATCGCAAGATCACACCTCACATCCCAGTCACGGACAAAGC
>JAQXDR010000118.1 GCA_029251265.1 Pseudoprimorskyibacter sp. | reverse complement strand
AACCTTTTATTGGTCAGCAAACGGAACCTTAGACGTATCTGACGCCGAGTTAGGCTCTGACAGCAACTACGGGCTGAGCGCAGGCGAGGTCGACGATAACGAGGTCTTTAAAATCTCGTACGCCAACCTTTTGGACGCGTTGGACGCTGCCGGTGTTGACGTAGATCCCGGTGATACAGATTTGACCGGTTTTCTTATTGCGAAAATTAATGACACCACCGATCCAGCAAACACCGCTGACTTGGCCGTTGCCTTGAATATTGAACTCTACGACGGGGCTGAGTTGACGATCGAGGATGGATCGCTGAACAAAACCAGCATCGATGATGATGACAAGTTGGTGTTCAACTTTGATGTCGACAACTCTGGTGATGTGGATGTCAAGGCGCGAACTAAATTCTACTGGTCCGATGATGCCAGCTATGATGACGGTTCTGACACCTATCTCGAATTGGATGGCCACGGCACCGTGCATGCCGATGGATCAAAAGGCCAAAGCGAAAGCTTTTCCTACAGCCAGCTACTCACCGCGAATGGTGGCACGGGAACCGGGTATATTATCGCAAGGGTCGAAGAAGTCGACACAGGTGTTGTACATGACACAGTTGCGACGGATCAGATCACACTGGAAGTTCTGGTGTGATCGTACACTACTGAACGTCCTCATTAATTATGAAAAGGCGCGTCCCCAAGGGGCGCGCCTTTTTCGATTTAGCCGATCGAAAAGTTGCCGAATTGGGAAAACCGTCTTAGTTATGCGTCATTAATTCACGACATCGATATCCAAACTACTGCGTGCTCTTAGCGGGCTTTGAAACGCTTCAATAGGATCAAATCAGCCCTTCACAGCTTTGACTGTCTGCCATGAAGATAGGAAAAACTACAAGACGTCGACCCATTGGTCTAAGACGCATTGCCCATTTGCAATTTCCGCGCTATCCGAACACCATGCTGGATAACCGCCCGACCCTCCCGCCCGAGATTGCTCGACGCCGCACCTTTGCCATTATCTCGCATCCTGATGCGGGTAAAACGACGCTGACGGAAAAGTTTCTTTTGTATGGCGGTGCCATCCAGATGGCCGGACAGGTTCGTGCCAAAGGCGAGGCGCGGCGCACGCGCTCGGACTTTATGAAGATGGAACAGGATCGCGGTATATCCGTGTCCGCATCGGCCATGTCCTTTGATTTCAAAGAATTCCGCTTTAATCTGGTGGACACGCCAGGACATAGTGATTTTTCAGAAGATACCTATCGGACCCTGACCGCCGTCGACGCCGCCGTCATGGTGATTGATGGGGCAAAGGGTGTGGAAAGCCAGAAGCGCAAGCTGTTCGAAGTATGCCGCCTGCGAGATTTGCCGATTCTGACCTTTTGTAACAAAATGGATCGCGAAAGTCGGGATACCTTTGAAATTATTGACGAGATTCAAGAAAATCTTGCGATTGATGTCAGCCCTGCAAGCTGGCCGATCGGTGTCGGGCGCGATTTTTTAGGATGTTATGATCTGCTCAACGACCGTCTGGAACTGATGGATCGTGCAGACCGGAACAAGATTGCAGAAACCGTTGCCATCAATGGTTTGGATGATCCGAAATTGGCAGAACATGTGCCTGCGCATCTTCTAGAACAGCTCGTCGAAGAAATCGAGATGGTGCGTGAATTGCTGCCCACCTTGGACCCTCAATCCGTTCTCGAGGGGCACATGACCCCGATCTGGTTTGGTTCGGCCATTAACAGCTTTGGCGTGAAAGAACTGATGGACGGCATTGCAAATTTTGGACCCGAGCCGCAGGTCCAATCAGCCGAGCCCAGGCAAATCTCGCCGGATGAAAAAAAAGTGTCTGGCTTTGTATTCAAGGTGCAGGCCAACATGGACCCAAAGCACCGCGACCGTGTGGCCTTCTTGCGCCTTGCCTCGGGACATTTCTTGCGAGGGATGAAACTGACACATGTGCGCACTAAAAAACCAATGTCGGTGTCTAATCCGGTTTTGTTTTTAGCCGCTGACCGAGAGTTGGCGGAAGAAGCATGGGCAGGTGACATTATTGGTATTCCCAATCATGGACAACTTCGTATTGGCGATACATTGACCGAGGGTGAATCGCTTCAGGCAACAGGAATTCCAAGCTTTGCGCCAGAATTGTTGCAAACTGTGCGCGCCGGGGACCCGCTTAAGGCAAAACATCTTGAGAAGGCCTTGATGCAATTCGCCGAAGAAGGCGCCGCCAAGGTATTCAAACCGATGATTGGATCTGGGTTCATTGTTGGTGTCGTAGGTGCACTGCAGTTTGAGGTTCTTGGAAGCCGGATTGAGCTGGAATACGGTCTGCCAGTGAGGTTCGAACAATCCCAATTTACCTCTGCGCGCTGGTTGCACGGTCCGAAAGACGCCGTCGACAAGCTAGTGAATTCGAACAAACAGCACGTCGGTTACGACAACGATGGCGATCTTGTGTATTTGACGCGCCTGCAATGGGATATTGACCGCTGCGAACGAGACTACCCTGATGTGACCCTGTCAGCGACTAAGGAAATGATGGTCCACACCTGACGTCTAGTCGAAGAATTGCGCGACGGGACCGCTGTTCAACACCTTATAGAAACACCCAAACGTACCACACCAGTTCCGAATATTGTTTTATAACCCGTAGACTTTGATCAGTTTGGTTTTGGCTTTTGTGAAGCATCGACAACGGCGGCATTTATCGGTTTATTTTACCTCCTGTACACTTTGGCAAGCAGCTTATTTGGACCAACGGACCTCAGTTTTTCAACAAAACCCAAAATCGTTTATACGTCGATAGATTGGGACACGATTTCAGAGGTTCGCGCGCGCCTGTGCCAAATTTTATGTCTGACGCGTTTTGTTAGGCCATTGCAAAGCTGCCTTTGAACATGATCGCGAGCTGGCTCTTTGACAGCGTGCCATTGGTGCACCGAATGCTCTCAATCAGATAATCGTGCATTGGGTGTGAGATAAATCAATTTCGCAACCCCGTTGTCGCTTAGGAAATGGCCTCGTGGTCTGACAGCTTGGCAGATTCTCAAGTTCGGCGCCTCAACGGCTTTGATAGGGTGAATCAGGCTGCGGATTTTAGGCGGGTAGTCGAGGGACAGGATGACCTCGTTCCAGATACGCCGCCAGCCCGGTGCAATCATCCGATACCGCTTGGCCAGATCGCTTTCCTCGAACTTAACCAGAGCCAGTTCTGCAGCATCGGCCTCCACCGCCGTGTACCTCGCCTTGCAGATAGCCTTGGGAGCAGCGGCGACGGCCTTGCGGTGCTTGTAGCTGGTGACGTTCATGGACATGGCGCAACAGGTGGACGATGCAGGGTCTGGATGCAGGTCTGGGGGACAACGTCGCCTTGATGGCCTACGAAAGGGCCTTAAACCCGTCTACGACGGCGATGAGGATGTCGTGGACCGCCCAGTTGCGCAGGTTACTGAGAACTTCGCCCCCTGATTAGCCTGAAACCACAGGTTCAGAACGTCCTGCGTGCCGTCTGGTAAAATTGCCAAGGCCATGAGGACCGTCGTGTTCGAGGCCGCCCTGTCGCTGCGGGTCTTGACCCCGATCAGATCCAATAAGACGATCAGATAGCAGGGCTTCAGAGGGCAGTTTTGCCAGGCAGTAACCTCCTCCATGATCGCGTCGATGATCGTAGAAATTAGGCTGGGCGGGACCTCGACGCCATAGATCTCCTCGATACACCCTGGTCATGTCACGCTTGCGTTCCGGTCTCTCAGTTCATTTATGCGGCCTTTCGTTCAAATGCCAAGGGGCTTTTGCCACCTAACGACGAGTGTCGCCGTCGTGGATTATAGAGCCCATTGATGTACTGAACTATCGCCCCTTCAGCTTGGCGTCTGGTTTCCCATCGGGTGCGCCAGATCAGCTCTGCTTTGAGCGATTTGAAGAACGTTTCAACCATGGAATTGTCGTAACAGTTGCCTTTTCCGCT
>JAQXDR010000115.1 GCA_029251265.1 Pseudoprimorskyibacter sp. | reverse complement strand
GCGGGTTTGTTCAGCAAACGTCTGGAGAAAGGCCGGTTTGTCTGGCCCGCTGCCAAGGCCGGGAAAATCCACGTATCAGGCGCGCATTTGTCGATATTACTGGAGGGGGTCGACGGGCGTATGCCGAAGAAGACATGGCGTTCACCGAGCGTCGGATAAGTCAATAAAGGTTGGTGTTTGTTCAGTTTCCGGATTCATGTTTTGCCCCTGATCCGGTGTAGGATCGGCATGCTGAACAACCTCGATATCACCTGTGATGACCCCGCAGAACTACGGTCTGAAAATCGGCTGCTGGCCTGCGAGGTTAAGGCACTTAGCTTGAAGGTCGAGCAGCTTCAGCACCAACTTCATGGACACAACCACCATCGATTTGGGTCGACGTCGGAAGGACTGGATCAGCTGAACCTGACTTTCCAAGAAGATGAAGAGATCGGTGAAGCGGCCGAGGATCATGCCAAACCTGTCGTCAAATCCAAAACACCCCGCCAGCACAGCAGCAAGCCATTGCCGGACCATCGGGATCGGCATGACGAAGTGCTGGCGCCTGGCGATGATTGTGGCCGCTGCAATGGTCATCTCAAAACGTTGGGCAAAGATGTGACCGAGGAACTGGAATATGTTCCAGACCGATTTGTTGTAAATCGCATCATACAACCGCGCAAAGCCTGCACGTGCTGCGAAGCCATCGTGCAATCACCACTGCCCTCTCGCTCGATTGAAGACGTCGTTCGCGATGGCCGGATCAAAGGCCTATCCCGACGCCGGAGCGTCAGTTTGGGCTATGCCAGTTACAAACACTGGTGATGATGCGTTGGTTGCCAACTGCTTTCTGACAGGCACTACAATCGCAACGCTTGATGGCGAGCGTTTGGTTGAAAACCTGCAAATTGGTGACCTTGTTCGGACCGCCGATGGTCGCGATGTTCCCGTCAAATGGATGGCGCGCCAGACAATCCGCCCTCAGGCCATCAACATGGCTGTGCCAAACGGGCGTTTGCCGATTTGTATTTCGGCCGGTGCACCGGGCCATGGATTGCCCCACAGTAGTCTGTATCTGACCGCTGATCATGGCATGATCCTTGACGGTTACATTGTGAATGCTGGTGAAAACAATACTTGGAAAAAACCCCATCCATAAAGTTATTACCAAGTGTGCCGAAGAAATCTCAGAAAGCGAAGTTTCAAGTAGTACGGGAGAACTAGACGTGACGTGGAGGAAAACAGTTTGGGTCTCACTTATGGGCTTTCTAATCTTTTTTTTGGCCTTTAACGCCTTGAAAACTCTCCTGGGTAACTCAATTGAAAGTAGGCTCATTAATGAATTTAGCGGGTTGGGGGCAGATGCAAGAGTTTCGTTATTTCCCAAAGAACTGCCGAAAGTACAACAAGCAGACGGATACTCTTTGAGCGCATTGAATTTTGGGTCATATGAAATGGCTCCGACAGAAGTTCTGAGGAAATTCTTGCTCGAAAATGACCACAGTGGCTTATATTCCATGCGGATTGTGGTCAGGAATAATTCTGGTGACTGGGTGTATTCAGAAGCAATAATTGAAGCTTGCGGCGCAGGCGAGTGTTCGGGGTCCAACCAATACGTTACCTTTGCTCCATCAACAAGCGACGCCTGGATCTCAAATTTGACACGCAATAGCGTTTCTAAGAATCTTACTCTGCATGACGAGGTCGAAGCAGGTACCCGGTTTCAAGTATTACTTCGAGTCAATTTAAATCGGGACGGCAAGCTGATTAGCACAACAGTCTTTTTAAGGAGATACTACAATTCAATTGCTTGGAACCTGATTAAATCACTTAGTAGTGGGGGAAACTATGTAGCAGAAGTTCCCTTCACTGAAACGCTTATTCACTGAAAAAGAACAAATTAAATGGGAACTTTGAATCTTTACCATCAGGCGAAGCACGCAGAGCTCGCTAACCTTGCATACAACCCTGATCCCGAAGACGGGAAAGCGGGGACGTGATCTATCGCTTCGATGACAAACGTACCGGTGAGATTTATATAGCAGTTAGAGGTACTGACCAACTGATCCCGTTTACAGGGGGGCCAGATGTCAACGAAGATTCCTTTATGGGTGACTCGGGGCAATATGGAAATATTGGGGTCGGCAACCCTACATCCGCAGGGTGTGCCGCTGCGCTAAAGGCGCGCGAGATATTTGAGGAAACCGGCAAGCAGGTCACCGTAGTCGGACACTCATATGGCGGGTATACCGCTGAAGTTGTTGGACTATTGGAACCGCAAGCTATCAAACATTCAACGAATGTCCAAGGGCCTTCAGTCGTCGATAGCATTACTGTATCCGCAGGAATATACTGGCAAGGGGAAGAAGTGTTTCCATCTTACACCTCACCCGTTTCGTACATGGGGGCGGTAAGAATTTCGAACGATTGTGGTGAAACTGAACAGGTTTCGTAAGCCAAAATAACTGCGTCTCACTATCCCACGCAATGGCAAAATTGGCGAAAATACGGCATTATCGAAGGAACTTTCAAACAAGGTCTGGTCAATACTCAATTGGGACTCGACTTAATTGGGACACTTGATCCGGAAAAACCGAACGATATTCCAATACCTGTCCCTTATCATAGTGCCGCCGCCGTTCACGAATGGTATCAAGCACAGCTCAAAGCATATCAAGATTATTATGAGTCACGTGCATTAGGTTCAATCCCAGAATCGCTGACCGAATCGCCTAGTTCAAGTGGCGACGACGATCAGATTACTAAGGATCCTGTTGAAGGGCTTTGTTGCACAAATCCTACTGGGGATTCACTGTTTGAATCCAGCATGATAGCTGGAGGGTATGAGCAGTTGGGCCCCTACAAAATACAAGACCACGAACTGGTCTGCTTACAATGACAGTCTAAGCCGGCGCGGATCGCTGTCGATCTGGTTTGATCCTGAGATGGTTTGGGTGCCGCCGCCAGAAAACCCTGAACGTGAGCCTGCCCTATCGTGGTGGTACCGGCCGACTAAACCTTGTGATCGACAGCACGGGCATCAAAGCCGAGGGTGAAAGCGAGTGGACTGCCC
>JAQXDR010000087.1 GCA_029251265.1 Pseudoprimorskyibacter sp. | reverse complement strand
CAGGGGTAGAGCATAACCTTGCCAAGGTTAGGGTCGGGCGTTCGAATCGCCTCGCCCGCTCCAAAACTGGAAGATGTGAAAGGGTGATTAGCTCAGTTGGTAGAGCGCTTCGTTTACACCGAAGATGTCGGGAGTTCGAGTCTCTCATCACCCACCACATAACACCCTGCAAACATTGAACATCTACAATATTTTGCCTGACGTTTCACGAGGCGGTGGCTTGATTTTGTTGTGCCGAAATAACGCCTTTTAAATACGGTAACCTGGCTAATGATAGACCATCGGACGTCGGACCAAGCCTGCTGCAAGCAACCACTAAATCAGATTATACTTTAGCAGCAACGGCTGCACATTTCTGACAAAGAGGCCTCAAGACACTTTTTGGCAGCAGAAAAATTGCCCTTCTGGAAGACCAGAACAAAGTGTCGTCGATTTTGCAAAATGCTCAAAAAACCCAATCGCGACATAGCTGCATATTCCTAGACAAACCGATTGAAGCGTAAGTTCGATACGAGATGAGGTTTTCTGGCTAGGACAAGCCCAATGAGTGATTCCAAAGACGTGACACTTGATCCTGACAATTGGGCTGCTTACCGCGCCCTTGCGCATAGGATGGTCGACGAGGCGATAGATCATTTAGATCAGGTCAGAGAACGCCCGGCTTGGCGATCCATGCCTGATGATGTTCGCAACACATTTCGATCTGCTTTACCCGAAGACCCAACCTCACTGGATATAGTTTATAAAGAGTATCGGGAAACCGTTGGTGCCTATCCAATGGGAAACGTTCATCCCCGATTTTGGGGATGGTATATGGGGGCCAGCAACTTCACAGGCGCTTTGGGGGATTTTCTAGCCGCGGTGGACGGAAGTAATCTTGGGGGCGGCGATACAGGTGCGTCCCAGGTCGAACAACAAGTCATAGATTGGCTAAAGGGAATTGTGGGCTTTCCGCAGGATGCCAGTGGGACTTTAACCAGTGGCGGATCGATGGCGAACCTTGTCGCGCATACCGTGATCAGAAATCTCGCCGCTGGATATGACGTTCGCAAAGAAGGTATCGCCGCACTGGACAATTCACTGCGCTTCTATGCCTCGGATCAGGTGCACAGCTGTCACCAAAAGGCGTTGGAAACGTTGGGGCTGGGTTCAAAGGCGTTGGTCGAAATCGAAAGTGACGATCGGCACAGGATGCGCCTTGACGCGCTGCAATGCGTGATTGCACAAGACCGTGCAGATGGATTGCAACCGGCATGCGTGATCGGAACAGCGGGCAGCACAAATACAGGAGCGATTGACGATCTGACTGCAATCGCTGATCTTTGTGAGCGTGAGGGCATCTGGTTTCATGTAGATGGCTGCATTGGCGGCGTGCTGGGTTTGGCCAAGCAACACGCCCATTTGATAGCGGGCATAGAGCGCGCAGGGTCTGTTGCCATCGACCCTCATAAATGGCTCCACACTCCTTTCGAAGCAGGAGCTGTTTTGATCAAGGATGCTGATGCTCATTTTGCGACCTTCGAAATGCATGGCCCATATCTGCAATATCAAGAACGAGGCGCAATCGCTGGTAAGTTTCTTGCTGACTATGGATTGGAACTTAGTCGGGGTTTCCGGGCATTAAAAATCTGGATGGCTTTTAAAGAGCATTGTGCTGCAAAGTTTGGGCAGCTCATTGCGCAGGATATTTCACTCGCACGCTACATGGAAACGCAAATAATTGCACATCCTCTTTTGGAGTTGGTGGCTCCTGTGAACCTGAACATCGTGTGCTTTCGCCATGTGGCAGACGACGAAGATGCGGCTAAGGTCCTGAATACTGAAGTAATGCTGCGCATCCAAGAGAGCGGCATCGCCGTGCCCTCGGATACGACTGTACAGGGCAAATATGGACTTCGTTGCGCGTTTAACAATCACCGCACAAGACGCGAAGATATCGACGTGTTCCTCAGCGCGGTGGTGCATACGGCAGATCAAATTCTGCCAAAGCGTTCTGCCTAGTCCCAGAGGTGGACTATATTGGGACATCATAAAGTTCTACATCGTGTACGATATATCTCCGTGACGTTTTTGCCGGCCTCACGGTCAGCCTATCAGACTTTTGACATGTTCCCTGACCAGAGATTTATAAAGCTCTCGGATACGCATCATAACAGGATAGGTGCCATCGCCGATAGATTTGCCATCTATCTCTGCCACGGGGGTTTGTGCCCCGAAGGTTCCCGTCAGAAACGCTTCATCAGCGCCGTAAGCCTCATAAAGCGAAAAGTTTTTTTCTAAAAGCGGGATATCGTTGGCACGGCAAAGGTCCACAACCTTTTGGCGTGTCACACCATTCATGCAATAGTCACCCGTCGATGTCCAAACCTCGCCTTTTCGAACGATAAAGAAGTTGCAGGCATTGGTCGTATTCACGAACCCATGCGGATCCAGCATCAGTGCTTCGTCTGCACCAGCCTGTTCAGCTTGCAGACAGGCAATCACACAATTGAGTTTTGAGTGACTGTTAAACTTGGGGTCCTGACTGGTCGGCAACCCGCGGACCTGAGGCACCGATGCAAGCCGAATACCCTGCGTCTGAACTGTTTCAGACGGTTTTGAATGCTCGATAATCGCCACCACCGTGGGGCCATAACGGCTTAGTTTCGGATGCTGAAAGGGTTTCGCCTTGCGACCTCGCGTGATCATCAACCGGCAATGCGCATCCGTCGTCATACCATTGGCAGCGGCAGTCTCGTTCAACAACGTCTTGATCGCATCTCGCGTCAGACCCGGGTCAAGCGAAACAGACTTTAACGAAGTGAACAATCGGTCCATGTGTTCATCAAAAAAGGCCCAGATGCCATCATACAGACGCATGCCTTCCCACATTCCGTCACCCAGCATAAATCCACTATCATAGACCGAGATTTTGGCATCATCACGGTGTACAAGCGTGCCGTTCACCCAGATTAGGATATTATTGTTGCGGGCATCATCCTGCGCGTCATGGGTCGATGGGGCTTCGGTGATCATAAAGCAGTCTCCGCACAGGCGCAGACCCAGTCCATGCCTTTTTGTCTTCGTTGTCACATCCCACAATATCATCAAAGTCGTCACAATGAGCAAGATGCATATGGGGATGACGTGCCTTCATGGGTTCATAATGAATATCGTGCATTGATAGAAGATGCATGACGTTTTTGCGACTATTGAAGCACACTGCGATTGTTCAATTAGATACAAGCCAATCGGGCAAGCCGTTGATCGCTTTGCCTGAAATAGCAGCCTCGACGCAGTCACCAACAGACCCAAACCGAACTGTCTTGCCACAAAGACCGGGGGCATAATGCGCATATTTGCCCGAATTTGTCATCAGGTTGCGTGTGGTCGTTGGCAATACCGGCTCTGTTATAGAACACCAGCACAGATCTGACATCACCTGCACGCGACAGCTTTGCAATTGTTTGACAAGCCCCATCTTACCCGCCTGGTCCAAGATGTCGCGTCCAACGGTTATAATCACTTCAGTATCGTCATGTCGGCAACGACCGTTCAGCGCGATACAAAATCGCTCTATCTCGGATAGCGAGGCGTGTGGGCTACCGATAGCAACCAAATCAACTTGCTCGGGTCCAGCATTCAGCGTTTGCCAAGCATCGCGTAAATCTGCCAACTCAATAGTCGCGGTGGGTGCATCAGACAACACGCCAAGGTGCGCCTCGGGTGTGATACCGGCAACATGCAACATTGGCGATGCGGATGTTGTACCAAACGCCGCGCAAAGCGCTCGCAGATCGTCCCTAGTGGGGGCCAGATGTTCCAGACCTGTCAAAAGGGGAACGTCGTCGGCTGCCATGCTTCCGGCAATCCAGCCGATCATGGGCCATAGGCTATCATCGTGCCGGGCTGGCACATGACATTCCAGTACCAATGTGGGGCGACGAGATTCTTCAAAATACATCTCGGTCGCAGGGGCCCGCCCCGTCATGGCTACGAACAGATCGAGATAATCCGGCAATTTTGCTGTCTGCGCACCAAGAACCGAGTTTGCAAAAATAACCGCGTTTGACTCAGACCAACCGAGTTTCTCACCCAGCTTTGGCGCATCCTCCAGAAGATAGGGTGCGCAGGTAAAGGTTGGGCGTGCTCCCATATCAACATAGGCCGCGGCCAATCGGCGGGCTGCGTTGCGGAATTTGGGGGGGGTGTCATGCGCGTCGGCGTGAATAAGATCAATAGAGATCGCATTGATTGTCGTAGGAATACGCACCCTGGCGCCAAGTTCGGCCATACGTTCGGCAAAAATCAAATTGGCCTGATGCGCAAGGATGCACCCATCAATATGACCGCGGGTCACATCTGTAAGGTGACGCGCCCCAAGACTTACGGCCATGGCACAGATTACGTCCATCGCCAAGGTCATCGGGTTTGTGTCATCACCGGCCAAAAGCGCGCGATCTGCAGAGGTCAGCTCAAGATCATTCCGGTCCAAGCTTTGTAAATCAAATCGGATTGCACCCGCGTGTAACGCAAACCCCGTGATTGACATATCATGCACATCCGACAGCATCGCAAAATCGCTGCGCTTCAGACGCACAACCGCGATATGTCTGCCAAAAATACGAGACGCGATAATCGCCCCAAGGGTTAAGACGCCTTCTGTCGCACAAAAAACCAAAGCCGCGGGCGCACAACCATTCAGCGCCAGTTGCAACAAAACCCCACTGCCGGAACAGGATCCTCGGCTTGTAGGCATAACAAGCACCTTTCCAGTTATTGAACGGCCGTGCCATGGGTGATGGACATCAATGACCATGCCCGTTTGCGGATCAACCCCGCCCCAGAAGCTTAGACCGTCATCGCAGTACAGAACCTCACCGGTCGCGGTGGCTTGGACAATTATCTTTGACATCTTTTGCTCCCCCCGCAAAAAGAGCCGCAACAGGCCACTTTGCGTTCGCCAGCCTAAGCAGAGGGGGGGCTTATTTCAAGTAAACCAAGCACCGTCAAAACGGTCGAACCACATGATCTATGCGCGCACTAAATAGCCGCTTTGCCCCGTGTTATCCGAAAAATATAATCCCAACGTCTCACATCAAAATTCGAACCTTTTTGGTGATTAAAGCGAAAAATTGTTAACGCCGACCGGCCCGGGAAAAAAACGCCGTCTATGACGTCTAGACACGCCTAGCTGCCATTAGAAATAATCAACCGTAATTGGACACATCGGACATTGGCTGCAAGCTTCGTGATGATCCAGCTGGACGAAACGATTGGTTGATGCGTATTGCCGCCTCTATGCATTTTCAATGATTTAAATCGTGCCCGCACAGGCTCGGAGCGCGGCCCTACTGCATATAAATCGAGACGAGGATCTTAATCATGGTAAATTCTTCCAAATTCAAGGCGCACGAACCGATATGAACAAGACAAAATACCTCCTGAGACTCACTCTGCATCATCCGAGCTAAGCCCAGAAACAGCACTCAGGATGGTAATTATCATTGACACAATTTAACGTCAAAGAGGCGCGCGTACGTGACCTGGAATTTGGTCCAGGCATCCACCGAGATACAGACTTCAAAGGCCTTCTTTGTATCTACCATAAGACGACAAAGACGTTTGCTGTGCTGGGAGAGGTGACCGTAGAAAGAACGGGAATATGGACAGCATGCTGAGACGCCAACGCCGCAATCTACGTAGACAATTCTGGGATCAAAGGGCCAGTTCGGGATGTTGGTAAGCCTTTGGATAGGGCATAGGCATCAGTGGCCCCAACGGGATCGACCTGTTCCAGCTTCTGCCAAAATAGCCCTGTCGGCAATGATCCAGCGAGTTGCTTTCCGCCACACCGGTCAGGCCGTAGATGCGGCATAGCCAACGCCAGAGATGGGGATAATCCAAAATCCGCGCACCATTCAGTTTCATGCGCAGATAATAAACAGGATCGTGACGATACAATGTTGGAAACAGGCGCAAATCAGCTTCGCTAAAGGCATCACCCAGCAAAAAAGGGCGATTATCCGCAAGGCGGGTGTTCAGCGTTTCAAGCGCCTGAAAATAGGCCTCAAAGGCGCTTGCATAAACCGATTGATCTGAAGAAAAGCCCGCTTTGTAGGCGCCATTGTTAATGGCCCCATAGATGAGAGTGTTCAACGCCTCGATCTCGTCACGAAGTGTCGCGTCTTGTGGATAGAGCCGCGGACGTTGTTCCTGTGAAATGGTGCTGCCAAGCTCTGTCGCATGACGGTCCAACATACGGATAATCTCGGCGCTTTCATTGCTAACGATACGATGCGAAACCTTATCATAGAGGATTGGAACAGATTGCTCGGATGATCCCTCGGCAAGGTAAATCTGCTTTGCAAGCCTGAAACCATGACCTGTTGCGGTTTCGTGAGTACATTCTGCCAACGGCTTGCCTGTCAGGGTCGCAATCCGTTCGGGTGCGAACTCCCATAGATTGGGGCCAACCGGATCATCATCCCCTGTGCGGTTAGGAAATGCCACATCCAGCGTTATACTGTCCTGGAGGCCAAGCACATTGCGCGCCAGGGTGACCCGATGACACCACGGACAATTAAGGGCGACAAACAGGTGATACCGCCCAGATCGGGGCGGGAAATCCGGACCACCAAGTGTGTTCCGAAATCCACTGACCCCGCGCACGAATTCTCCGCTTGCGCGGCGTTCATGTGCGTTTGTTTGATCTTCTTGTATGGATGTACTTTGCGTCATAGTGCCACCGACATTCTATTATCCTCTGAGCCGATAATGCAAGATTATTGGCACTGAAAGCTCCTCTTCATCACCAAGGTGTCGCTTTAAAAACGACTCGATTGTTAGCCCGGTTTCATGGACGTGCCCTGCCTCTTGCAGTGCCTGTGCTTCGTCCATCGTCGACAGCTTGATCAATCTGTTGGCCGTTTGCGTAAAACGGTCCAGCACCGTGTCCAAATCAGCGTGATCCTTTTCCAGCAGGTCCAAACCTGTTTCAAAACGGGGGTCGGCCGCCATCAGTTCGGGGAAAAAATTACGATCTTCCCAGCCATGATGACCATGCAAGTTAGTGACCAAAGAGCCACCATATTGAGACAGCTGATGGGCGTAGTCATCCATCGGAATTATCGCGTCTAACACATCCTCCGTTTTCAATCGGATCCGTTCCGCAACATGCCGAAACATCTTGTGCGCCCCCAGCCAGTGCCGCGTCCTGTCTGCAAATCCAGGGTGTGCAGGCCAGCTATCGCGTGGATATTTGTCAAAAAGAAAACGCATCTCTTTTGGCATATCATTTTTGCGGATATTGTGTGGTCCAAGCATAGGTGCACTCCTTTCCTATCCTAGGTGGGCAGACGCTCGGCGCGCCACCACAGTGCGCATCGTCATGGCCGCTATGCGCGGGGGCTCACCCCTGCAAAACGAATGCCGCTGAGCTCTGCCATTTCACGCTTCCAAGTGGTGATGTCTCGTGCTGTGAACCCCGACAGACTGTCATGCCCGCACGCACGCGCCAGCACTTGCATCAGTTCTACGCTGGCTCCGAAAAAGCGCGCCAGCCGTTCGGCACCAACCTGCACGTCCAACCGCTTGCGCAATTCAGGCTTTTGCGTTGCCACACCCACCGGGCAATTGTTGGAATTACACATCCGGGCCGCAATGCAACCGACAGCCTGCATGGCAGAATTACTAACAGCGACGGCATCCGCACCAAGCGCCAAGGCCTTAACAAAGTCTTCTGCCACACGGAGTCCACCGGTGATTACCAATGTCACATCACGGCCGGTTTTGGCGTCTAGATGAGCACGCGCCCGCGCCAACGCCGGAATTGTCGGAACCGAAATGTGATCCCGAAAAATCAGGGGCGCTGCGCCGGTCCCACCACCACGCCCATCCAATATGATATAGTCCGCACCGGCTTCGAGCGCGAAATCGATATCATCCTCTATATGATTGGCTGACAATTTAAACCCGATAGGTATTCCGTCCGATCGTTCACGGACCTGATCAGCAATCCGTTTGAAATCTGCGGGCGTATGCAAATCAGAAAACGTCGCGGGCGATATGGCAGCCTGCCCTGCGTGCAACCCACGAACATCTGCAATCTTTCCCTGTACTTTGTCACCGGGAAGATGTCCGCCTGTGCCTGTTTTGGCCCCTTGCCCACCTTTGAAATGAAAGGCCTGCACATTCGCCACATGGTCCAGGGACCACCCGAATTGTGCCGACGCCAGTTCATAAAAATAGCGTTTGTTTTCAGCTTGCTCTTCGGGCAGCATCCCACCCTCGCCGGAACAAATGCCCGTACCCGCCATGTTCGCACCGCGTGCAAGAGCCATCTTTGCCTCTTCAGACAATGCGCCATAACTCATATCAGACACGAAAAGTGGTATTTCCAGCATCAAAGGTCTTTTGGCACGCGGACCAATCGTGACGGATGTTGCCACGTTGACATTATCCAAAAGCGGCTGTCTTGCCATCTGCGCTGGCAATATTTGGATATCGTCCCAATGCGGCAAATCCTTTCTGGGAACCCCCATGGATCCCATTTCACCGTGATGACCCAGTTTGGATAAGCCATCCTTGGCCATAGCGTGAATGCGTGCGACGGTTGGTTCCTCGGGCGTTGGAACAGCTGTCGGGGTTTTTGCAGTGTTTTGCGGTGCTGCATCACCAATATTTGCCTCGCCAAGACGGATATGAGAGCCATCACAAAACGGTCCATTTGCGGTGGCTTTACACAAACACAAAGCGGCAGAACCATCTTTTTCGACGCTAAACTTCAATGGCGTGCTCGTCGTCCCAGTATGGCTGCCGTCACAGAACGGTTGCGATTTTGACAAGCCACACCGACACCAAAAATAATCTTTATCAGCCTTTAGCGCGACTTTGGAAGGTGACTTGCCGGCAATGATAGGGACATGCACATCAGACATTGATTTTCCTCTTTTGACGGGCGCCACATTGCCCAGCTGTATCGCAAACCATCCTGTTAATATGCCTATGGCACCGGCAAGGGGCTGCGGAGTCCGGACGTCCCGAAACCGGTCAGCCCAGATCCAAAGCTTCTGGATAACCGCGCAAAGGGTCCCTCCGGATGGCTTCATAGCCGAAGGGATACAGAGCGCTGTGCGGATAACAAGATTAAAAAAATAGAACCATAGGGTCTAATTAATAGACCCTATGGTGGACGGTATTTTCAGACATGTCGCCGATGGAATAAAAATATGGGATGCTTGTCAGATTTTCGGGGTTTACGGCTTCCATCGAAATTGAGCGCAAGAGCAGCGATGCGATAGTGCATTTCAAAAAATGATCAGAAATCAGAACTTAAAAAAGAGCCAGATCGAGGTCATGTCAGCACGCAACCCCCATCAGCCACACCTTGAAAAGCGTTTGCGGGACATCAACAGCACAGCTTGAAATCCCGCTCTCTTCTTGTTGGACCCGGTGTCACTTTTCCGGACGTAGCAGCAGGTTGAAACCTGCGGCTATGAACCATGCAATGGCACCCAAACCAAAAACCACCCCAGCGGTATCGCCCAATGCAGGAACGAGGGTGAGCAAACCACCTGCCCCTGTCAACAGACCCAGACCAATTGTGATTTTACCAAGACTACCCCCGCGCAAAGCTGCAATGCTGACCAGTCCAATCCAGACCCCACCAGCAATTTCATTACCACCGCCGAGACCAAGCTCGACAGCATGCAGAACCTCCCACAGACGGACGGCCGTTTCCATGTCTGTCATGGCAAAATAGGCGGCGCGCTCTACCGCGACATTTGCCGTCATACCCGCACCAAGCACAAGCGCAGCCCAGATCAACCCCAAAGCCGCGGTCACCGCAGACAGATCCGGTGTTTCAGCGCGAAGCCTGCCACGCAAGGCCACGACCAAAACGACCAGTGCCAGCGCATTGAGGATATAGATGACAGAGTTCCAAAGTATCAAAAAACTTGGGCTTTGCTGAATAAAGCCGACGACGGCATAGCCGTCGATTGCGTTCGAACCAAAGCCGAGAGGCGCCAGTACAGTAACGAGAAGCGCAAAACCCAAATAGGTATGTTGCAGCACAGATAAGGCCGGCAAGGCCACCAAAACGTTGAAGTGTCATTATTTTATGCCTTGTTTGAAGTCACACGGAAATTTGCGACTTGGAAGCTTGTGAAGCAGATTTGCGATTGCGCATGCGCCCAGCTGACCGATCAACAGCGCGATCGTCCAGCGCGTAGAACACCTGATATGGATCTAGTGCGTTCAACGCGCCGTTGCCCCAACCGCAATGGACGAGACAGCGGTTTAGGCGGGGCGTGACCCTGTCGCGCCAATTGCAAACAGGAAATGTCAGCACTAGACCTCATGGCAAAGCTCCGATTGTCGGTTTGCATCAGCCAACACCGGCATGGTCACATCCACGCATACACGCGATGGCGATCCTTTGACGGCATTCGTGGTTGTCGACCGCTACGGATAAGCCGCTGAATAGGGGACCCGCAAGCGCACCGCCCTAAGGGTCGCCGCTTGCCCCTGCGCCAAAGATTGCACCCGCGACCGCCCCCACGGACGTCGCGGCGGCTGTTTCTTGATCAAACTGTTTTTGCCCCCGCGCCAAAGACTGGCACTCCGCAAGGTCAGCCTCGAACCCGGGCTCTGGCGCACCATCAAGGATTGGGATGTACTGTGCACCGGTATCGCTACAGGCGGCCATGAAGCCAAAGCTGGCGATTGCTAGAATATACGGCGCTCTCATTTGCGATCTTTCTCGTTTTGGTTTCGAGAGTGAAGATAATATGCACCGACCTTTCACGGCATGACCGCAGGCATCATTGAATTGACACTTGGTAACAGATTTCAATCAGGCAGCCCGATTCAGATACGCCGTGGGACTTAACCCTGTCCATCGCTTGAAAGCCCGCACAAAAGACGAGGCTTCGGAAAAACCCAGAAGATAGGCCGTTTCATTCACGGTTACTTTTTGTCCATTCAGATATTCTTCGGCCATCCTTTGCCGCAAATCGTCATGGATTTCGGCAAATGTCGGCCCGTTTTCTTTCAGGCGCCGATAGAGCGTCTGGCGGCTCATTCCGATGTCTTTTGAAACGCTATCCATCGAGATCGTGCCGCGATGCAGCTTTGGCAGGATCTGCGCCTCAATCTGCGACCGTATCGACGCATCCGACTTTAACTGTTCCAGCATTGCATCAGCATGTTTGGTAAAAACACCAAAAGCGTAAGCGTTTCCGGGTTCAAAGGGGGTCTCTTGCGACGCCCAGATCAAATCTATTTGCAGTGTATTTCGGCTTGCGTTGAATACAACAGGCACCCTGAAAAGATCGCAGTATTGATCTACATGAGGCGGCGGGGCGTAGGTTACCTCTAGCCCCACTTCGAATGTCGCCTGCGGAAAAGAACGGCGGAATTCACTTATAAAACGGGCGAAAGACGCCTCTGTCGCAACATAATTTTCTTTTGGGACAAGCAGATGATCAATGATCCACAACCCTTTTGCAGTCTCTAAAAGCTCAAAGCGGTCCGTATTAGGCGGCAGGTCTACATCGGCTATAAGCCGCAGGTAGCGGTTCAACTGCTCTATTGAATGTCGCAAAGAGGCAGAGCTATGGACGATTTGCCCGACCACTGACATGGTTCAAAGCTCTGTCTCCAACGTGTGACGCAGCAGAAGCGCAGTATCACCGGTTTGACCTATGGCGTTGGCGATCAGCGATTGATGGGCAACTACCGGTATACGATTGTCCTGATCGGCAAGATCATTTTCGCGCAACCCGGCGTCGCGCAACGAAACTGCCCGGTCTATGCCATATTGGCAGGCATGTGACACAAAGGACGCGGCAAAACCAGCTGCCATAGTTTGCTCGCTCACGGACAGGGACCTCGTTCTTTTCTACAACCGTCAGGTTAAATGTCTCGGCACAGCGAGACAATCGCCTGCAGGGAAACTTTGTCCTTTTACACCGCCATCAGTGCGGAAGATCTGCAAGGCCAAACATATTCTGACACAAAAAATGATGCGTCTTCGCTCGTCATATTGGTGGTGGATGAGACAGCAAATTCCGCGATCAACTCCGCACAAGGGCTGACCGTCTTGCCAGAGTGTTGGGGTCACCAGCCCTCCTTTTGATCATCGGTCACCAAAATTACATGACGGTTATTGTCGTTTGCGAAATCAGGGGTTTGCTGCCACAAGATGAAATCTCTGAAATTCGATCTTGTGGCAGCACGCCGCTCAGCATCCTTATAATTGGTCCCATCCAGATAGCCGGGCGGGATATTTTCTTTGTATCGGGCAGCACCTTTTGCAAACAAGGCGTCCATGGTTGCATCACAAAGCCCGGGCCTGACCTATCTTTTTTATTGCGAGGCCACATAAATCACCGCACACATCAGAGGGTTTCAAAAAAGAACAAAGCCAGCTGACGTATTCATCGGACGCAAACCTTGGATTGGTCACGGTCTTCGTAACTTGTCCTGAAACGCGGACTGCCGACACCATAGAAAGAGCGGGAACATGGAAAACATGCCTAAACGCCAACGCCGCCGACGCACTAAGCCCGCATTGGACCCGATCAAACGGCGGCCCGCGCCGATCGCGGGACGCCTCGGGCCACTCAGTCACGAAGAGATGACGCGCATCAACGCAACATCCTTGGACATCTTAAGCAACATCGGCCTTAGTGATGCATCCGAGATGGCGGTCCAATCTGTCACGCAACGTGGTGGCTCTCAAACACGAGATGGTCGACTGATCTTTCCAAAATCTTTGGTCGAAGAGGCTCTTGCAGGACTGCGCCGCGATTTCACTCTATGCGGGCGGGACCATACCTACGACATTCAAATGAACCGTGGTCGGGTCCATACCGGATCTGGTGGCGCATCACCGATGGTGGTGGATCATGACACCGGGTCTTTCAGATCTGCGACACTGGCAGACCTATACGATGCAGCGCGCCTCACAGATACGCTGGAGAATGTGCATTTCTTTTCAAGATCCGTAATCGCAGGCGATATGGAGACCTTGCACGATCTCGATATCAATACGGTCTATGCCTCTTTGTCCGGCACGACAAAACATGTTATGACCTCCGTTAGTCAGGCCAGCCATGTCAGCGACATAGCCGAGATGTGTTATTTGTTGGCAGGATCTTCCACGGCGTTCCGCGACCGGCCTTTTTTGTCACTCAATATCAATCATGTGGTCCCACCTCTCAGATTTGATCCGGAGGCGTGCGACGTTTTGCTGGCGGCCGCCAGAGTCGGGATACCGGTCATGGTCAACACCTTCGGGCAAATGGGCGCGTCAAGCCCTGTCACAATCGCAGGCTGTATTGCCCAAACCAATTCAGAAACACTTGCGGGGATGGTGTTGGCGTGGATTACGAACCCCGATGCAACGGTCATCTATGGTGCCCGTCCTATGATTACGGATCTTCGGTCCGGTGGCATGGCAGGCGGCAGTGGCGAACAGGGCCTGTTGACGGCAGCCTCAACGCAAATGGCGCAGTTCTATAATCTACCAAATTCCACAATTGCCGGCGCCACCGATAGCAAAACTGCCGATGCGCAGGCGGGCTACGAAAAAGCGTTAACCGTAACGATGGCGGTTCAGGCCGGCGCAAACCTTGTCACACAAGCAGCCGGCACACAGGCAGGCCTTATGGTCACGTCTTTTGAGGCATATGTGATAGACAATGACATGTTGGGCGCGATCCTGAGCACAGCCACCCCAATTGACGTCTCAGATGAAACCCTCGCCTTGGACGTCATCGCCCAAACAGTCAGAGGCGAAGGCCATTTTCTTGGCCATCCAGACACCTTTGCCAGGATGAAATCCGATTTCGTTTATCCGGCACATGCAGATAGACAAGCGCCAGAGGCGTGGATTGCCAATGGCGCACCAACAATCAACGCGTCGGCCCGTCATATGGTTGAAACCACTCTGGACACGCATTTTCCCAATTATATACCTCCTGACGTCGATCAGGCGATACGGACGAGGTTCGACATTCGCTTACCCAAGACAAGGATGCAGAAATCATGAAAATTCTAGTGATGGGCGTTGGTGCCATGGGATCGGTGTATGCTGCATTGCTGGCCGATGCGGGGCATGAGGTATGGGCCGTAGATACATGGGCAGATCAGATTGCAGCCATCAATTCCAAGGGTCTGAGGCTAGAGGGTGCGAGTGGTGATCGGACGGTGACGTCAATCCACGCAACCACCAATATTGCAAAGGTTGGTCGCTGTGACCTTTGTCTGATTGCAACCAAAGCCTCCGGCGTGGGGCCAGCCGCGCAGGCCGCGGCACCCGTTATAGGTCCCGATGCGCTTGTTCTGACTATTCAAAACGGCTTGGGGTCTGGTGAACGAATTATGCAGTATATCGCGCCTCAGAATGTGATGCTCGGTGTGGCAGACGGGTTTGGCGCGTCGATCAAAGTCCCCGGTCGCGCCCACCATAACGCCATGAAGCTGATCCGTATTGGTGAGTTAAACGGCGGCATCACCCCGCGCCTGAAAAACATAGAACAGATTTGGCAAAAGGCAGGATTTGATGCCCGCGCCTTTGAAAATATCGATCAATTGATTTGGGAAAAATTCCTATGCAATGTCACGTTCAGCGCGCCATGTACGGTTTTCAATGAAACAGTTGGCACCTTGATGAAAACGCCTGACCACTGGGCAATTGCGCTTGGCGCCATGCAAGAAGCGCATTCAATCGCGCGCGTCAAAGACATCCACCTGGGATTTGATGACCCCGTAGCCTATGTGACGAAATTTGGATCGGGAATGCCCGATGCACGACCGTCTATGCTGCTTGACCATATTGCCGGACGCAAATCTGAACTTGATGCAATAAATGGAATTGTGCCAGTCATTGGCCGCCAAGTTGGGATACCGACCCCTTTCAACGATACGCTCACTGCGGTCCTGCGACAACGCGAAGGATCATTTGTTCAGTCAAAGCCTGCCGCAAGGGGTGTCTGATCGGTAATACTCCAAAACTTGGATATTCATATCGATTTGATCTAAATAGCAGACGCACCAATGTGCGGTGTAAGCGACGCATCATAGCAAGACAGCGTTGCCTGGACAGATTTGGAAATGCAATTGATTGCCAGGCAGAGAATTGTTTTGACGGAATCAAGACCGCCTTATCCATTTGGAACGGTGCAATGTGCAGCGGACTTACCGCCTTGGGGAGACGGCCCAGTCACAAGAGCCCTTTAAGGTTGATAACATTACATAATCCAAATGGATCACGATATCACCGAAAGGATTATATCAAGATCCTCATAGGATAATTAAAAGGCCCAGTGGGTAATTACACTCTACATCTAGGCGCAGGCATACCCCTGAAAGAGTTGTGAGAATGGGCACTTGGACAGTTTCGGAACACCGCAATATTCCGCAAATTGAATGCAAGTTTGCCCGATCAGGGGGAACTCGACGAATTTATCAAAGGCGGCTGTTCGTTTCAGAGACGAAATTATTTCTGAAAATCAGCTAGCTTTCAGGAGAGTAGCGGTATGCCAACAGATTTTAATTCAGATTATGTGCAGATTGGCACCGACGCCGCGGAAAACCTGACTGGTGACAGCTCAGCAAATTATATTGAAGGCGAGGATGGCGCAGATACTCTGGATGCAAATGGTGGCAACGATCAGGTTGATGGCGGGGCCGGTCATGATGTCCTATACGGTGATGATGGCAACGACAGTCTCTTCGGGAACGATGGATCAGATACTATCTTTGGTGGGAACGGCGACGACGTGCTGCACGGGGGTGGCGGTTTAACCGCAACCGCAACGACGGGCAGCGTCGATGCGCTCTCTGACATTGACTACACAGTAACCACCAGCAAGCCGTCTATATATGGTTCAGCAGACACCGATTTCCGTATCGCAGCAGCATCTGGGCAATCGGTCAAGACTGTAAAGCTCGACGGCTGGAATAACGAAGTAGACAACGATGTCTGGCTCGACCTCACCACCTTTGCAGACGACTTCAAACTCAAATTCACCAAGGGTGACGCAAATGATGAAGTCGTCCTATATGGTGATGGTATCAATATCGATTATGGTGCATCCAAAAGCGGGAAATCCAGTTACGATGGCAAAGGCTCGATCTCTTACACCGGTGCCGACGGCAACAGACACAACATCAGTTTTCATGTTGACGAGGACATAGACTTTCGGATCGAAGCAGCCACTGCAGACACGACCTACACAGTCTCTGAGGCAGGCGACACCGATACCGGCGCTGACGTTTTGGACGGGGGCGACGGCAACGACAGCCTGATCGGTGGCGGTGGCGCCGATAGCCTGTCAGGTGGCAGCGGTAATGATGTCCTTTCCGGCAATAGCGGTGCCGACACCCTTACTGGTGGCTCCGGCTCGGATACGTTAAACGGTGGTTCTGGCAACGACGTCATTGAAGCTGGTTCTGGCGATTTTGTTTCTGGCGGTGCGGCCGATGACACGATTACAGCCGACCCAACTCTGTTTGACGAAAATGCGTCTGCCAATGCCGCAATCTATGTAGACGGTGGATCTGCGGGCTCGGACGCGGACACACTGGATCTGACTGCCTATGAATTCTATCGAAATCTCAGCCAGTCAGACGATACCGGAGGCGGCAGCACCTCTGGCACAATCGATGTCCAAAATTCGGGAGGGGGTTGGACGACCATTACTTTTGTCGACATCGAAAGCTTGCTTCTGCCGACGCTACTGGACGTAACGCCGCCTGTTGTGACTTTGACGGCGTTGGGGACGGTTACGGACACGACACCGACGATTTCAGGGACTGTTGATGATGCGACGGCCACGGTTGTCGTGCTGTTGGACGGAACCTCTTATACCGCAGTCAACAATGGCGATGGCAGCTGGGTTCTGGATGGCGCGGCCATCACGGAGTTGGGCAACGGTGCGTATACTGCGACCGTGACCGCCACAGACGGGGCTGGCAATCAGGACACCGCGTCAGACAGCTTTGTCGTTGACAGTGATATTGTGAATGGCACGTCGGGGAATGATCTGATCCGTGTTGGGTATGTTGACACGGATGGGGACGTTGTCGGGGACAGTGGCACCAATGTGATCGAAGCGGCCA
>JAQXDR010000068.1 GCA_029251265.1 Pseudoprimorskyibacter sp. | reverse complement strand
GTTCACCGTCGCAGCAATCGCCCAAAACCTCCGGAAATTTGCAAAACTCAAGCCAATGGTGGCAACCACCGGCTGAAAACAAGTCTCGGCATCAGTCGTTCAATGAAATCAGTGCAGTCACTAAACGCGCAACGCCAAAAACAATGACTTTTTCAGCAAAATCGGCCAAGACGTACATTCCGTTCCGCACCGAGCCGCGCGCGTTGCTGATTGTTAAGAGCATCGATAATTTCGCGGGGGCGTAGTGGTGGCACCTGGACAGGGCATCAAATATTGGGCTGCTTTGAGCATTGGCTACGGTGCGTGTCTGCGTACCTGTGAGGTGATCAATCTGAAGCTCTGGGACATCGACAGCGACCGCTTTGTGATCCATGTCGAGCGGGGCAAAATGGGCAAGAACCACGATGTTATGCTAACGCCATCCCTGGCTGCGTTTCCCTGACGGCGGAGCACTGATGCGTATTAGCGAGATTTTCTGACGCTTGGAGGTTCCGCGCATTCGTACCCCACAGTTGAGCCAAGCTACCTTGTCCGCAGCGGCTTACTACGCCGCACGAACGGCACAAAACACCAACTATTGAGAGGCAAAAGCCGGTCGATCCCAATGGGCACATTTGGAAGTGACTGGCTTTAATCAGGACACCGACGCATCCAACACTTGTTCCCAACGCCCTGTGAGCCGTTCGTGTTAATGATTGCAAAGTGTTGAGTGACTTCATCCATGTCAGTCGTAATGGTCTGCGCAGGCGAGACCCACCGCCAGAGCATGGACTGCATAAGACCCTGTACAATCTGTTTTGACAGGGATCAGACCACGGAATATTTTATGGGAATTTTTCGGAACTGGCACATCTTGGCGTGGGTAGCAGTGGTATCGCGACGGTTAATGCCTCGCATCTGAAGCCACACTTCACATCATTGAGCCGTAAAAAAGGGTCGATTGGTCAAGGCTAATGGTAAAAGCGGTGGGACGCACACTAAGCCGCACACCCCCGTGTGACAATCTGGGGCGTGTCCAGTCCGGCTCCTGATACCCGAAGGGCAGCGCAGTTCAAAGACGTACCAAGGGCCAAGGCCTTACTGGGCGACACGGAGTATGACAGTGACAAAATCCGCGCCATGTTGGCGCCCAGGACATCACGCCATGTCTGCTGTCTAAAAAGGAACTGCAAAACTACCATCGCGCATTGCAAGTCGCTCTACAAGGCACGGCATAGGGTCGAAAACCTCTTAGCAAAGCTGAAAGACTTGCGGCGCATCTCTACCCGATATGACAGATGTGCTCACATGTTCCGTTCCGCGATCCATCTCGCTGAAACCGTAATATTCCGGTTATGAGTATTGGCCTTTGGTGCAAAGAGCCAGCTCAGGTGGTAGCGTGTAGCCTTGACCGTGCGGAACAAGGTCGATGGTAGGACACCCATGTCCCAAGTTCGTTTAGGCGGATAAAACCCGATCCAAAGATCAGGCGCGAGGGGCAGATCTGCGGATCAAGACAAGGCGCCTGTTAGCCCTGTATTCCTTGTGCGTGAAAAAATTCTGTTAGGATATGTGCATATGTCTGAGGTGTTTCAACACAGGGTAGGTGACCAGCGCCGCGGATCAAGCGCAGGTCCGAGCCGGGGATAAGCGCCAAAGTTTCGCGTACAAGGTCAGGCGGTGTTGCGCCGTCTTCGGTTCCTGCAATGCCAAGCGCGGGAAGGCGCAGACCTGATGTGGCCTCTTTCAGATCTGTGCGCTGTATCGCTGCCGAGCATGCGGCATAGCCGCCCGACCGCTGCCCGACCAGCATATTGCGCCACAAATGCATGTCGGCTGTCTTGCGGAACTTGTCCGAGAACCATCGCGCCATGGTTGCGTCGGCCAAAGCTTCGATTCCATGCGCGTTGACCATGTCGATACGGTCCTGCCATATCTGCTGGGTGGCAATCTTGGCCCCGGTGTTTGAAAGAACCAACCCCCTGACAAGGTCCATACGCTTAACAGCAAGAGCCTGCCCAATCATGCCACCGATGGATAGCCCGACAAAGATGGCATCCTTTAGTGCAAGATGATCCATCAGGGCTGCTATATCCTTGGCAAGGGTCGACATTTGCCATTGCCCGGCTGGACAGTCTGACAGCCCGTGCCCGCGTTTGTCATAACGAAGATAGCACGCGCCTTTCGGCAACAAAGGCATAATGGCATCCCATAACCTCAGATCCGTCCCCAAAGAGTTTGCAAATACGACCGCCGGCGCGTCTCTGTCACCGTCGAATTGATAGTGGATATGAAGTCCGTTCACGTAGGCGATTGGCATGCTCAGTCCTCAAGCAGTGACAGGGCGTTGGCAAAGATGTTTGGGTCCACATTTCCGCCCGAGATTGTGCAAATGACGGCGTCCCCTGTGATCTGATCGGCTTTGAAGAGCGCTGCGGCAAGAGCCACAGCACCGCCGGGTTCTGCCACGACTTTTAACCTCAAAAACGCGAGCGCCATGGCGCGTAACGCCTGTTCATCACTGACAACCAACCCCGGACCGCACAGTCGGGCCATGACGGGAAAGGTGATATCCCCGGGAGAAGGTGTTAAAATCGCATCACACAGGCCGACGGCCTGTCCGGTGTTGTGCTGAATTTTCCCCGTGGCCAGTGACCGAGTGGTGTCATCAAATTTTTCCGGCTCGCAAGGGCGCACGCGCAGGCCGGGTGCCTCGGCCTCCAATGCAAGGGCGATGCCCGAGGTCAGCCCGCCACCGCCACAACAGACCAAAACATCCGCCGAAGCGACGCCCAGTTCAGCTGCCTGGGTGGCAATTTCAAGACCGGTTGTGCCCTGACCGGCAATCACCTGCGGCTCGTCATAAGGGCGGATCAAGGTCAGGCCACGATCTGCTGCAAGGCGCTCTCCGATATCTTCGCGACTTTCTCCGCCCGCACGATCGTATAGGACGACTTCTGCCCCAAGGGCGCGGGTGTTGGCGATTTTCAGTGCAGGCGCATCTGCTGGCATAATGATCACTGCCGGGATATCATGCTGGTGGGCGGCCAACGCAACGCCTTGTGCGTGGTTGCCGCTGGAAAATGCCAATACGCCTCTGCTGCGCACATTTGCATCCAATGCAGACACAGCCGACCATGCCCCCCTGAATTTGAAGCTTCCGGTGTGTTGCAGACATTCGGGTTTAATCAAAACCCGACGGCCTGCAATTTTATCCAGAAACGGCGATGTCAGCATCGGTGTGCGTCTGGCGTGTCCCTCTAGCCGAGAAGCGGCGTCTTTGATCATGGTGATATTCATGGCTCAGGCCTCTGATTTTAATAGATTTATCCACTGGCGTAGTGGTGCGAGGGCATCGGCTTCATCCAAAAAGGGGACATGCCCACGATCCGCGATCTCGCCCACAATCATATGGGGTGCGCGCGTTTGCATCTTGGCGAAGCATGCGGGACTTAACAGATCCGAATTTTGTCCACGCAACGCACAGGTTGCAGGCAATACGGCAAATGCATCAAAGAATGGCCACAGATCGGGCAGGGGCAGTGCTCCTGCTGCTTCCACAGCGTCGCGCAGACGAGGATCATAGCTCAGCTGCAGTCCCTCGGGGGTTTCGGTGTAGAAATGGGACACTTCTTGCGCCCATCGCGTGGCTGGTACCCCGGCAAAACCAGCCATGACACCCGGGCGTGCGGCGGCGGCCTCGGACAAAGTTTTCCAGACTGGCGTCCGGCCCAGATAGTCCATGATGGCGGTCAAGCCTGCCCCGTCCAGTTCTGGCCCGATATCGTTCAGGGCTGCGCCAAGCAGACGCTGGGGCATCATGGCTGCAAGCCCCATCGCGATCAATCCTCCTCTTGAGGTGCCCAGGATCGCGGCCTTTTCCAACCCCAAGTGATCCAGTAAGGCCAAGGCATCCTGACCTTCTTGCGGGACAGTGTAGGTGGCTGGGTCTGCCCAGCCTGACTTGCCGCGGCCTCTGTAATCCAAACAAATCAGCCGGACGTCGGGAAAAAATGGCGCCATATAGCCAAAGTCGCGGTGGTCCCGGGTCAGTCCTGACAGGCAGAGCACCGGAAGCCCTGCGCCTGTATCGGTGTAATAAAGCTCAATCGCGTCGTTTGTCGTAAATGTAGGCATCAGGTAACCAAGTCTGGAATGGTGGTGAGGTCGGTCAGAACATGGGCCGGACGATGCGCGAGGTGATCCATGGGGTCGCCTGCACGGTTGACCCATGCTGTCTTAAACCCATAGCCGGTGGCGGCGGCGGCATCCCATCCATTTGACGACACAAACAGCACCTCGGATTCGAGGCAGCCAAGATGTGCGCCAACCAGATCGTACACAATGCTTGCAGGTTTGAAGACGCCAACGTCCTCGACCGACAAAACAGCGTTTAACGATTCGCCAATGACGGCGCTTTCAACTGCGGCGGAAAGCATCTCTTTGCTACCGTTGGACAGGATGGCACATGTTTTGCCCATCGCGCGCAATTTGGCCAGCATCATCGGAACCTCGCGGTAAGCCTCCAGTTCCCAATAAAGTGCCAGTAAATCCTCGCGCAGGGCCAGATTGCCATGCAGCCCGTGTTTTTCCAGCGCCCAGTCCAGCCCATCCTGCGTCAGTTGCCAAAAGGGTTCATATTCGCCGGTGACCGCCCGCAGCCAAGAATATTGGAGTTGTTTCAGCCGCCAGTCCTCGGCCAGGGCCTGCCAGCAGGCGGCCAGCGCCTTTTGTCCCGGGCGCCCGGCCAGCTTGCGCGCGGCCGAGCCCACGTCAAACAAGGTGCCATAGGCATCAAAGATACAGGTTGTGATAGGCATGCGGGCGCTCCTGCGGGGATGTTGTTGGGAAACAGTGACATGCGCGGCAGGCATCGAAAAGGGACAATTTGCATCTGACCGATCTGATTGCGCCATGTCTGACGCGTAAAGCCTGCCTGATGTGGCTTTTGAGCCTAAACAAGCGATGTGGACTGCAACCCATCTGGGGGCAAAGTTCCGTTTTCAAACAAAAATGCCACCTGCCTCAAATTATGGTGGATATATTTTCAACAAGTGTACTATAGCGGATCGGATCGATCTGACTGCCAAGCTTTTGTTTGATGTACGACGTTCGCGACCTGCTGATCTGGTCAACCGGTGTACGATAATAAAAAGTTTCGCATCAAAGAACGATCCTGAATGGCCGTTATGGAACAAGACGCAATGGACTTGTTCTTGAAACTGCATCGGTTACCAAAACGCACTTTTAAACTTGCGAGAATTCTAAATGTTGATTTCAGCCCACCGGCGCGCCACTTTGGTGCTGGGTCTGCCACTCGTTGGCGGACATCTGGCACAATTCCTGATAGGGCTCACGGATACCGTCATGCTGGGGTGGTATGGGGTTCAGGAATTGGCGTCTCAAGTTTTGGGGGGATCGTTCTTTTTCTTTTTCTTGCTTGCAGGGTCAGGCTTTGCCTGGGCAGTTATGCCTTTGGTGGCCGCGTTCGCGGATGCGGATGATGAGCAGATGGTACGACGCACAACCCGGATGGGGCTGTGGTTGTCAGGATTGTTTTTCCTAGCCTGCTTGCCGGTTTTTTGGTTTGCCGAACCGCTTTTGCTTTTGATGGGGCAAGACCCTGTGCTAGCTGACATGGCGCATACATACCTTCGCATTGCTGGATGGGGTCTGTTGCCAGCGCTTGTCTTGATGACGCTCAAAAGCTACCTTGCCGCGCTTGAACGCACAGCTGTCGTTATGTGGGTGACCGTCGGAGCGGCGGGCGTGAATGCACTGGCCAATTATGTGCTAATCTTTGGCAGCTTTGGCGCGCCAGAGATGGGAATTGAAGGGGCTGCAATCGCATCACTGGTCACCCAGATTGTGTCTGTGGGCGTGGTGGTGGGCTATGCGCAAGCGGTGCTGCCACAGCATGCTTTGTTTCAGCGTTTCTGGCGTCCTGATGCAGAAATTCTGGCAAAGGTCTTTCGGCTTGGTGTTCCTATTGGGATCACAAGCCTTGCTGAAACAGGGCTGTTTGTGGCCGTGTCTTTGATGATGGGATGGCTGGGAACGATTGCACTGGCGGCTCATGGCATCGTCATGCAACTGGCGACGGCGGCTTTCATGCTGCATCTCGGAATATCGAATGCGGTGACGGTGCGGGCGGCACAGGCTTATGCACGTAAGGATTCGATGTTTCTGCTTCGGGCGGGTGTTGCAGGCCTACAGGTGTCCGTGGCGATATCAGTCGCGACGGTTGCCGTCTTTTTGGCGGTACCGGAATCCCTTTTGTTGGCATTTATGGATCCAGACGAGCCAAAGCGTGATGCGATTTTGGTGATTGGGGTTTCGCTGGTTGCGATGGCGGCGCTGTTTCAACTTTTTGATGGGGCGCAGGTCGTGGCGCTTGGGCTGTTGCGTGGTGTTCAGGATACGCAGGTTCCGATGATTATGGCAGCGGTCGCCTATTGGGGCATCGGGTTACCTGCCGCTTATTTGCTGGGCTTCTTTTTCGATTTCGGTGCTATTGGGGTTTGGTCAGGGCTGGTCTTGGGTCTGTTGATCGCGGCACTGCTTTTGCTTGCGCGGTTTTGGATACACGCAGTGCCCGATCTTGCACGTGTCAAAGATTATCAACAACCAGCGCCAAACCTCAGGTGATCACATCCGGTCGGTCCCGGCCGGTTCGGTGGCGAATACCCGCTAATGCCTCGGCGGCGGCAATCACCGCGGCTAGCGCAATTTGTGGATCGTGGTGCAGCCGGTTTGACGCGGTTTCCAGCTGTTCCAGATACACCCTTAGGGTGGCGCCCTCTGTGCCAGTGCCCGATAGACGCAGTACCAGTCTTGCCCCGTTGTCAAAGCCGAACCTCAGGCCCTGACCTTCGGTGCGCGTGCCATCGACCGGATCGTTGTAGGCAAATTCATCCGCCGTCGTTATTGTCAGCTCCGCCATCTTTTTTCCGGCGAGGTCAGGTAATTGTATGCGCAGGCCCGACATAAGCGCCTCAGCGGCAACGGTATCTACCGCCTCATAGTCGTGGCGCGAATAATAATTGCGTCCAAATTGCGTCCAGTGACCTGACATAACGTCCGCGACAGGCTTGCGTATTTTCGCAAGAATATTGAGCCAGAACAAAACGGCCCACAGGCCGTCTTTTTCGCGCACATGGTCCGATCCAGTGCCAGCGCTTTCTTCACCGCATAAAGTGGCGCGCCCGTCATCCAGAAGATTACCAAAGTATTTCCACCCGGTAGGGGTTTCAAAGCTATTGATGTTCAGATGCTGGGCCACGCGATCCACTGCGGCGGATGTCGGCATTGAACGCGCGACCCCCCGCAGCCCGTCGGCATAGGCAGGCACAAGGCGGGCGTTGGCCGCCAATACAGCGAGGCTGTCGGAAGGCGTTACATAGCATTGACGCCCAACAATCATGTTTCTGTCCCCATCCCCGTCCGAGGCTGCACCAAAGTCTGGGGCGTCCAGACCCATCATTTCGTCCATCAACGTTTTTGCCCAAATTGGATTGGGGTCGGGGTGGCCGCCTGCAAAATCTGGCGATGGTGTTGCGTTGATGACCGTACCGGCTGGCGCGCCAAGTTGTTTTTCGAGGATTGCTTTGGCATACGGTCCGGTGACGGCATGCATCGCGTCAAATCGCATGGTGAACCCCGATGCAAACAGCGCGCGAATGGCGTCAAAATCAAACAGGCCTTCCATCATTTCGCCATAGGCTGATACCGGATCGACAACTTCTATCGTCATGTCGCCCAGTTGAAAGATCCCCGGCGTCGTTAGATCCACGTCCGGAGTGTTGAGGATGTGGTAACCTGATATGGTCTGTGTTTCTGAGTAGATCCGCGTGGTGATGTCTTCGGGTGCGGGACCCCCGTTCGCTGCATTGAATTTGATGCCAAAATCTTCGTCAGGTCCACCGGGGTTGTGACTGGCGGACAAAATAATGCCTCCGTCAGTGCCGCGTTTGCGAATAAGGTTCGACGCGGCTGGTGTTGACAGCAAGGCATTTTGACCGACGATGACCCTTTGGGCCCTGCTTGCCGCAGCCATGCGCAAGACCACTTGCGCAGCTTTGTCATTAAAAAACCGCCCATCGCCGCCTAGTACATATGTCTTGCCTGCCGCACCGCCTGTCCCATTCCAGATCGCTTGGACAAAATTTTCCAGATAATGTTCTTGCATAAAGACAGACGTCTTTTTGCGCAGCCCTGAGGTGCCGGGCTTTTGGCCCGTGATAGGCGAGGTGTCTACTTTATGGTTCATCATTTTGACGGCGATCCCTCAACCAACGTGTTCACTCACGTGCAGGATGCGCCATCGGTGCAACTTGGGCAATCCTTGGATCGGCAATTTTGACACCAAGCCTCATGTATTTCTGGCGGCTAGGGTTTTAAAACGAGGTTTCCGTACAGCACTGACGCGTTGCGGTCCCATGATGCGGCTATTTTCATATATGGGAAAAACGTGGGGCATAGGGTCCGGCGATGAAACAGATTTTGGTTTAGACATGCGGCCTGACTGCGAGCGTTCATTGACCCCGCCCTAACATCTGCGGGACGCGGTCTTAGGTCCGCCATCGATAGTGGATATGCGATTGGCCTCCACATAACTCTAAGTGGAACTAAGTGAGAATGTTGGAAAGAAATTCTGACGGGATGGATCTAGGCTACATTTTGAAGCAGTGTGTTGCCCGGGACAGAGAGTATCGCGTATGCCAAGATCACTGGTGCGCAATATCATGAGGCCGCCCTTTCGCGAACGCAACTTGGAATATTGGAAAATTACGGATGGCCGATTACAGCCTCAATAGGCGCACTTTAATGTCACTCCTCCCCGTTAGTGTTTTCGGTTTGGCAAGCTGCGCCTCTGGTCAATCGTCATATGATCCACGCTTAGAAACAGATGCTGAGTTTCAAGCAATGGTGTTGCGTCGGATGCCCGACTATCGCTTAACGTCCTCTATCACTAGGCGCGCTGTGGTGCGTTCACCAGGCTTCACAATTAATGCATTTGGTCGCACGACTCCTCGTGAAACTGTATTATCGCAATTTGTCTCTCAATTCGAAGGCTTTGGGCTCAACGCGGTGACGTTTTATGGTGGCGGTAGGGTGGGCACCCCGCCTTGGCGTGTGCGTTTTCCCGGTTGTGATGTAGGTAGGTGTTCTGCGCAGGTGCCCGGTCTCGTTTTTGAGTCTGTCTCACAGGAGGAACGTTCAGGATACGATGCTGGATTTGTCGATGTGCCATTTGGAAGGCATACTATTTTACAGAATGTGATCAACGGTGTTGGCTATGAGGCAAAAGTCACCGTAATTTATGATTATTTAAGCAGAGTTATTTACTACGCTGTAGACACTAATCGTGAAGCCATCACAGAGATTGAACGCAATTGGGCTATCCGTAATGCCCGATCCCCGTCGAGTACGGCCTATCCAATAGATGTATATAGTTATTACAATAATCTTGCTATTGGGTTTGAAGGATTTTTTGAAAACAGTCCTGAAAACCGAAGTGGTAGTATTGGACGTAGTTCCTACATAGGGATTTAAGATATGAGCTTTTGGGGCGGGGTATCCGATGCAACCAGCTCAGTCGTTGAAAGTATCGGAAATGCGATAAGTTCGACAGCGAAGGCATCGGCAATGCAATTAGCGGTGTTGGAAACTGGACGTCCAATTAATTTATGGAACCGATGGGTAATACCCACGCAAGAATGATTGAAAAATTGTACTCCCAGAGCGTATCCCGAGGCACTCTTATAATAAATCTACCAACAGGTGTTTTGTTATGCCGTGGCCTAATTGGGACCGCGTCCGAAGACGAATAATGAAACAGAATTCATTCCCGCAATGTCGCCAATCAATCTGTCACACAGGCAAAATTGCAGATTACATCCATTGAATGGAGTAACCCGTACCCATCATGACGGTTCATTCAGCGACTCTTAGGTCAGATTATCGCAGAACGCTCTGATCCGGTCGCAGGCCTCGGCGAGCAGGGCTTCGGACGTGGCATAGCTGATCCTGAAGTGTGGGCTCAGGCCGAAAGCCGCCCCAAAGACCACGGCGACCGCCTGCTCTTCCAGCAAGGCATCCGCAAAATCGGCATCTGTATCGATCTTTTTGCCGCCTGCGGTGGTTTTCCCGATGCAATCCGCAATCGAGGGATACACGTAGAATGCGCCCTCTGGCATTGGACACTGAATTCCCGGACACGCGTTCAAACGCGCGACCACCAGATCGCGGCGCTTTTGAAATGCCAAGCGCCGCTCGATCAGGAATTCCTGTGGACCGGTCAAGGCCTCGACTGTTGCCCACTGGCTAATGGACGACGGGTTTGTGGTGGATTGTGACTGTAGTTTTCGCATGGCATTGATCAAAACCTCGGGGCCTGCTGCGTATCCAATCCGCCAGCCCGTCATGGCATAGGATTTGCTGACCCCGTTGCAGGTTAGGGTGCGGCTGATCAGGCCGGGCTCGACCTGTGCAGGGGTGCAAAAGGTAAACCCGTCGTAGGCAAGATGTTCATACATGTCATCGGTCATCACCCAAACATGGGGATGGCGCATCAAGACATCTGTGAGAGCCTTGAGGTCGCTGTGCGAATAACCGGCCCCTGTCGGATTCGAAGGTGAATTGAAGATCAGCCATTTTGTGCGCGGAGTGATCGCCGCCTCAAGCGCCTGCGGGGTCAGGCGGAACCCTGACTGCATTGGACAGTCTACGACCACCGGCGTCCCCCCACCGAGGCGAACCATGTCCGGATAGCTGACCCAATAGGGCGCAGGGATGATGACTTCGTCGCCGGGATTCAGTGTGGCCATGAGCGCGTTGTATAAAATCTGCTTGCCACCAGTACCAACACTGATCTGGGATGGCATGTAGTTCAGGTCATTCTCGCGCGCAAATTTCGCGCAAATGGCGTCTTTGAGCTCGGGAATTCCATCGACAGCGGTATATTTTGTTTTCCCTGCCTCGATTGCCGCTACTGCGGCCGCTTTGATATTGTTTGGTGTGTCGAAGTCTGGCTCACCGGCCCCTAAACCTATCACGTCATGGCCGGCCGCCCTGAGGTCGCGGGCCTTTTGCGTGACGGCAATGGTGGGTGAAGGTTGAACGCGGCTTAAGGTCTCGGACAGGAAAGTCATGGCAGCACCGTAGATCAAGGCAGGATATGGTGTATGTACGGCGGGCGGCTGCGTGACGCAACTGCCCGCAAAGGAGCACAACACATGACAGACTGGTATGGCCCTGATATGGCCACCTTTGGAGATCGACTGGCCGCAGCCCGCGACGCTGGTGGAATGACGCAACAGCAGTTCTCGCGGCGGTTGGGGGTTAAGCTGAAGACGCTGCAATCTTGGGAGAATGACGCGTCCGAACCGCGCGCGAACAAACTGAGTATGGCGGCTGGGCTTTTGAATGTCTCTATCATGTGGCTTTTGAATGGGGAAGGTGATGGTCTTGCGCCACCGGACGACGCCTCAAGCATGTCTGCGGACCTGACCGGGCTTTTGATAGAACTGCGCGATGTACGCACGACACTCCGGGCGCAGACTGAAAGACTGGCGCGACTTGAAAAGGCACTTGTGCGGCGACTGCGGGAGGCGCCGGAATGATCGAAACACGCGATACCCGCTTGCGACGTCTGAAAATGCGATCTATGCGACGGGGCATCAAGGAAATGGACATCATCCTGTCAACCTACGCGGCCATGCGTCTGGAAACTATGACCGATGATGAACTCTCAGCTTACGACGCGTTATTGTCCGAGAACGATCAAGATCTCTATCAGTGGGTATCTGGACAACAGGCGGCACCTCAGGATGTGAATAGGATGATTCAAGATATCGCAAAAACTGTAGAAAAATAAAAAGCATTTTAGTCAGCTGCGTATCGCTTAACCGGTTGTTTCGCTTTTTTGCAGAAGTTGCATCAAAGCGAAACTTTACGGAGATACGAATGAGCATACACACCCCCCTCGGCCAATCCACTCATCATGGGTTCATGGCCGGATATCTAGACAGTCTTGCGCTTGTGGAGCGCCTGCATCGATTGTTGCTCGACGTCATCAAAGACGAATTTGAACGGGTCGGTATCATCGATATAAATGCGGTGCAGGCCCTGTTGCTGTTCAATGTAAGTGACAACGAAGTCACCGCGGGAGAGCTGAAAACACGCGGCTACTATCAAGGCTCTAACGTTAGTTACAATCTTAAAAAACTTGTTGATATGGGTTACATGCACCATCAGAGGTGTGAAATTGATCGTCGTTCCGTCCGGGTACGTCTGACCGAAAAGGGGCGCAACATCCGAGATATCGTAGATTCTTTATTCCAACGCCATGCCAAGGGTATCGAAACCCGTGGCGTTTTGGATAATGATGGATTGGATAGTATTTCCGGATCGTTGCGCCGTCTTGAGCGATACTGGACAGAACAAATTCGTTATATTTACTGATGCGTGCAAGATACGCCCTGGGACAAGAACTGTCCCGCTTCAAATTTGTAAAGAATTACTGGCGACCTGACAGCATTTGGCCTTTTGAGCATAAAGAATGTCCCAAACGTGGGTTATTGTGACAGCGATCAAGCAATTGGCGTCCTAAATCTATACACCCACCGATGCTTCATCAACTATCCAAATGAAAAAGCAGCTTCTTGCATCAGCGTGAGCTGATCAATAGCCCGTTGATTTCGCGCATTAACTTGCGGTGCATAGCGTCCTGATAGCCCTCATATCCCTGTGCGGTTTCGACAAAGGCACCAAAGCCGTACCGTATTTCGGTATAATAATACTCCGCGACCTTTGGATCGGCACCAAGCACGGCCAAACCGTTTACCGTAACGCCGTCAAACGGAAAGTGGCGATATGCATGACGCGGCTCAAATCCATCGTTACCGACCCCGTCCCCTGAAATATCAATGACGCGTCGCCTGCAATCCGGCGCATTTTTCAAAAGCACCGCACCGTGTCCAAGCGCGGGCCCAATCGCTGTCGGAAAAGTCTGATAACTGCGGGTCGTCAACCGCCAACGCAATGGAGCGTCCACCATGACCAAGAATAGATTTTGCCACCTCGGGTGCTTCCAATGCAGCGGCCACGCCGTCCCGTTGAAGCACGTATTCATCAGCATCTATCGAAGACGAAACGTCCAAGGCCAAGAGCAATGCCATGTGACAGTCCGCAGCGGCGGGGCTGCAAAGCCCCAACGCCAAGAGGGTAGCACGTAGCTCTACCAATGGCCCGTGTTGGGCATCGAACTCCATGGCTCGGACGGAGGCAGGGCATCACCTGCCTGTAAAAGTTCGATCGACACGTTATCTGGCGAGCGTACAAACGCCATATGGCCATCACGGGGAGGGCGGTTGATGGTTATACCGTTGTCCATAAGTAACTGACACATGGCGTAAATATCATCCACAGCATAGGCAAGGTGGCCAAAGTGCCGACTGTCTGACGGCAGGCCGTCGTCGCCGTCCCAGTTATATGTCAATTCCAGCGGGCAGTCCTCTTGGCCCTCGGGCGCCATGAAAATCAGCGTAAAACGCCCTTTTTCGCTGTCCGTCCGTCGGGTTTCGCGCAACCCGAGCAAAGCATAGAAGGCCATAGAGGCCTCTAGGTCCTGAACGCGGACCATCGTGTGTAGATAACGTAGAGCCATGATGTGATCCCCCTTTTTAATCGCAAGAAATGTCACATTAGCCGGTGACGGGCTGTTGTCGAGTATGATTATTACCCGATGTCTTTGGTGTATCCAGTGCAACAGGTCGGCGTCTGAAAAGACAGAGCTGATCTACCCAACCCCATGAAAGGCGGATATGACAGGTCAGAACTGCAACCTGCTGCCACCACAAAGGACTGCCACCATGCCCCTGACCCCAGAACAAGAGGCCGAGATATCGGCGTTACGCACCACGTCTCAGCCAACTTTGCGCGCGGTGTCTGAGGGGATGGAAGCGCATCTTTACAAAGCACATCAGGTTTTGGACCACGGCTTTGTGCGCGTCATTGATTATATGGGCGATGATGCTGCGATTTGTCAGGCTGCGCGTGTATCCTACGGCAAGGGGACCAAGTCTGTTCAGAATGACGAAGGCCTGATCCGGTATCTTATGCGGCACTGGCACTCTACCCCGTTCGAGATGTGCGAAGTCAAGCTGCACGTCAAACTACCGGTTTTTGTTGCGCGGCAGTGGATCCGGCATCGGACAGCCAATGTGAACGAGTACTCGGCACGGTATTCAATCCTAGACAGGGAGTTCTATATCCCCCAAGCCGATGCCTTGGCAGCGCAAAGTGTGGTTAACAATCAGGGGCGCGGTGAGGTGCTGCAAGGCGAAGAAGCCGCACGTGTTCTGCGCTATCTGCGTGATGATGCAATGACGGCCTATGATCATTACGAGGCCATGATTTCGCAAGATGGGCAGCAGGGGCTGGCACGTGAACTGGCGCGTATGAATCTGCCTGCAAATATTTACACCCAATGGTATTGGAAGGTCGACCTACACAATCTGCTGCACTTCTTGCGCCTGCGCGCGGATGCCCATGCCCAGTACGAAATCCGTGTCTACGCAGACGCCATCTGCGCGATCGTCGCGGATTGGGTACCGTTTGCGTATAAAGCCTTTGAAGATTATCGCCTTGGTGGGGCCGTGCTGTCGGCAACCGCGCTAGAGGCCGTGCGGCGTATGCTGAAGGGCGAAGAGGTCACACAGGAAAATTCCGGCATGTCCAAAGGCGAATGGCGCGAATTTATGGCGGCGCTAAAGTGAACAGTCGTGGCAGATCCGTCCGCATCTTTCTCGCAGAGGGTATTCCGACGGGGATCGTAACCGCCGAAGTCATGAATTGGACAGGCCATGTCTTGGCGGGGCCTCGGTCCCGTTTGGAAAAGGCTTTCGCACGCTCGGAGTTGAAAAGGACGGGCGTCTATTTCATTTTTGCCGATGACGACACCGAGGGTGGTCAGCCGCTTCTTTATATTGGTGAAGGCGATGACATCTCAAAACGTCTGGCCAGCCATAACAAAGACAAAGATTTCTGGACCAGATTTATCGCCATAACGAGCAAAGATCTCAACCTGACCAAAGCACATGTCCGGTATCTCGAATCCCGGCTGATCGAAATCGCAGGTCATGCAAACAGGTCCGTGTTGATCAACAAGGATCGTCCACAGTTTGACCTGTTACCCGAAGCGGATATTGCTGACATGGAAATCTTTTTAGAGGAAATTCAATTGGCCCTACCGGTCCTTGGCGCGGATTTTCTCAAGGCAGTCTCTCACACTCAATCGACGTCATCTGACAAACGATCAGCGCAAAATGCGCAGGAGGAGACCGGTCATGTGACATTTGTCCTGCAGGCCGAAAGATGGGGTATCGATGCAACTGCCCAAGAGGCTGAGGGAGAGTTTGTAATTTTGGCTGGATCGCATGGGTCGCTGAAAGAAAAGCCATCGTTTTATGGGCGTGCAAAGCCGCTGCGCGATCGATTGCTTCAAACAGGCGTGTTGCGCGTGACGCCAGACGATACCTTTGTCTGTCAGTCAGATATTGCGTTTTCCAGCCCGTCAACAGCGGCAAAGTTCTTGTGGGGGACATCACGCAACGGGCGCACGGATTGGAAAGAGGCGGTTACAAAAACAACTTACGCGGACTTTAAGGACAACTTGCTGCCAAGCAATGAAGACTGATTTTGCCTCTCTTGCAGGCTGTCTTTCGATTGTATTTTTGGATCCTGATATTGACCTTTTGCTGTGCGTCAGGCGGCTTTGACGACGCGCCTATCAAAAGGCACCCATCAATTGCGGTGAATATTCTGTGCGACAAGGTCCTCAGTCTGTCGCACCCCATTGACCAATGCGCAAAACGGCCTCATATCCGCGGTATGACTGATCTTTCTCGTATCCGAAATTTCTCGATCGTGGCGCACATTGACCACGGAAAATCCACGCTGGCGGACCGTCTGATCCAATCCACAAATACCGTGGCGGATCGCGACATGAAAGAGCAGCTGCTGGACAGTATGGATATTGAACGCGAGCGCGGTATTACGATCAAGGCCAACACGGTCCGGATTGATTATCATGCGGCCGATGGTCATGATTATGTGTTGAATCTGATCGATACGCCTGGCCACGTGGATTTCGCCTACGAAGTCAGCCGTTCCATGCGGGCGGTCGAGGGATCATTGCTGATCGTGGACAGCACCCAAGGCGTTGAGGCACAGACACTGGCCAATGTCTATCAGGCCATAGATGCCGATCACGATATTGTCCCTGTTCTGAACAAGATTGATCTGCCCGCCAGTGACTGCGTCCGCGTTGCCGAACAGATCGAGGACGTCATCGGGATTGATGCAAGCGACGCGGTCATGGTCTCGGCCAAGACCGGTATTGGAATTGACGAAACGCTTGAGGCCATCGTAACGCGGCTGCCGGCGCCGGATGGCTCTGTGGACGCCCCCTTGAAAGCGATGCTGGTAGATAGCTGGTATGATGCCTATCTGGGTGTGGTTGTTCTGGTCCGCATCATGGACGGTGTTTTGAAAAAAGGACAGCGGATCCGCATGATGGCGACAAACGCCGTTTATCCCGTGGACCGCATCGGTGTTTTTCGGCCTGAAATGACATCGGTCGAGTCGCTCGGACCCGGCGAGATCGGGTTTATTACAGCATCGATCAAACAGGTGCGTGATACCAAGGTTGGCGACACGATTACGCATGAAAAAAAGGGAGCCGAGACACCTTTGCCGGGTTTCCAGCCCTCTGTTCCGGTGGTGTTTTGCGGGCTGTTCCCTGTAGACAGCTCAGAATTTGAAGATCTCAGGGATGCTATCGAAAAGCTGGCGCTGAACGATGCCTCTTTCAGCTACGAGATGGAGACATCAGCCGCGCTGGGGTTTGGCTTTCGGTGTGGTTTTCTGGGACTGCTGCACCTAGAGGTTATTCGCGACCGGACCGAGCGGGAATACGGGATCGAGTTGATCACAACCGCGCCAAGCGTGATCTACCACATCTTTATGAAAGATGGGGAAATGATCGAGCTGCACAATCCTGCAGACATGCCCGATCCCAGTAAGATCGACCACATTCAAGAGCCGCGCATCAAGGCCACTATATTAGTCCCGGACGAGTTTTTGGGCGATGTGCTTAAGTTGTGCCAAGATCGCCGAGGATTGCAGGAGGATCTGACCTACGCAGGATCCCGGGCCATGGTGGTTTATGATTTGCCTTTGAACGAGGTCGTTTTTGATTTTTACGATCGGTTGAAATCAGTCAGCAAGGGCTACGCTTCATTCGATTATCAGATGACTGGCTATCGCGAAGACAATTTGGTTAAGATGTCAGTCCTCGTAAACGACGAACCTGTGGATGCGCTCTCGACGATGGTGCACCGTGACCGCGCCGATATGCGTGGACGGGCAATGTGCGAAAAGCTTAAGGATTTGATCCCACGCCATATGTTCAAAATTCCGATTCAAGCTGCCATTGGCGGCAAGGTGATTGCGCGCGAAACATTAAGCGCCTTGCGCAAGGATGTGACCGCAAAATGTTACGGTGGCGATGCTTCGCGGAAAAAGAAGCTTTTGGAAAAGCAGAAGGCTGGTAAGAAAAAGATGCGCCAGTTTGGACGCGTTGATATTCCGCAAGAGGCATTTATCTCGGCATTGAAGATGGATAATTGACCTGTTGGCGTAGCGTAATCTGACAATGCTCTTTGGAGTATGGACGTGCATCCAGATAAACTTGAATTGAAACGTGGGCCAGAGCGCCCAGAATGTCACGTCTTTCCAGAGGTTCTGACGATCATGCGTCGGCCAGAAAAATTCTAATATGTCCAGGAATAACGATAGTGCTGTCTTGTGCGATTTGCACCACGGCAGTCGAAAAATCCACAACGGGAAATGCGTGTTTTAATCCCATAGCAAGCGCTGCCTCCTGCGCTAGTGCATATGCAATCTTTTTGTCTTGTTCGTGAAAATACCAAACGGTACTGGAGGTTTGTGGAGAGGCGCCCATGCTGATCGAGGCTACTCCATTGTGCAATTGCCATCCGGACAAACTGAGTGATCGCATAATACTAGCTGCTTTGCTGCCACTGACGGAATCGTAGCGCAAAACAATCACATCAGAGCGTTGTTTGTCCGCTGGTGTCGGTGTGATTTGGATCAGATGATCGTTGCAATAGGATGGTGTAATATCACACACTAACGCAGATTTCATGCCGAGTTTCATGCTCATGCTGACACTGGAGAGGCTGCCTGTTGCATACAAGAAACCACACGTCGCCGCGCCGAACGCTGTAGCTGTTACGGTCGAGCTTACCAAGACCGACAGCGTAGGATTCCACACATATTTTTGAAGTAAAAGGCCAAAAAAACCAATGATGGTGGCCGCAGAAATGATACATAAAGCAATAATAGAAGCGATAGCCAACCCATTGAAGAAAAAGTCAATGAATCCGATCAGTGAACAAATGGCAGCCCCCAAAAGTAGCGTTGGCTCGGCGTCACGGATGTTGCTCAAAAAACGAGACATTTGTGACTCTTGCTTTGGCGAATAATCCGCGTCTCGGTCCATCATAAAAACAAACTATCCTTGAAGCGTTCATTTTAAAAATGAGACGCATAGAACGGGCACAACATGCCAAGGCTAATCGAAATTTACTCGGAGAACAGACAAGCCAATAAAACTAAGACATGGCTTTACACTGGGAACTATACTTTTGGATTATCGCTTCTTGTGTCCTGTACTTTTGTCATTTGATCAAGCAAATTGTCGCCGATGACCCAAAAATATTATTTTACTTTAAAAATTTCTCCCAAATAGGTGTTTTTGTGGTGTTTGCATGGGTTTGTTTGGGCGCTTACTCAATAATTGCCATGGTCTCGACACATTTTCAGTGAGCAGTCCAAAGTATTAGGCGAAGGTTGGCAGTCACGAATCAATACCGGTGGTGCATGGCGGAGTTGCGAAAATGTGGCTCCTCTGAACGCACGATTTGGTGCACATTTCACCATAATAGGCAGTGAAAAACTCGTTTAAGCATCGAAGATGTTAAAAAGCTGCCAAACTGATTTACACTAAGCCAAGGGTGCCTCGCTTTGGGGTAAAAGGGGTAGCACATGGCGAACATTCGGCACATGCAGGCACAAAATGCCGCAAAACTTCGGAATGGAACCCACGATAATCCTTTCGCAGTTCTTGGATCACATAACGAAGCGGTACGGGTCTTTTCGCCGGATGCGCAATCGGTTCAACTCATTCAGGGTGATGTGGTAACGGATTTATCACTGGATGGTGCGCACCTTTGGGTGGGGCCGCCAGTCGCGGGTGATTACAAAATTCAGGTATGTGCTGCGGATGGGTCGTTAACGCAATTCGACGATGCCTATCGGTTTGGTCCAGTTCTAGGAGAATTGGACGCTTATTTCTTGTCCGAAGGGACACATAAGCAGTTATGGCAGGTTCTTGGTGCGCATGTCATGATTCATGAAAGAGTTCGCGGGACGCATTTCGCGGTCTGGGCTCCCAATGCCCGTCGCGTTTCGGTAATTGGTGATTTTTGTGACTGGGACGGGCGTCGGCTGCCAATGAGACGCATCGGCACTTCTGGTATTTGGGAGATTTTTATTCCCAATGTGGGCGAGGGTGCAGCATACAAGTATGAAATCCTGACAGATAACGCAGTTTTGCAAAAGGCAGATCCGGTTGGTTTTGGGGCTGAACATGCTCCTGCGACGGCGAGCGTTGTGCGTGATATTTCAGGCTATGGCTGGAGTGACCAGTCGTGGATGGCATCGCGAGCCAAAGCTCAGGATCGCAGTGCACCGATGTCCATCTACGAGGTCCATCTTGGATCATGGCGTCGGGTTGGTTCCGACGCGCGGCCTCTGTCTTACAAAGAACACGCGCAAGACCTCGTGGAGTACGTTCGCGATATGGGCTTTACGCATATTGAAATCATGCCGGTCAGTGAATTTCCTTTTGACGGGTCCTGGGGGTACCAGCCAGTGGGTCTGTATGCGCCGACGATCCGTTTTGGTCCACCCCACGAATTTCGGGATCTTGTTGATGCAGCCCATCAGGCGGGTATTGCCGTTTTGATTGATTGGGTGCCGGGTCATTTTCCCGCCGACCCACATGGGCTGGCGCAATTTGATGGCAGTTTCCTTTACGAGCATGCAGATCCGCGGGAAGGGTTCCATCAGGACTGGAATACATTGATCTATAATTACGGTCGGGTCGAGGTCCGCAATTTCCTTGTTGCCAATGCTCTGTTTTGGCTGGAGGAGTATCATGTTGACGGTTTGCGTGTCGATGCTGTGGCATCCATGCTGTACCGAGATTATTCGCGCGCAGCTGATCAATGGGTTCCCAACGAGGATGGTGGACGAGAAAACTACGAGGCCATTGCTTTTTTGCGCGAAACCAACGTCGCGGCCTACGGCGCGAATGAGGGCATCGTAACTGTGGCCGAGGAAAGCACATCTTTTCCCGGTGTGTCAGCCCCGGTTCACAATGACGGCCTCGGCTTTGGCTTTAAATGGAATATGGGGTGGATGAATGACACACTACGCTTCATGGCCGAAGATCCTGTCCATCGCAAATATCATCACCATTTGATGACATTTGGGATTGAATATGCGTGGTCCGAGAATTTTATCTTGCCAATCAGCCATGACGAGGTGGTGCACGGCAAAGGATCAATGCTGACCAAAATGCCTGGGGATCGATGGCAACAGTTTGCTAATTTGCGCGCCTATTATGGGTTCATGTGGGGACATCCCGGCAAAAAACTGTTGTTTATGGGGTGCGAATTCGCCCAGCCCGAAGAATGGAACCATGACGGACAATTGAATTGGGATGCAGCCGCGCAACCGATGCATTCGGGCGTACAATCACTGGTGCGAGACTTAAATCACCTCTACGCGCGCTGTCCTGCATTACATGCATTAGATTGTGATCCATCCGGTTTTGAATGGGTGAACGGGGGCGATACAGAGCAGTCTACACTGTCGTTTTTACGGCACGGGCCAGACGGCACGGCATCGGTTTTGGTTGTTTGCAACTTTACCCCCATCACGCGCACGTCATATCGTGTGGGCGTGCCCAAGTCCGGCCGATGGCGCGAAATATTGAACACTGATGCGGCGATTTACGGCGGCAGTAATACCGGTAACCATGGTGAACTGATGGCGCAGTCCGCAGCCCATCTGGGCCAGCCGGCTTGTATTGAAATGACACTGCCGGGCCTGAGTGCCGTCATGTTTGAATGGCAGGATGAAATTGATGTGATTGGAGAGCACCATGGTTGATAATCGAAGATTGACCCAGCGGTCGATGGCCTTTGTTCTGGCGGGTGGTCGGGGCAGCCGGCTTAAGGAACTGACCGATAGGCGTGTAAAACCGTCTGTCTACTTTGGCGGGAAAACGCGTATCATTGACTTTGCGCTGTCCAACGCCATGAATTCAGGCATTCGTAAAATCGCGATAGCAACCCAATACAAAGCACACAGCCTGATCCGCCATTGTCAGCGGGGATGGAACTTTTTTCGGGCTGAACGGAACGAGTTTTTAGATATCCTTCCTGCAAGTCAACGCATGGGCGAAGAGAACTGGTATCAGGGAACGGCGGATGCCGTGACCCAGAATATTGATATCGTTGACAGCTATGATGTTGACTACGTGGTGATTTTGGCTGGTGATCATATTTATAAGATGGATTACGAAATCATGCTGCGCCAGCATGTGGATACCAAGGCGGATGTGACGATCGGCTGTTTGACGGTGCCCCGTCATGAAGCTTCGGCATTTGGGGTCATGGCTACGGACCATGCCGGACAGATCACTAGTTTCTTAGAAAAACCAGCTGATCCGCCCGCTACGCCAGAAGATCCAGACAAGGCGCTCGCCTCCATGGGAATTTATGTGTTCAACTGGAAATTCCTGCGGAATTTGTTGATCCACGATATGAATGATACTCATTCAACCCATGATTTTGGCAGTGATCTGATCCCGGAAATTGTCAAGACCGGGCGCGCCATGGCGCATCGCTTTGATGAAAGCTGTGTTCGGGCATCTGGTGCACCAGCGTACTGGAAAGATGTCGGCACTGTTGATGCTTTTTGGGAGGCCAACATAGACCTGACCAACTTTACGCCGGATCTGAATTTGTGGGATAACCAGTGGCCGATCTGGACCTATTCAGAAAGTGTGCCACCGGCCAAGTTCATTCATGACGAACGCGATCGGCGTGGTGTCGCAATTTCATCCATGGTGTCGGGGGGGTGTATCATTTCAGGGACCGAAGTACGCAATTCCCTTCTTTTCACCGAGGTACATACAAATTCCTACGCGGTGCTGGATCATGCTGTCGTGCTGCCGTACGTCACGGTCAATCGCAACGCGCGATTACGAAAGGTGGTCATTGACCGCGGCGTTGATATTCCGGCAGGACTTGTCGTTGGCGAAGACCCTGTGGAAGATGCAAAATTCTTTCGTGTAACGGAAAAAGGGACAACGTTGATCACACAGAACATGGTCGATACATGGAGCGCCGCGCAGTGATCCAAGTCCTATCCGTGACATCTGAATGTGTGCCTTTCGTCAAAACGGGGGGGCTTGCAGATGTGGCTGGTGCTTTGCCGACAGCGCTCGCCCAGCAGGATGTTCGTGTGCGCACTCTGCTTCCAGGCTACCCTGCGGTAATGAAGTCTCTTGTCAAAGCGGCACCTGTTTTGCGCTTTGACACCGTGTTCGGAGGTCCAGCCCGCGTTCTGGAAGCGACATGTGGCGGCCTCGATGTACTGGTACTGGATGCCCCGCATCTTTTTGACCGGCCCGGAAATATCTATCTCGGTCCCAATGGGGCCGATTGGCCAGATAATGCAGAACGTTTCGCGGCGCTTTCATGGGTGGCGGCGCAAATAGGGTTACAGGGCGCGCAGACATGGCGGCCCGATGTGCTACACTGTCATGATTGGCAGGCTGGACTGGCGCCCGAATACCTGCGCGCCGCCGGCAGTGCATTGCCATGTGTGATGACGGTTCACAATATTGCCTTTCAGGGTTTGACGCCTGCGCTAAATCCGGCCCGCCTTAAACTGGACCCTGACCGTTTTTCCGCAGATGCCTATGAATTTTACGGAAAAATCTCTGCGCTAAAGGCTGGACTGATGGCTGCGGATTGGCTAACGACGGTGTCCCCCAGTTACGCCGCAGAACTCATGACACCTGAATTTGGTATGGGACTGGACGGGGTTTTGCGACATCGTGCAAACCGTCTGCGCGGTATTTTGAATGGGATCGACACAGCTGTATGGGATCCGATCACGGACCCTGAGATCAAGACCTTTAAATCTTTACGCGGTAAAGCCCACACCAAGGCTGCATTGAGGACTGAGTTTGGCCTGCCCGTATCTGCGGGTCCGTTGTGCGTGGTGGTGTCTCGACTGACGGAACAAAAAGGATTGGATCTGCTGCTGGGGGCTTTGCCCAACCTGCTGAACCGGGGTGGGCAGCTTATCGTGCTTGGTTCCGGTGATCCAAAGCTCGAAGCGGGTTTTCGTGCTGCTGCTAAACATTCACAAGTTGCTGTTCACATCGGCTATGACGAGGCGATGTCGCACCGTTTGATTGCGGGTGGTGATGCGATCCTCGTGCCATCCCGGTTTGAACCTTGCGGGCTTACGCAGCTGTATGGTTTGCGCTATGGCACCCTTCCGCTTGTCGGTTTGACGGGGGGACTGGCGGATACAGTGATCAATGCCTCGCCTGCCGCACTGGATCGTGGTGTCGCCACCGGAATTCAGTTCCACCCTGTTGGGGATACTGCCCTGCGCACTGCACTGGATCATCTGTGCGATCTGTGGTCCCAGCCTGATGTTTGGCGCAAGATGGTGCGAAATGCCCAAAAACAGCCCGTGGGGTGGGACCGTTCCGCGGCCGCCTATGCAGAGCTATACCGCGAGGCGCTGACGTCGTGAGGCAGGGTAACATCCCGATGCAGGCAGGGCGGCCTTGGCCGCTTGGGGCAAGTTTTGACGGAGAGGGCGTGAACTTTGCGATCTTTTCCGAACATGCGACGCGTTTGGTTCTGTGTTTGTTTGATCCCGTGGGCCAGGAAATCCTGAATGTGCCCCTTCCAGAATGCGACGGACACGTCTGGCACGGCTATGTGCCGGGCCTGCGGCCCGGTCAATTATACGGCTTTCGCGCCCATGGCCCCTATCGTCCAGATCATGGGCACCGGTTCAACCCTCACAAGCTGCTTATGGATCCCTATGCCAAGCGTCTGACAGGCCATCCGGTCTGGCATGATGCGCTTTATGGATTTACGCGTGGTGACCCAAAGGAGGATCTGAGCATGGACGTCCGTGACAGCGCCCCCTATATGCCCCGGTCGGTGGTCGAAGACCCCTCGTTTTCCTGGAACCCGAGGCCAAAGCCCAACACGTCGTTACACCGGTCCGTGATCTACGAAACCCACGTCAAAGGGCAGACCGCGCTTCATCCCGGGATCCAGCGCCGGGGTACATTTTTAGGACTGTCCGAAGCCCCGATGCTGGACCACCTGACCAAACTGGGTGTCACTGCGGTGGAATTGCTGCCGGTTCAAGCCTTTCTGGACGACCATTTTTTGGTGGAGCGTGGCCTTTCCAATTATTGGGGGTATATGACCTGGGGCTTTTTTGCGCCTGATCCCCGGTATCTGGCGCATGGCGAGATTGCCGAGTTCCAGGAAATGGTCAGTCGTCTGCACGGCGCAGGGATCGAGGTTATCTTGGATGTGGTGTATAATCACACAGCCGAGGGGGACCAAAACGGCCCGACTTTGATGTTTCGCGGGCTTGATAATGCCAGTTATTATCGCCTGCAGTCCAATCCACGGTATTACAATAACGATGCAGGGACCGGAAACACGCTGAACCTTGATCATCCATTTGTGATGCGCTTGGTGCTGGATTCCCTGCGCTACTGGGTAGAGGTCATGCATGTTGATGGGTTTCGCTTCGATCTTGCGTCTGTCCTTGGTCGAGACGGAACGGGTCAGTTTTCCGCAGATGCTGCATTTTTCAAGGCACTGCGGGCCGATCCGGTTTTGTCGCGCGTCAAACTGATTGCAGAACCATGGGATATTGGCATGGATGGCTATCAATTGGGCCAATATCCTGCCCCCTTCGCCGAGTGGAACGATGGCTTTCGTGATGATTTACGGGCCTTTTGGCGCGGAGATTCTGGCATGCCATCGCATGTGGCCGAACGTATTGCTGGGTCTGCTCCTGCATTTGACCGTAACGCACGCGGCGCATCATCATCGGTAAATTTCATCTGTGCGCATGATGGTTTCAC
>JAQXDR010000066.1 GCA_029251265.1 Pseudoprimorskyibacter sp. | reverse complement strand
GATTTGTGGCAGCAGGCCCGGCAAGAAGCCGCGCTTCCCGACGGATTTCGTGCCGTTTGCAATATTGCGTGTGAAGAAGACCTTTGGCCGGGTCTTGGGCAGAGGCTGTATCGATTGGTACGGGCTGCACGGGCGGATTTGGCGGTGTCGGTCTGGACTGGGAGCGCAAGTGATGTTTCAGACTGGATGGCCAGTGGCCGATCAGAGCTAAGTCTGACGTATCGCCCTGTGGCCTTGCCCGAACTGGACAGACAGGTTCTGCCGGATGATGTGCTGGCGCTGGTCTCGTCCAACCCACAGGGACCCATGCGGTTTGATCCAGATTACATCCTGATCGAAGCAGGCGAGGCGTTTAGCCGTGATCATGCGGTCGCTTACGCAGATGCTGGCGTCTCCCGTCTCAATGCCGGGTCTGCGCGCTTGGGGTTAGAGCTTTTGCTGGATCACGGGGGCAGCGCATATCTGCCAATGCGGATTGCGCAGCCCTACCTTGTCGACGGGCGCCTGCATGCCGTTGCTGGGGCCCCCAAGTTTACCCGTCCGGTGGTCATGCAGGTCCATCAAGAGGCGCGGCAGGCATGGCCTTGGTTTGATAACGTTACAAAATCGCTGCTTGGGAATGACGTCCCGGCATCGCGTTAGTTTGCTCGGCACTGCGTTAATTTGTATGACTGGAAAAAGGGGCGCTGGCCGAGGCGAGGATCGCCTCGACATCCAGATATGTTTCAAGATGTGCGGCCAACGCATCCAAAGTTTTCTCGACCTCTGCGTCGTAGAGTGTTCCCGATGCTGCGACGCCCATCCCTGACAGTACAGATGCGCGAAATGCATCCTCGCTGAACATGCCGTGCAGATAACTGCCCGTCACGCGGCCATCTGGCGATGTGGCCCCTTCGGCTTGCCCGTTTATCAAACTAAACGGGCGGTTGCAGTCTGGTCCGGATGTGCGGCCCATATGAATTTCATACCCACGGATGTTTTGCCCGCTTGCGACATGATGTGCGCATACGCGGGTCAGTCGTTTGTCACCGCCCATTACAGTTTCCACGTCGAGCAGGCCAAGGCCCGGTGTTTCACCCGCAGGTCCTTCGATCCCATCAGGGTCTCGTATAATGTGCCCTAGCATCTGGTATCCACCACAGATCCCAAGGATATGTCCCCCGCGTCTGTGATGGGCAAGAATGTCTTGATCCCAGCCCTGCTCGCGCAAAAAGGCCATGTCGCCCCGCGTCGATTTGCTGCCGGGCAGGATAATCAGGTCTGTATCGCCTGGCACGGCTTGTCCCGGGCGTAACATTGTGACGCGCACGTTTGGTTCTTGTGCCAATGGGTCGAGGTCGTCAAAATTTGCGATCCTGGACAATTGGGGGCAGACCACATGAAAGCCGGCGCTTTGGTAGGGTGTTGCGATGTCCAGTGCGTCCTCGGCGGGCAGGCGCCATGCATCGGCAAACCAGGGCGCGACGCCATAGCCTCTCCATCCTGTGTGCTGACCGATGACCGCATAGCCATCGTCAAACAATCTTGGATCGCCGCGAAATTTGTTCACTATGAAGCCCGTGATCAATCGTGCATCGTCGGGATCAATCACTGCCTGCGTGCCAACAAGTTGTGCGATGACGCCGCCTCGATCTATATCGCCCACCAACAGGACCGGTATGTTTGCCGCGCGGGCAAATCCCATGTTGGCGATATCGCCGGGTCTTAGGTTGACCTCCGCGGGACTTCCGGCGCCTTCGACCAGCACCAGATCCTGCGTCGCAACAAGCCGGTCAAAGCTCTCAAGAACAGAGGGCATCAGGCGCGGTTTGAGGGCGGCGTATTCGCGGGCCTTGACCGTGGTGAGCCGTTCGCCTTGTACCACGACCTGACTGCCTACGTCGGTTTCCGGCTTTAGCAGCACAGGGTTCATATCTGTGACGGGATCCAGACCGCAGGCGCGGGCTTGCAGGGCTTGTGCCCGGCCAATCTCGCCTCCGTCTGCTGTGACGGCGGCGTTGTTGGACATGTTCTGCGGTTTGAACGGAGCAACACGCAGACCGCGCAACCGCGCAGCCCGGCACAGACCCGCCACCAACACCGACTTGCCCACATTCGAGCCCGTCCCTTGGATCATTAAGGCCTTTGACATGAAAATTCAGCTTTGCTTTGGCAGATAAGCTTCGATCGCGACCTGGGCCACGACTGTGATCTCGTCGGTGTCGGGATTCGTAATATCCAGACCGCCAAGCACGGCTTGCACGCGTGCACGCCCCCGCGGCAGCGTTTCCGCCAAAGCCGCACAATCCACCTGATCTGGTTTTTGAACACCGATTGTGACCTCAACCCGCATATCGCCTGGATCTATGCCAAGCGCGTCAAACAAAGGAAGTGTGGAATGGCGCATAGCGTCCTGAATGCCGCGCGCAGCAGCTTTGGTATAATCTTGGCCATGCAGATCGTTGCCCATGCCCATTTCGATGATGAACCGATGATCCGTCATGCCGCACCCTCGACAGTCAATGCGACCGAGATGGCGACCGTGGCCATGACAGTGGCCCCGTCACCATCTGGTCGTTGTCTGTCCAACCCGCCTTTTTGTACCTGAACGGTGATCTGACCGTATGGCAGTTCATTGGCGATTGCTTGGGTGTCTATGGCCTCTGGGTTCTGGACACCAACGTCGACCGTGATCTGCATATCATGTTTTGTTTTGCCAAAAAGTTCTGCCAGATTGATAGAATTGTGCCACAGGGCATCACGAACGCCGCGTTTTGCGGCCTCGGTATAGTCCTGGCGGCGCAGGGATGTTCCCATCCCGAATTCAGTAAGCAATCGTTTCATTGCGGCTTCTCCCTTGGCAGATTCGCCCGTTTGGTCAGGATGACTGCCAAGAGGGTCATCAGCAACCTTATCACAAAACCTACCCGTCTCCGAATAGGCCTGACCCAAAACCGTCGCAACAGTCATTACGACAGAGTAACCTTCCCCGGCCTATCTTTGGAATTAGCTTGGCTGTGGATACCCAATCGTCTGACCCGTCTACTTTTACCGATCTGGTCTTTTTTAAAACTCGATCCCCTTTTGGGCCTTGATTCCATCCCGAAACGGATGCTTTAGCAGCGTCATTTCGGTGACAAGGTCCGCCGCCTCAATCAATTCTGGCTTGGCGTTACGACCCGTCAGGCAGACATGCGTCATCATCGGTTTATGCGTCATCAGGAAATCCACCACTTCGTCAATGTCCAGATAGTCGTAGCGCAGCGCGATGTTTATTTCGTCCAGCAGCACAAATTGGATGCTAGGATCAAGTATCTGTTCCTGAGCGATTTTCCAGCCATTTTGAGCCGCGGCGACGTCGCGTTCCCGATCTTGCGTTTCCCAGGTGAAGCCTTCGCCAGAAATGAAAAAGCGGCATTCGTTTGTGAATTTTCCGCGCAAAAGCTCTGCCTCGCCCGTCACCCAGGTGCCTTTGATGAATTGTACAACTGCACAAGGCATCCCATGCGCGATACAGCGCATGACCATACCAAAGCCTGATGATGACTTGCCTTTACCCGACCCTGTGTGGACGATGATCAGACCTTTTTCTTCGGTCTTGGTCTCCATCATTTTGTCGCGTGCAGCCTTGATTTTCTTCATCTTCTCGTTGTGGCGGGCAGTTGCGTCATCCATGACGATGGCTCCAATTCGAATTCCGAGGGTCTATGTGGTCGCATGCACGAACTTGGCCGTCAACTCTGGATCAGCGCAACGGGCCAGTGGTATCGGCGCCAGAGGTCATCCATGCTTGACAGCGCTGCGCGCGCCCCTCACTACGGACATACGCTGGTGCCTGTTTGACAGGTGAAAAGGGAATGCCGCGCACCTTTCGTTAGGTCAGAGGCAGCCGCCCCCGCGACCGTGACCGGTAAGGTCCGCCAAAACCACTGGTGTCGATACACTGGGAAGGATGGCGGAGCGCCAGAGCCATCGAGGCTCTGATATCCGCAAGTCGGGAGACCTGCCAGCGTGTGAAACGACACCGGACGGGGTGCGCCGGGCGGTCGGAGGGATCATTGGGTCCCGCCGTGCGCCCTTGTGTGTTCCCGCCACAGACGATGGCAGACAAAAGGGAAGCCCGATGCCAGACATATCCCGAACGGACCTTTTGGTCTGCATCAAATGCCGCAGAGATGCCAATTCCGACGCTGGTGACCTGCGTCCTGGCACTGCTCTATTTGATGATCTGATTACCCGCGATTGGCCCGACGGAGTGCGTTTGATCCCGACAGAGTGTCTGTCAAACTGCACACGGGGATGTTCGATTGCGCTGCGCGGTCCCGGCAAATGGAGCTACGTTTACGGAAACCTCCACGAGGTGTCGCATCCGGACGTTATTGCAGAGGGTGTTCGCGCATATCATGCATCGACGGATGGACTTGTTCCGTGGCGTTCGCGCCCTGAACACTTTCGCAAAAACTGCATTGCCCGCATTCCCCCAATGGAGCCTGACGCATGAGCCTTGATAATCTGGAAAAGCTGCCCGTTACCGTGATTACCGGGTTTCTTGGGTCGGGCAAGACCACGTTGATCCGCCATTTGATGCAAAACCCGCAGGGCAAACGGCTTGCTGTTGTGGTCAATGAATTCGGAGACGTCGGCGTCGATGGCGAAATTCTGAAAAGCTGTGCGATCCCCGAGTGTCCGGCGGAAAACATCATGGAACTGGCAAACGGATGTATTTGTTGTACCGTTGCAGATGATTTCATTCCCACCATCGAGGCGCTGATGAAACTGGATCCGCGTCCGGACCACATTTTGATTGAAACGTCGGGGTTGGCATTGCCCAAACCCTTGCTCAAGGCGTTTGACTGGCCGGACATCCGCTCTCGGATCACGGTGGATGGCGTGATTGCGCTGGCGGATGCTGAGGCAGTCGCCGCTGGACGGTTTGCGCCGGATGTGGCCGCCGTCGATGCTCAACGCGCGGCAGATGATAGTCTGGATCACGAGACCCCTTTGTCAGAGGTGTTTGAAGATCAGATTGCCTGCGCAGACATTATTTTGCTGACCAAGCCGGATCTTGCCGGTTTGGATGGTATCGCGCGTGCCAAGCAGGTGATTGCCGCGGAAACACCGCGTCCTTTGCCAGTCGTCGAAGTCGCCGAAGGTGCGGTCGACCCAAGGGTTATTTTGGGTTTAGGGGCCGCAGCCGAAGACGATATGGACGCCCGGCCCAGCCATCATGATGGCCCTCATGACCATGATCATGAAGACTTTGAAAGCATTGTTGTCGATGTTCCGGAGCTTGATAATCCGATGGAGTTGGTGGGCCGGATTGAACGGCTGGCAAACGAAATGAATATTTTGCGGGTCAAGGGCTATGCTGCTGTGGCAGGCAAACCCATGCGACTGCTGGTGCAGGCTGTCGGGGCGCGGGTACGGCACCAGTTCGACCGACCTTGGCACCCATCCGAAGCACGCGCAGGAAGGTTGGTTGTGATCGCTGAACATGATGATATCCGCGGCGATCAGATACGGGCCATTTTGAACAATGCAGACTAACCCAACCATGCGTTCCCTGAACCGCCCCCAATTCTAACCTAGGTCAGAGACTTCACCCATGCATGTTGTCTTTCGCGAAAGCCACGGACTGGAAGAAACCGATACACCGGTCGATCTTGGGCAGGACCCTGCCGACCTGGTGGTTTTGTCTTTTTCCGATAGTGATCTAGGAGCTTTCGCCGCAGGGTGGCATCGGGGCAAGGCAGATTTGCCATCGTTACGGTTGGCAAATCTGGCAGCACTGCGCCACCCTTTGTCAGTTGACACCTACGTGGAACGGACCTTGTCACAAACCAAAGGTATCCTGATCAAACTGATCGGTGGGGTGCCATATTGGAGCTACGGCCTTCAGCAGGTCCGGGCATTGGCTGAAAGGCACGGAATCGCGCTTGCCGTTTTGCCTGCCGATGGACGGCCAGATCCCCGGCTGGATGACGCGTCGACCCTACCGGTCAGCACGCTGCGACGTTTGCAGCATCTGTGCGATGCAGGTGGCGCGTTGGCCGCGCAAGCAGCGCTGGCACAGATGTCTTTGGCATCCGGCCTGTATGCAGGTCCTGTTATCGGCGAAAAGTCACTGCCAACCTATGGGGCCTGGACACCCGAGACCGGGGTCGTTCCGCCTCAGGCGCCCGCTGGTACGGGGCCACTCGCGATAGTGACCTTTTATCGGTCTTATCTTGTAGCCGCAGACACTGCTCCGCTACAGGCCCTGATGCAGGCGTTGCGGGATCGGGGGTTTCGAACCTTGGGTTTGTTCGCACCCTCTCTGAAAGAGCCAAAGTCAGCTTCTTGGCTGGCCGAACACCTGACCCGTTTGACCCCCGACGCTTTGATCAATGCAACGGCATTTAGTGGTAAGGGCAGCGATGGTACCACGCCTTTAGACGCTGCGTCCTGTCCGGTCTGGCAGGTTGCGCTGTCAACGTCCAACCGCGCCGGATGGTCTGGTTCAGACCGTGGACTGTCGCCCGCCGATCTGGCCATGCATGTGGTTCTGCCAGAGGTGGATGGCCGTATTTTTGGTAGTGTGATTTCGTTCAAGGAGCCTGGTCGCCGCGATCCCGACCTTCAGTTCGCGCGGATGCAACATCAACCAGAGCCTACCCGGATTTCTGCCCTCGCAGACCGGATTGATGCCCGCGTCGCTCTTGCCACACGCGACAGATCACAGCAACGCGTGGCCTTGGTGCTGTCGACCTATCCGGGGCGCGATTGGAACATGGCGCACGCGGTCGGTTTGGATCCGCTTGCCTCGGCCGAAGCCATTTTGAAAGATCTGGATCTGGATCTGGATCTGGATGCAGCGCCTGGGCCCTTGGCGTCTGCCCTGCAATCACAGACGATCAGCTGGTCATTGCAGGACTATCTAGCAGCCCTGACCGATCTGCCGCGCGACTTGCAAGACGATTTGCAAGCGGCATGGGGGGCGCCACAGCAGGATAAATCCTTTCGAGAGGGTGCGTTTCATTTCGCGGCAACGCGTCGGGGAACGGGGCTGGTTCTTTTGCAACCCGAGCGGGGGGCGACAGAAGTCCGTGACGCCGAATATCACGATCTTGCAAGGGTACCGCGCCACGGCTTTGTCGCGTTTTATCTGTGGCTTCAGCGTCATGCGGATGTGATGATCCATATCGGTGCGCATGGGACGCTGGAGTGGCTTCCGGGCAAATCTGTGGCGTTGTCCGACGCGTGCTGGCCGGAGGCTCTGACCGGCTCCCTACCTGTGTTCTATCCGTTTATTGTGAATGATCCGGGCGAGGCTGCGCAGGCCAAACGTCGGCTCGGGGCGTTGGCTATCGGGCACATCCCGCCGCCCCAGCGCGACAGCACGACCCCAGATCACCTTATCCGCCTGGAGGCCCTGCTGGACGAATTTTCCACAGCCGACGGGTTGGATCCCAAGCGACGCGATCGTTTGCAAGCCGACATCCGGATCGAAGCCAGCGCCCGTGGCGTAGAAAGTGATCTGGGCATTAACACCGCGACATGTGAGGCCGAGGCCCTGACCCGCATCGACCGGTTTGTTTGTGACATCAAAGAAAGCCAGTTCGGTGACGGGTTGCATGTCTGGGGACGTGCGCCAGCGGATGCATCTTTCGAAATCTTGGCCTCGGTCGAGGCTGAAAAACGCGCACTCGGGCATGCGCTTGAGGGATGCGCGATTGCGCCCGGCCCAGCCGGATCACCTTATCGTGGACGCAGCGACGTGCTGCCGACGGGGCGCAACCTGTTTTCGACCGATCCCAGGTCGGTACCCTCTCGGTCAGCCTATGCGCAGGGGTGCAAACTGGCCGATGAATTGGTGCGGCGCCATTTGCAAGATCATGGCGATTGGCCCGCGGGTCTGGTGGTGGATTTATGGGGCAGTGCCACAATGCGCACGGCGGGTGAAGAATTTGCCATGGCGCTTGCCCTTGTGGGCGCGCGTCCGGTTTGGGACGATGGATCCGAGCGGGTGTCCGGTGTCGAAATTGTCCCTATTACGGAACTGGACCGCCCGCGTCTGGATGTAACGTTGCGGGTCTCGGGTTTATTTCGTGACGTTTTCCCGACCCTGTCTGCATTGTTCGGTCAGGCTATCAAGGCCTTGGCCGAACGCGACGAAGCCCCCGATTGGAATCCCTATATCGCAGCAGAGCCACGTGTTTTCGGCCCTGCTCCGGGACACTACGGGCTAGGGATGGGCACGGACATGCACGATTATGGGGATGCAGGGCGAGAGGCTGCTGGCAAAGCGTGGCTTGCGGCCAGTGCATGGGCGTTGGACATGGCAGAGCCCGCATATGCACCAAACGCAATTGCAGAACGTGTGGCAAAAGCTGAGGCATTTGTTCACATACAGGACTTGCCTGAAACAGATCTTTTGCTGGCGGGCGATTACGCAGCCCATGAGGCAGGCTTTGCAGCTGCGCAGTCCGTCGCAGGCGGCAGTGCAGCGCTGTATCATATGGACAGTACGCGACCGGACAGGCCCCGCGCGCGCGGTCTGACCGAAGAAATTGCGCGGGTTGTGCAGGCTCGTGCTGCGAATCCAGACTGGATCTCTGGGATGATGCGGCATGGATTTCGCGGGGCGGCCGAAATTGCAGCAACATTGGACCATATGGCTGCATTTGCGCAACTCGCAGCGGCGGTGCCCGCGCATCTGTTCGATCTGTATTTCGATGCAACCCTTGGACAGTCCAAGGTCGTTGAATTCTTGGCGCAAGAAAACCCGCAAGCCTTGGCTGCCATGCACGCGCAATTCACCGCGCTTGATGCCGCCGGGCTTTGGGCAAGCCGTCGCAATTCGATCCGTGCCACCCTGGCAGCAGCAGAATGACTGCGCGGCCGCAAATAAAGGGGTGGTGCCCGGGCGCGTTGCGCCCAATGGCGGCAGAAGACGGATTGGTTGTGCGGATCCGGCCTTGGGGATCCGAGATGAATTGTAAGCAGGCGTTGGCTCTTGCGGATCTGGCTGCACGTTTTGCCAATGGAACGCTGGAGCTCACGTCGCGTGCAAACGTACAATTGCGAGGGGTAGACCCGGTCCATCTTGCCAAACTACAGGCGGAATTGGAGGCGCAGGGATGGCTGGATGCCTCGCCCGAGGTCGAGACGCGCCGAAATATCATCCTTTCACCACTCAGAAATGGCCAATTTGATGGGCCAAAGCTGGCGCGGGATCTGGCACGGGCACTGGCCGCTGCGGATGCGCCGCGATTGCCTGCAAAGTTTGGGTTTGTTCTGGATACCGGTTCGCAGAGGCTTTTTAGCGGTGTAAGCGGCGATATCCGGCTGGAACCAAGCGATTGTGGGATGATGCTGCGCGCGCAGGGTGTTCGGACTGGATGTTCGATACAGTCCGAGGCAGAGGCTGTCGCGCGCATTCTGGACCTTGCGCATTGGTTTGTCCAAAGCGGTGGGATCGGGCCCGATGGGCGTGGACGAATGAAAGAATTTGTCAAATCCAATTCCCTGCCACAGGATCTGCAGGGCACTTTGAAGCCATTGCAAAACCGGCCTGCTGTTGTTGGGGCTTTGGGTGACGGGCAGCTTGTCGGATTGCGATATGGTGTCATCACCTCGGACGCTCTGCGTCGGCTTGCCACCCAATTTGACTGGATCAGAATAACGCCATTCCGGGCCCTGTATCTACCGGCGGGTAACCTGCCTGATGAGGCCTCTTTTTTGACGGACCCCGCTGATCCTTTTTTGCGCGTGCGTGCGTGCACTGGTGCCCCGGGCTGTCTGCAGGCCCACGGGATCACTCGCGGGCTTGCGGATACTATAGTCTCTGCGTTCCCCTCGCAGGGGCTTTTGCACATATCCGGCTGCACAAAGGGATGCGCGCATCCTGCGCCGGCTGCATGGACCCTTGTGGCACGTGATGGCGCCTACGACCTTGTGACAGGGGGCAATCCGTGGGATGACCCCGTGGTACGTGGCGTCCCTGCCGCCGACATCCCCAATCTTATGCGTGATCTCTGAATGCCCTACACATATGAAACCAATGGCGCGGCCATCTATAAACAGTCTTTCGCCACGATTCGGGCCGAGGCGGATCTGGATCGCTTTGACCATGACGAAGAGCAAGTCGCCGTTCGCATGATTCACGCAGCGGGCATGGTCGGGCTGGAACACGACATCCATTTCAGTTCTGGTATGGTGGCAGCCGCGCGGTCAGCTCTGCACTCGGGCGCGCCGATTCTTTGCGATGCTCATATGGTCAGCGAAGGGGTCACCAGACCGCGCCTGCCGGCGGATAATGCGGTACTGTGCACGCTCAGGGACCCTGCAGTGCGTGATCTGGCACATGATATGGGGACAACGCGCTCTGCCGCAGCACTGGAACTGTGGCGTCCCCATCTGCACGGCGCTCTTGTCGCCATAGGGAATGCTCCCACTGCGCTCTTTCATCTGCTGAATATGCTTGAAGATCCGGAGTGCCCGAGGCCTGCGGCGATCATTGGCTGCCCTGTCGGATTTGTCGGTGCCGTTGAATCCAAAGATGCACTATGGTCTGCAAAACCGGTGCCAAGTGTGATTGTCCGTGGACGACTGGGCGGCAGCGCCATCACGGTGGCGGCCATCAATGCTATCGCGAGCCGTGCCGAATGACGGGCGTCGTCTATGGCGTGGGGCTGGGCCCGGGGGATCCAGAGCTGATCACCCTGAAAGCCGACCGACTGATCCGCGAAGCAGGGGTTGTAGCCTATTTTCGCAAGAAAGGTCGTGCCGGACATGCCCGCACGATTGTTGAGGGTCGGTTGAGACCCACCGTGGTCGAAATCGCGATGGAATACCCGGTGACGACGGAAATTCCGCTGAGCGATCCCCGATACAACGCGGTTTTGGCAGATTTCTATGACCGGTCGTGTGACGCGCTGCGATGCTTGACCGATGCCGGGCAGGATGTGGTGGTCTTGGCCGAAGGCGATCCCTTCTTTTACGGATCTTTTATGCATATTCACAGCCGCATGCAGCACCACTGCCCGATCGAGGTTGTCCCGGCCGTAACAGGCATGTCTGCTGCATGGACGGCCACCGGCCACCCTATCACTTGGGGCGATGATGTCATGACGATACTGGCGGGGACCCTGGCCGAAGACAAGCTTGCCCGTCATATGACACAGGCCGACGCGCTGGTGATCATGAAAATTGGTCGTAACTTTTCCAAGGTGGTGCGGGCCTTGCAAGCCTCGGGACGGTTCAACGCGGCGTGGCTGGTCGAATTTGCAAGCCAGGATGGCCAAAAAATTTGCCGTCTATCCGACTTTGACGGGAAAGTGACGCCGTATTTCTCAATTATTGTTGTGCATGGACAGGGTCGCCGACCCGAGACCAAAACGGAGCAGTCGCAATGACCGGCTGGCTGGCGATCGCAGGCTTGGGTCCGGGCAATGAGGCACTCATTACCCCTGAAGTGTCGTCCGCGCTGGCCGAGGCGACAGATGTGGTGGGCTACATTCCCTACGTCGCAAGGGTGGCGCCACGAAGCGGGCTGACCCTGCATCCCAGTGACAATCGCGTCGAACTGGACCGGTCGCGTCATGCGCTTGAGATGGCGTCCCAAGGCCGCCGTGTTGTTGTGGTCAGCTCGGGCGATCCGGGCGTGTTTGCCATGGCGGCAGCCGTATTCGAGGCAGTGGAAGCCGGACCTGCCCCTTGGTGCGATCTCGATATCCGTGTTTTGCCGGGAATTACGGCAATGCTGGCAGCATCTGCGCGGGCAGGAGCGCCACTGGGGCATGACTTTTGTACCATCAACTTAAGTGACAACCTGAAACCATGGTCTGTGATCGAAAAACGGTTACGCCTTGCGGTTGAGGCTGATTTTGCCATGGCATTTTACAATCCGCGATCCAAGGCGCGGCCAGAGGGGTTCGAACGGACACTCAAACTTTTGCAATCATGTTGCGAACCTGGACGGCTGATCCTGTTTGCACGTGCGGTCAGTACACCAGATGAGGCTTTGACAGTCGTGCCGCTGGCCCAAGCGACACCCGAAATGGCCGACATGCGCACGATGGTGATTGTGGGCTCGTCCCGGACCCGGATGATTGACCGCACTGGCCCACCAATCATCTACACGCCACGGTCGGTCCCACAATGAGCCAGCCAGTCCAGAACCTGCTGCGGGATGGTGGCCTGATGTCGCTGTGGCAGGTCGGGACGGTCAATCATCAATACCGGCAGTCCCAAATCACGCGCCGCATCAATCTTGGCGCGCGCGCCGTCCCCTCCAGCGTTTTTGGCGACCACAATCTCGATCGCATGCTTTTGCAACAAGGCGCGGTCCGCAGCACGGTCAAAGGGGCCACGCGCAATCACAGGTGTGGCGTTTGGCAATGGCAAGGGGGTGTGCGGTGCATCCACCAACCGCAAAAGATATCGGTGCTGCGGCTGCGTAGCAAAGCAGTCAAGATGCATGCGACCAACAGCCAAAAAAACATTTTGTGCGGGGCCCTGCAGGGCCTTGGCTGCGGCCTCAAGATCGGGAACATGACGCCACCTGTCCGCCTCCGTCGCTTTCCATTGCGGTCGTGTCAGGGCGATCAGCGGCGTTTTGGTCTGTGCACAGGCCAAAACGGCATTGCGGCTCATTTGTGTGGCAAACGGATGCGTGGCATCAACCACATGCGTAATATTGTTGGTCTGGATGTAGGATGCCAGCCCCTCAACCCCTCCAAAGCCACCAATGCGGCAGGGGATGGGTTGTCGGGCTGGGCGCGCCACACGTCCCGCATAGCTCAGAACAGCGCGCAGGTTTGCGTCGGCCACCACCTTGGCCAGGGCCGAAGCCTCTTGGGTGCCGCCCAGTATCAGCAGGTGGATCATGGCTGAGGCTCCTTGGTTGACGATCGTTGGTGTGGGTGAAGATGGCGCAGAGGGCCTACCACCTGCAAGTCGGATTGCAATCCAGCAGGCCAGTGTGATCCTTGGACCGCCCCGGCACCTGGATCTGGTGCAGGGTCTGGGTGGGGCGCGCCGGATGGAATGGCCGGTGCCATTTGCGGATGGCGTGCCTGTGTTGTTGCAGCTGCGTGGGCAGAATGTGGTGGTTGTGGCCTCTGGTGATCCGTTCTGGTTTGGTGCAGGCAGCGTCATCTCACGCCATCTGAACGATGGCGAATGGCAAGCTTTGCCCGGTCCGTCCTGTTTTGCACTGACCGCCGCACACATGGGCTGGCCGCTGGAAAGGGTGGCCTGTCTGGGATTGCACGCCGCCCCCCTTGCCCGCATGCGCCCCCATCTGGCACCAGATGTCCGACTGATTGTAACATTGCGTGACGGCGCGGCAGTCAACGCACTGGCGGAGTATCTCGTCAAAGCAGGGTTTGGGGCCAGCCGGCTGTGCGTTCTGGAGCATCTAGGAGGGCCACACCAGCGGGTCACACACTGTCAGGCGCAGGCCCTGCCCACTGAGACGTTTGACCACCCCGTATGCGCGGCCATTCACGTGACAGGCGATGGTGCCGCGATGCCCTGTGTGTCGGGCAGAGCGGATATATGGTTCGACAGTGATGGCCAGATGACCAAACGTCCAGTGCGCGCCTTGGCGCTGTCTGCTCTGGCCCCTTTACCGGGGCAACTGTTGTGGGACATTGGTGGTGGATCGGGATCAATTGCCATCGAATGGTTGCTGAGCCATCCCTCAACCGAAGCAATCAGCATCGAGACCCGCGCGGACCGTGCGGGACGAATTGATCAGAATGCAAAGCGCTTGGGCGTGGACCGTTTGCAAGTGGTAACAGGTACCGCCCCTGCTGCACTGGACGGCTTGCCCGATCCCCATGCAGTTTTCATCGGCGGTGGTCTTGGTCCGGTTTTGCTTGATGTTCTTATGACCCGTCTGCCCGCAGGAACGCGGTTGGTGGCGCATGCTGTGACATTGGAATCCGAGGCATGTCTGACTGCTGCGCGGCTTGCGCATGGTGGGGATCTGCTTCGCATCGAACTGGCTACAGCCGGTGCTTTGGGGCCCCGCCTGGGTTGGTCGGCCAGTTACCCTATTGTACAATGGACCCTGACATTATGATTGTTGCAGGTTTTGGATTTCGCACTGAAGCGACTGTCGAGAGTTTGCATGACGCCTTTGATCTGGCAGCGACCATCCAACCGGATGCATTAGCGACGCTAGCGGATAAGGTGCATAAGCTGTCTGGTCTGGCACAGGCTCTGGGTCTGCCGGTGGTGGCGGTATCTGCCGAGAGTGCGGCGGCACAAAACACCCTGACCCACTCTCAAGCATCCTACAACGTGCGGAATACGGGCAGCGTGGCAGAAGCCTGCGCTTTGGCCGCCGCGGGGCCCGGTGCCAAACTGCTCGCAAACCGTATTGTTTCGGGTGACAGGCTGGCGACCTGTGCTCTTGCTGTCAGGGATGATCGAGAATGACTGTTCATTTTATCGGGGCAGGACCCGGTGCACCGGATTTGTTGACCCTTCGTGGACGCGATCTGATCGCGGTCTGTCCTGTGTGTCTATATGCCGGATCGCTCGTACCCGAGGCCGTTTTGGATCATTGCCCGCCAGAGGCCCGCAAGATAAATACCGCGCCGATGGACCTGGATGCGATCATAAATGAGATCCAGCGTGCCCATGCCCAGGGGCATGACATTGCGCGCCTTCAATCTGGGGATTTGTCGATCTGGTCGGCGCTTGGTGAACAGATCCGGCGATTAGACGCTTTGGGCATTCCGTATACGGTGACCCCCGGTGTACCTGCGTTTTCGGCAAGCGCTGCGGCGCTTGGGGTGGAACTGACCCTGCCCGGTCTGGCCCAATCAGTTGTGTTAACGCGCACGCCGGGCCGTGCGACATCAATGCCACAAGGCGAAACGCTTGCCGCCTTTGCTGCAACCAAAGCAACACTGGCCATTCACCTGTCGATTTCCAATCTTGATCAGGTGATTGCCGATCTGGTACCGGCCTATGGGATGGAGTGTCCTGCTGCGGTGGTGTTTCGTGCCAGTTGGCCCGATGAGCGGGTGATACGTGCCACGCTTGGGTCTTTGAAAACAGCCGTGCCATCAGACATCACACGCACGGCGCTTATTCTGGTGGGGCCAACATTGGCGGGCGCGGGCTTTGGCGAAAGCCGGCTTTACGCGGCCGATTACGACCGGCGCTACCGCCCTCAGACAGCCGAAAGCCCTTGGGCTGATTGGCAACATGGAGACGACTGATATGGCTGGTATTTTGATATCTGCGCCGGCATCGGGCACAGGTAAGACCACAGTGATGTTGGGGCTGTTGCGGGCTTTGGCCGAGGATGGGCTGATCGTGCAGCCGTTTAAAAGTGGCCCTGATTATATCGATCCTGCGTTTCACAAGGCTGCGTGTGGGCGCGCATCATACAACATGGACACATGGGCGATGGGCCCGCAATTGCTCGGTGCCATCGCAAGCCAAGCCCAAGGCGCGGATATCTGCGTGGCAGAGGGCTCTATGGGGCTTTATGACGGTGTGGCCACAGCAGGCCAGTCCGGGCATGGCACAAGTGCAGAAACCGCGCGCCGCATGGGTTGGCCGGTTGTTTTGGTGGTTGATGTGGGTGGGCAGGCACAATCGGCGGCGGCAACAGCGCTGGGATTTCAGACCTATATGCCTGACTTGCCTTTTGCAGGCGTGATCCTGAACCGTGTGGCCAGCCCGCGCCATGAAAGGCTGACGAGACTGGGCATGGAACGGGCCGGGCTGACGGTTTTGGGAAGTTTACCTCGACGGGGGGATCTTGCACTGCCGGAACGGCATCTGGGCTTGGTGCAAGCCACCGAACATCCGGATCTGGATGCAGCCATCGCCGGTTACGCTGAGTTTTTGCGCGCGCATGTGGATTTAGACGCAATAAAAGCGGCTGCAGCCGGTCTGCCCACGCCGCCAAAATCACCCTTACCTCATCCACCAGCACAGTGCATCGCGCTCGCTCAGGATGCAGCATTCAGCTTTGCATATCCCCATCTTGTCCAAGGCTGGCGCAATGCTGGGGCCGAGATCAAACCGTTTTCACCGCTTGCAGACGCGCCCCCGGCTAGCGATGCTGATCTGGTCTGGTTACCGGGTGGGTATCCCGAATTACACGCCGGCACGCTGGCGGCTGCCAGCCGGTTCCAAAGCGGCCTGCGGGCACATGCCCAGACAAAGCCCGTCCATGGAGAATGCGGTGGCTACATGGCGCTTGGTCAGGGAATTGTGGATAAAAGCGGGACACGTCACCAGATGGCGGGGCTCTTGGGGCTTGAGACCTCTTTTGAGAAACGCAAATTTCATCTTGGTTACAGACGCGTGATCCTCGAGCAATCCATACCAGGCTTTGATGCAGGCTCGGTTCTGCGGGGGCATGAGTTTCACTACACCACCATTCTGGCGGAACCTGATGCGCCACTTGCAAAAGTGATGGATGCAGACGGCAATCCTGTTGCGGAAACCGGATCTGTCAGGGGTCATGTCACGGGAACATTTTTCCACTTGATAACGGGCGAAGAATCCAAATGACCGGTCATGTAAGCTTTGTGAGTTCCGGACCTGGGGATCCGGAGCTTTTGACACTAAAAGCTGTGGATAGGCTACAGCGCGCGGATGCTGTATTATTTGACGATCTGTCATCTGGTCCGATTTTGGCACATGCGCGCACGGGAGCAGATCTTGTTGGGGTGGGAAAACGCGCGGGACGCCCATCACCCAAGCAAAACCATGTCAGCAAGCTGTTGGTGGACTATGCCTCAAGCGGCCAACGGGTTGTGCGATTGAAATCCGGGGACGCGGGATTGTTTGGGCGTCTGGAAGAAGAACTGGTTGCCGTACGTGCCGGAGGTATCCCATACGATATTGTCCCCGGAGTTCCATCCGCAATGGCCGCCGCTGCTGCGGCTGGTATACCATTAACCCGACGGTTTACCGCACGACGGGTACAGTTTGTCACTGGACATGATGCAAATGGTCAGCTGCCTGCTGATTTGAATTTGCCAGCCTTGGCAGATCCTTTGGCCTCGACCGTGATCTTTATGGGCAAGCGGACTTTTCCAGCCTTGGCGACACAACTAATTGCTCATGGTTTGCCTGCGGATCATCCCGCCATTTTGGCCGAGGCAGTCAGCACGCCGGATCAGCGCGTGGATCGGAGCACCATCCGTGATCTTGCAAACCGTCTGTTGAAGGATGTGGGACCATCCCCGGCGTTGATTGTGTATGGCCCGCTGGCCGAGCTGGATTAAAGGAGCGGTCATGCAGGAATTGTGGCTTGTCGGGATTGGAACAGGGAATCCCGCGCATATCACGTTGGAAGGACAACAGGCCCTTCGGGATGCCGATGTGGTGCTGATCCCGCGCAAGGGCCGGGGTAAGGATGATTTGGCCCTGTTGCGCCACAATATTCTAAACTCTTGCGGGGCGACGGCGCAGGTCGTCGAATTTGACATGCCCGTGCGGGACGAGGCGTTGCCATATCAGGACCGGGTGGCAGATTGGCATGACAGGATCGCACAGTGCTGGCAAATGGCCTTGCCAAAAGATGGGGTCAAGGTGGCACTTTTGGTGTGGGGGGATCCCGGGCTCTATGACAGCACCTTGCGCATTGCAGCCCGCCTGCATCCGGTACCTTCTGTACGCGTGGTGCCCGGAATAACAGCTTTGCAAGCGTTGACCGCAGCACATGCAATCCCGTTCAACACCATAGATGGTGCGGTGACAGTCACAACAGGTCGACGATTGCGCGACTTTGGCTGGCCCGAGGGCACCTCAACATTGGTTGTTATGTTGGATGGGGCCTGTAGTTTTCAAAACCTCCAAACCCAAGGCGTTTATATCTGGTGGGGCGCCTATCTGGGTATGCCCGAACAAATTCTGGTTGAGGGTCCATTAGCGGAGGCAACACCACGCATTATCGTGCGCCGCGAGGCCGCGCGGGCGGACCACGGATGGATCATGGACACATATCTGATGCGTCGTCGGATGAACTGAAGGAATGCCAATAAAGACATTTTACTGTCTTATTAAGGGTTGTTTTCTGCCATGAATTCTTGTGATGGTATTTGATTGACGCCTCAAACGTGTGCAGTAGGGTGCAATGCAAAGTTGTGGAGGCTTAATAATGGCAGAACCGAAACACGCGCAGGCAGTCTTTTTGGAAGGCAGTCTTATGCGCCATGTGACGACCATGTCGTTAACGGCCTCGATTGGACTGATGGCAATTTTTGCAGTTGATCTGATCGATATGATTTTCATCTCGATGTTAGGCCATGATGCACTTGCGGCTGCTGCGGGTTATGCCTCTACGCTTTTGTTTTTCACCAATTCGATCAACATCGGTCTGTCGATTGCGGCAGGTGCGCTGGTGGCCCGCGCGATCGGTGCAGGCGACGAAGAAGATGCACGGGAATATGCAACATCAGTTGCCGTCTTCGCAGCCCTGACAGGCATAATTATGCCGATCATCCTGTTGCCCAATTTACATCTTGTGCTCGGATGGCTGGGGGCAACAGGGGAAGTGGCCGATCTCGCAGTGGGGTATCTGCGGATTATCTTGCCGTCGATGGCCTTTGTCGGGATTGCAATGGCTGCCATGGCGGTGCTGCGTTCTTATGGGGACGCGCGCCGATCAATGTATGCGACATTGTTTGGTGGAATGGCCAATGCGATTTTTGACCCCATTTTCATCTTTGCCCTGTCTCTTGGACTAGAGGGTGCAGCCATCGCAAGTGTGATTGCTCGGGTCACCATGATGGCGTTCGCACTATACCCCGCCATCGTTAAGCATAATGGGTTTGCGATGCCATCGGTTGGGTTGATGGTACGAGATTTCTCTGCTGTTGGGAAACTGGCCGGACCTGCGGTTCTGACTAACGTTGCCACACCTGTTGGGGCTGCAATTGTCACCCGCGAGATGTCAAAATATGGATCCGAAGCGGTGGCGGGAATGGCTGTTATCGGTCGTCTCATCCCTGTAGCCTTCGGCGTTGTATTGGCCTTGTCCGGTGCCTTGGGACCGATCATCGGGCAAAATTTTGGGGCCAAAAAAATGGACCGAGTACGCGGGGCTTTGATTGCGGGATTGCAGTTTATTGCTGTCTATGTGGTGTTGGCCTCTGGTATACTGTACCTTTTGCGGGCCCCGATTGCTGGCCTGTTTGACGCTACGGGCGATACGATGACGTTGATTTATTTGTTTTGCGGTCCGCTGGCTTTGTTCAATCTGTTTAATGGTGCACTTTTTGCCTCGAATGCCGGCTTTAACAACCTTGGGCGGCCAACCTATTCCACATGGATCAATTGGGGTAAAAATACCGTCGGGACCTGGCCATTCGTCATTCTTGGGTCGTTACTCGCAGGCGCACCCGGGATTTTAATAGGGCAGGCGCTTGGCGGAGTTCTTTTTGCGGTTCTTTCCGTGTGGCTGGCATTCCGCGTTATTGCCGCAAATGATCATGGAGACGAAAAACATCCCTTCCAAGGACATCGTCGTTGGCACATCTTGATGCATAGCGGGCGCTGGTAGCAGGGTCTGAAGCAGTCCTTCCAGCACTTGATACACCTGCGGTTGTTGGGCGGCGATGCGAATGAAGTGTATTGTCCAAAACCTGCTGCGTGCGGGGAATGAATGGAGTGGCGCTCGCCTTGGTAATCGGCTTGGGCCAACCAGCCTTAAATCCTGACCTTTGGTTTTGTGTGCCGGGCCGCCAATTATATTGGTCCGTGCTCAACCAGCCTTCGACTTATGTATGGTGAATTGCCAGGCAGTGCTCAGACCTTATGGTTTGGTTTGTTATGTGACAGAGCACGCAGTTTTTAATACACGCGCTCTGACTTTCGGGACCAAAGTCGGTTCAGGAGTTTAATCCGAGGTACAGTCCCGGTCTCAAAACGGGACCGGCTGCGCAAAACCGGCGTGGTACGCGAGGCGGTGCCACCGCTTTCACGCGCAACAATATACACTCCGCTGCAGATAATCACGGCTGCACCGACCCCCGTCCACAGATCGGGGACTTCGTCAAATAAGAGGGCTCCAAACAGTGTTGCCCACAGGATTTGCGAATATTGCATCGGGGCGACAATTGCGGCTTCTCCTGTTTTGTAGGCACGGATGATCAGAGCAGATGCGGCAAAGGCCATCATAGACATCAGCGCCAAACCTCCCAAATGTGGCAAAGGCATTGGCTGATAGACAAAAGGTAGGACCGCGCCCATACCCACAAAATTTGCAAGCATGGGGTATAACAGCAACACCACATCGCGTTCATCGCGACCGATCTTACGCACGATAATAGCGGCTAAAGCTGATCCTGCTGCGCCTGCAAGGGCAGCGCCATGACCCAAAGTCAGATCGGCTGTTCCCGGACGCAGCACCAGCAGAACGCCGCAAAGGCCAAAGATGACGGCCAGCCACCTGCGCAGACGTACGATCTCACCTAGAATTGGGATCGCCAGCACAGTGATCAACAGCGGAGCTGTGAAAAGGATCGCATAAACTTGCGTCAGTGGCAGGACCGAAAACGCATAAAAAACCGAAGAGGCCGTGATCAAGACTGCCAAGGTTCGCAGGGCGGTCCACCAAGGATGCACAGGCCGCAAATGACCTGCCGTTTTGTCGCGGATAAGCATGATGCTGACCAAAGGAAAGCTGAACAGAACGCTGAAAAACACGATCTGGAACGCGCTATAGCTGGCACCAAGACTTTTCACGATGACATCGTGGGTAGAGAAAATACCAAAGGCGAGCAGGGCTGTCAGCGCCCCGTTTGCATTGCTGGACATGTTGGAACCCGGTTAATTGGCTGGCACAAAGAATGTGCTTGCGCCGCTGTGGTCACCGGTATCGCTATCATAAACGAAGATTCGGTCAATATGGCTTAGACGGCCCTGCCATCATATCCGTTATGCACTTTGGTGGTGGCTGTGTGGGGGAGGGGTGATGCCCACCCCACGCTTTTGGTTACAGGCTGGCGTCCAGAGCGGCGACAATGGCGTCGCCCATTTGCGATGTGGATACCGGGTTCACCCCATCTTCGCCCAGCAAATCGGCTGTGCGCAGACCATCGGCCAACACTTTTTCGACAGCGTCCTCAAGGCGGGTCGCCTCGTCACCGTGGTCAAAGCTGTACCGGAGTGCCATGGCAAAACTAAGCACACAGGCAATCGGGTTTGCTTTACCAGTGCCGGCGATGTCCGGCGCAGAGCCATGGACGGGCTCATAAAGCGCCTTTGGCCGGCCATTTGCCATGGGCGCGCCCAAACTGGCCGAAGGCAACATGCCAAGCGATCCTGTCAACATCGCTGCCGCATCTGACAACAGATCACCAAACAGATTATCTGTCACAATGACATCGAACTGTTTAGGCCAACGACACAGCTGCATTGCGCCTGCGTCCGCATACATATGGCTAAGCTCAACATCTTGGTAGTCTTCATCATGCACCTTCTGCACGACTTCGCGCCATAGAATACCGGATTCCATAACGTTTGCCTTTTCCATCGAGCAGACCTTGTTCCCACGACGGCGTGCCAATTCAAAGGCCGATCGCGCGACCCGGTCTATTTCGCTTTCTGTATAGCGCTGCGTGTTAATCCCCACGCGTTCGTTGCCTTCCTCGAAAATGCCGCGTGGTTCCCCAAAATAAATACCAGAGGTCAATTCCCGGACAATCATAATGTCCAGCCCCGCCACGACATCACGCTTCAACGACGAAAAATCAGCGAGTGCATCGAAACATTGCGCCGGACGCAGATTGGAAAACAGGTCCATTTCCTTTCTCAAACGCAGCAGGCCGCGCTCGGGTTTTACGCTGAAATCCAGATCGTCATATTTCGGGCCTCCGACAGCACCAAGCAGCACCGCATCAACCTGCTGCGCCTTTTCCATGGTGTCATCATGCAAAGGTGTTCCATGGGCGTCATACGCCACACCGCCCACAAGGTCTTCGGTGACATTAAAAACCATGTCGCGTTTGACGCCATACCAATCGATAACCTTGCGAACCTCGGCCATAACTTCGGGCCCTATGCCATCACCTGGCAAAATAAGAATGGAGGGGTTGGTCATGAAATCTGTCCTTTGCACTCTGTCGAAAGAGGGCGTAGCGCTGCGGGGGCGGGGCGTCAAGAAACTGCTACCTTCCGAAAACAATTTTGATGCCGGATTTTTTGCCGAAATCTTTCCGTGTTACCATGCGCGCGGGTCGGTTTTTACCGTGCTGGCAAGTCTTTATTTTGGTGGCCAGGTCAGATCCACCCAAACAAGCTTATGAGTGCCGCCAAGGTCGGCCCAATGCACGGCGCTACCACTTACATCAAGGTTCTCTGATGGCAGGACATAGCTGACCCTCAAACGGCCGGGGGTTGGTTCCTCCCAGTCGACGGTTGCGGTGCCAAAGGGTCCCTTGGGCAAAGGATCTTGCAGGCGCGGATCATTTAACAAGCTGCGGATGCTTTCTGTAAGCCCCTCGCCACGATCAGGATCCAGATTGGCAAGCCCTGCTAGGATAAAGGGCGGGGCGGGCACCGGTCCGTGTTTACCGTCGAGCATCTGTTGCCAAAATGTGATTTCGTCTGCGTTGCGGCGGCCATTTCGGTCTTCGGGTCCATCGAAAACAGGGGGCGTTGCTGCAAAACCAAGTATCCAAAGCGGGGGAACGGTCGCCAGTGGTACGGCCAGATGTGCGCTGGATGAAAGCCGCTGTACTTCGCGACCCGGATCGGCCGCCAGCATCCTGCTGTTTGGCATTCCCGCCCAAAGCAGGTGTGACCAGTCACGGGACAAATTGGTGTCTATGGGGATTTTGGACAAGACCAACAGACCACGCTGTCCATTGAACGTTCCATAGCCTTGTGCATCCCTTGGCTCATACGAGCGGCCGTTGTTATCCAAATCCACACCCGAGGGGCGTCCACCGTTTGGACGTGGCGCGAAAATGTCGACTGAAATCTGCGACCAGATTGCCTTGGACAGGGCACGGGCGGCCACCCCGTCAAGGTCATAGTCAAACTTTGTCAATAAAATTACGTCCGGATTCACGGTCTGCAAAACCTGAATTACTTCTGAAATTTCATCTGTGCCCTTGAGGATATCACGTAGCAACAAACCTGGCCCCTTTCGGGACAGCGGTGCATGCCATGTGGCGATGCGCAAAGTCTCGGCCACACTTGCCGCGGGCAACAATACAGCCCAGAAAATAGCTACGAGGCAGAGACTTGCTCGTCGTCCTCGTTTTGATCGGGAATAACTTGCGCGATGCGCCGGAAAGCGAGCGCACGAAGAATAAGAAAAGTTGGGGCCATGGACCATGCTGTTACGATCCAAATTGTGAGCATTGGATGTGCCGAGCCCAAAGACGTCGCCAAAGGTGGCGACACCCAGATCAGCACTGCGCCAGATATTGGCGCTGAAAGCCCTAATAAAAAGTAAACGTTAGCATAAGTCTGAAATTGCCGAGGCGGCACGGGTGATCCGTCTGCCGTGCGTGGAAAATTTGTAAATTGGCGAAACGCTGTGGTCTGGCAGGGCCAATCCATATTTTTTATGACAAGAAAAAAAGTGGTACACACGCAAACGGCGACAATACTGCCCCAAGTTGCCAGCACAGCGACGGCCGGTTTATCGTCTGCATTATCCACAACCCAGATCAGCAGCTGGGCTGGAGATAGGGCCAACAGAGCCGTACGTTGAAGGGTATAAACTAATTCTGCCAGATGCGGCTGTACCGACACCAGATGCAAAAGGCTCCCACCGAGAAACATCATACAAAACGCCAAAAACCGAAGCCGATTGTAGGGAGGCGCTGCACAAAACGATATTATGCTTGGTACCGGCGTTGCGTATTCAACAAATGTCAAAAGCGCGCCACCCGCAGCAAAAAACGCTACAAGTGGACCAAAAGACAAATCCGATGCCACAAGCATCATCGGCGCAATGACAACAATTGCGACAAGCAAAGCACGCAAGAGCGCTTCTGTAGCGCGCAAGGACATAGGACGGATCCTGCTGTCAGACCCAGGGACGACTTTGTGCGCTTTGCGCCTCGTAGGTATCGATCGAGGCAACCTTTTCCATGCTTAACCCGATGTCGTCCAGACCTTCGATAAGGCAATGCTTTTTGAAAGCGTCGATTTCAAACGAGAACACGTCTCCGTCGGATGAGGTGACGGTTTGCGCCTCAAGATCCACGGTCACGCGGGCGTTTGCACCCTTTTCCGCGTCTGTCATCAAAACGGCCACGGCCTCTGCCGGAAGAACGATCGGCAAAAGCCCGTTTTTGAAACAGTTATTGTAGAAAATATCAGCAAAAGAGGTCGAGATGATCGCTGTGATCCCAAAATCTTTCAGGGCCCAAGGTGCATGTTCGCGAGAACTGCCACATCCAAAATTATCTCCAGCCACAAGAATTTGTGCGCTGCGATACTGTGTTTGGTTCAGCACAAAATCCTCAATTTCACTTCCGTCCAGATTGAAACGCATTTCGTCAAAAAGATTCACGCCCAAGCCCGACCGTTTGATTGTTTTCAAGAACTGTTTGGGGATGATCATATCGGTGTCGATATTCACCAGCGGCATGGGCGCTGCAACACCTGTGAGGGTTTCAAATTTGTCCATGGGGACCTCCTAAGACGACAATCAGACTATTAGCTGGTGATGTGCGTCGGGGCAAGATGTCGGGGCAAGATGTTAGCATAGGATCATCGCAGGGGCTTGCCAGTCCAGTATACTACAGCGTAGGGCGAGCGTCATGTTGCGATTTTTTAAAGAAAATGCCCGATGGTTGACCGCTGGCTTTATTTTGGCCTTTGGCTCTAGCTTTGGCCAGACTTGGTTCATTTCGCTGTTTGCGGGCGAAATCCGCGCGGCCCATGGACTCAGCGATGGTGATTGGGGCTGGATTTATATGATCGCCACACTCAGTTCTGCGGGACTGCTTTTGATGCGAGGTGGCCTTGCTGATACGATTCCTCTTCGGCGATTGGTTGTGGGGGTTACGGCGCTTTTTGCAATAGCCTGCCTGATCATGGCGGCTGCGCAGAATGTTTGGTTTCTAGGTTTAGCGGTTTTCATGCTGCGGTTTTGTGGTCAGGGAATGTTTACGCACATATCCGTGACCGCGATGGGGCGCTGGTTTGTCAAAACGCGGGGGCGCGCCGTGGCGCTTGCATCCTTAGGCTATCAGGTGGGCGAGGCGTTTTTACCCTTGCCAGTGATTGCCTTCGTCACCTGGTTTGGCTGGCGGTGGGGATTTGCGGGCGTGGGTATCATTCTGGCAATCGGATTTTTGCCACTTTTGTTTTGGCTGTTATCGAAAGAACGTGATCCAGTTGGAGATTCGGCTGACGTTTCTGCCTTGTCGGGGTTGGCTGGGCGCCACTGGACCCGAGGAGACGTTTTACGCCACTGGTTGTTTTGGGCCTTGCTGCCGCTTGCGCTGACTCCGGGATGGATTGGAACAGTCGTATTTTTTCATCAAGTTCATGTGGCCGAGGTCAAGGGATGGAGCCTTGTCGCCCTTGCGGCTGCCTATCCACTGTACGCAGTGGTTGCCGTGACAAGCTCACTTGTGTCCGGTCTTGTCTGTGACCGGTTTGGACCACAACGACTTTTGCCGTATTTATTGCTGCCCATGGGTGTTTCGATGCTTTTGATCGGTCCATCTGGCAGTCCGATCATGTGGGGTCTGGTGCTGAGCGTCATGGGGATCAGTCAAGGGTTGATCAATACTTTTTGGGGTGCCTTTTTACCGGTTGTCTATGGCACGCGCCACCTTGGATCCGTGCGCGCATTGATGACGGCTTTGATGGTGATCAGTTCGGCCGTGGGCCCGTGGGTGACAGGCGACCTGATAGACCGAGGGTTTGATTTTCCGGCACAAGGTGTCGGACACGGGGTGTGGTGTATTTTGCTGTCGGTCAGTTTGGTCCTTGTTGCACGCCGTCTGCGGCGCACAATCTAGACCGAACAGGTATTGCACCGCTAAGGCGCAATCTTTATTTAAAAACCGGGCAACGCCGTTGCATCTGGGCCATCACGGTTTCCATCTGGTTGGGCGATCCCATGAGGTTTGCCTGCAATTCCGCCTCCAGTGCCAACAAAGACCGGTCAGTCGCCCAAGCCGCATCAACCAATCGCTTTGAACTTTGGACGGCTTCGGGCGAACGCCCTGCCAGATCCTGGGCCATGGCAAGGGCTGCGGCATGTGGGTCTTGGGCCTGTTCGGTGATAAGCCCGAGGTTCTGCGCCTGCGCGGGGTCAAGAACACGGCCCGTCATGAAAAGCGCTTTTGCCTGATCGGCCCGCATCAGACCGGGAAGCATACTGGTAATACCCATGTCAGGAATAAGGCCCCATTTTGCCTCCATGATTGACAAGCGGGCGTCATGTCCGGCGATACGAAAATCGGCAGCCAATGCCAATTGCATCCCTGCGCCGTAACACACACCCTCGATCGCCGCGATGACCGGTACATTCAACGCACGCCATGCCAAGAATGGGCGCTGGAACAGATTTCCCAGACCGTCTTGGACGTCGACGCGCATCTGTCGTTTGGTGTCATCCATCCGGCTGGCCACGTTTTGCAATAGCTCCAAATCAATGCCCGCGCAAAAACAGTCCCCCGCGCCAGACATGACCACCGCCCGCACCGATGGTTCGTCGGCTATCTGCTGCGCACCAGCGGTCAGAGCATCCATCATATCAAAATTGATGGCATTCTTTTTCTCCGGGCGTGCAAGAGTAACCTGCGCCACGTGATCGGTGATCTTGATATCCAGCATAGAATGGTCTTTCGTGTTGTTTGCGTAAAGTGGATCACATCTTGGAGGAAAATGCCTGCTCAACGTTGCGTCAGACATCCATGCATTGACTGGTACGCTCCGCGCGTTTTGCGCGTTTTAACAAGGATTGGGCCAAGACACGCGATGTCATCTGATATGACATGTCAAAATTCATACTGCCTGGATATGGTGACAAAGGGAGACTAAGGATGACATGGCGCATTGCCTTTGCGGGGGCGCAGCACGAGACAAATACCTTTGCGCCCAACCTTGCGGGCGTTCAAGAATTTCTCATGGCGGACAGCTGGCCGCGTCTTTTGCAGGGCCAAGAGGTGGCCCACGAGACACATGGTATGAACCTACCGATTGCCGGAGCCTTGGCCGAAGCGCAGGTGCGCGGTGACATTCTTTGTCATCCCCTGCTGTGGTGCGCAGCCGAGCCCAGCGGACCGGTGACCGATGATGCCTTTGATATGATCGGAGACATTATCCTGGCAGAACTGGAGGCTGCAGGCCCTGTGGATGCGCTCTATCTTGATCTGCATGGTGCGATGGTCACGCAGTCCTTTCCTGACGGAGAAGGCGCGCTGCTGGAGCGACTAAGAGCCGAACTTGGACCGGATCTGCCAATAGGCGTTAGTTTGGATCTGCATGCAAACCTGAGCGCCCGGTTGATAGAGCTTGCCGATTGTATCACAATCTACAGGACATACCCGCATCTGGACATGGCAGCGACAGGTGCACGCTGCCTGCGCCGGCTGGTGCAGGTTTTAGAGGGTGAGGTGTTTCATCCCGCCTTTCGGCAGGCTCCATTTCTTGTGCCTCTGCACGCGCAGGCGACTGGAATGGCTCCTTGTGATGCGCTGTATCGCGCTTTGGAAGACTGTGATTCTGTTGGGTCTTATGTGGACATGGCGCTTGGGTTTACGGCTGCTGATATTGCAGATTGCGGCCCCGCCGTCCTGGCCTATGCTAACACACCCGAGCTGGCATCCTCTTTGGCCGAATCCGCACTGGCGCGGCTTTGTCAGGCCGAACCCCTGTTTCAGACACAGCTGGTGGATGCGAGGTCGGCCGTCGCAAAGGCACAAACCATGTCCGGTCATGGTCCGGTCATTTTGGCCGATGTTCAAGACAATCCCGGTGCTGGCGGGGCCTCTGACACAACCGGTTTGCTGCATGCGTTTATAGAGGTCAACGCGGAGGCAATCTTGGGTGTCTTATGTGACCCGGAGGCTGCGCAACAAGCGCATGCAGCAGGTCTTGGACAAGATCTATATATGTCGCTCGGGGCCGGATCAGGTACGTGTGACGATCCGCCTTTGCATGCAGATTTCAAGGTGCTGCAGCTCAGTGATGGGCAGGTTCCCTATAGCGGTGAAATGTATGGTGGGGGCATTGCCAGTTTGGGACCAAGCGCGCTTTTACACGTCGTTGGAACGCAGGTGCGCGTGGTTGTCAGTTCGGTCCGGGTTCAGGGGTTGGACAGGGCGTTGTTTACCCATTTCGGCATAGAGCCGCTGGATATCCCCTTGGTGGGCGTGAAAAGCACTGCCCATTTCCGAGCCGATTTTGAACCAGGTGCACGCGGGGTGATCTGTGTCGAAGCCTCCGGTGTGTTCCCTTGTCGGCTGGACGCGTCACGCTACCGATGTTTACGCCCCGGCATGCGCATGGGGCCATTGGGGCCAATTTTTGGGCAAAACGTCTAAGGCCGACACCCAAGCGTCGCTGTGATGCTTGTCTCGCGCAGGCGGGTGCCTCATCTTTCCTATGTCAAACAGATCCCCAGGACGGACCGTCCCATCCCAGGAGTATTGATTATGGCGAAAGATAGCGTCGATCCGGTTGAAGCATTGCGGCAGAATTCGGCCCTGCCGTTTGAGCATGCACGTGCCATGCCGGCAGAGGTCTACACAACACAAGCCTTCGTAGACGAAGAACTAGAGCATGTATTTCGGCGGGAATGGTTTTGTGTGGGACGGGCCAGTGCGTTGGCTAATCCCGGCGACTATGTGACCTGTGAATTGGCGGGCGAACCGATTGTTGTCTTGCGGGATCGGACTGGGTGTCTGCGCGCAATGAGCAATGTGTGTTTGCACCGGATGTCGACGCTATTGCAGGGACGCGGAACGACATCAACCATCGTTTGCCCCTACCATGCCTGGACGTACAATCTGGACGGCTCGTTGCGGGGGGCTCCGGCGATGTCACAAAACGAAGCCTTCTGCAAGGATGCCTACACCTTGCCCAACATACGTTGCGAAGAATGGTTGGGGTGGGTTTTCGTGTGTTTGAACCCTGACGCTGTGCCCGTTGCCGAACGTCTGGCTGACGTCGAGGCCATGGTCGCAGGGTATGACATGACCAACTATACCGAGACATTCTATGAAGAGCATGTCTGGGAAACCAACTGGAAAGTTCTGGCCGAGAATTTCATGGAAAGCTATCACTTGCCCGTTTGTCATGCTGCGACGGTGGGGGCGCTTTCACGGCTCGAAGATATGGTCTGCCCCCCAGGACACCCAAACTTCAACTATCATACCATTTTAAAAGATGACACGTTGCGCATTGCGCTGGCTCATCCCAGTAATGATCGGCTTAAGGGACAGGAAAGGTGCACGACCTTTTTGTTATCGCTGTACCCAAGCCTGATGATCACCCTGACGCCGGGATATTTTTGGTATCTGTCGTTGCATCCTGTGGGGCCGGGTCAGGTCCATATACGCTATGGTGGTGGAATGTCAGATGACTATGCCAACGACCCCGATGCTCAGGATAACTTTAATACATTAAAGGCCTTGTTGGACGATGTGAACTTGGAGGACCGCGGCTGTACCGAAAAGGTCTATCGTGGGTTATGTTCAAGTTTGGCACAACCCGGACATCTTAGCCATCTGGAACGTCCAAACTATGATTTTGCGCAGTATCTGATGGCGTGCATTGATGCAGGCCGCGCCAAGGCGGAGGCCTGATTATGACGCATGAACGCATCCGCAAATTTAATACAAAAGAGACCTACCCTGAACAAAACCTGGATAACGACCTGTGTCAGGCCGTTGTCACGCGCGGCGGACGGACGGTCTGGCTCCGCGGGCAATGTCCCCAAAATCTAGAGGATGCGCGCAATATCGACAGCCACGATCCGGTCGAACAAACCCATAAAGTTATGCAGAATATCCAACAGCTGATCGAAGAAGCCGGCGGAGAGATGGCGCATCTGGTCAAGGTAGTCGTCTATATCACTGATGTTCGCCACCGAGAGGCTGTGTATCGCACCATGGGCGAATATATTCGTGGGGTACATCCCGTGTCGACCGGGCTGGTCGTACAGGCGCTGGCGCGGCCTGACTGGTTGGTGGAAATCGACGCAACAGCCGTCATCCCGGATTAAATGCGGGCAAGCATCCAAGGGGATCAGACAACTATCTTAGCAGGGGAAAGAGGAACCAGACATGACATTTTCATTGGTAGCACGATGCGCCGAGACGGGTATGTTTGGTGTGGCGATTTCGTCATCATCACCAGCTGTGGCGGCGCGGTGCTCCTATGCCAGAGCAGCTGTGGGTGCCGTGGCATCGCAAAATGTCACCGATCCACGTCTTGGACCTGCAGTTCTGGACCAAATGCAGGCGGGCGCATCCTCTGATGGGGCAGTGGCAAAGGTTCTGCGATCTGCAGAGCATATTGACTATCGGCAGGTGCTGGCTGTGGATGCACAAGGAAAGACAGCGATACATTCAGGGCCACGCTCGCTTGGTATCTGGACACAAGCGCAGGGGCTGGACGTGGCCTCTGGTGGAAATCTCTTGGCCAATGAGGCAGTTCCCGATGCAATCGTACAGGGATTTAAGGACAGCACCGGACATCTTGGTGACCGCCTGATCGCCGCATTAAAGGCGGGGCTCGCCGCCGGAGGAGAGGCCGGTCCTGTACATTCCGCGGGCCTAATGGTCGTGGATCGCCATAGTTGGCCTTTGGTTGATCTGCGCTGTGACTGGACTGATGACTGCCCGATCGAAGCAGTGGCCAGCGCGTGGTCTGTCTACAAGCCGCAGGTCGAGGCATACGTTCAGCGGGCGATTGATCCGCGTGAGGCACCTTCTTATGGGGTGCCGGGAGACGAGGGGTAACAACATGACGATGTTGCGCGACCAATTGCAGGCAGCGGCGGCTCTGCCTCCAGATCGCCCAATGGGGATGCCGGGTGGCTTTTATACCTCTGACGCACAATTCCAGCATGAATGTAACACAGTCCTGCGCAAAGGCTGGCACTGTATCGGGCGTGTCGACGAGGTGCCTCTGCCGGGCGATTTTTTCACGCTTCAGCTATTGAATGAACCGCTTTTGGTCGTCCGCGGAGATGATGCCCAGATCCGGGTTTTTGCCAATGTGTGCAGGCATCGTGGCATGCCGCTGGCAGAGGGACACGGACAGGCCCGTCGGTTTATGTGCAGCTATCATGCGTGGACCTATCGCAGGGACGGGTCTTTGCTGCGAGCGCCCATGATGGAGAATAGCGGTTTTGATCCCAAAAGCTGCCGACTGCACAGCCACCGTGTGCAGATATGGAACGGCTTTATATATGTGACACTTGATCGGAAGGTGCAGGCTTTTGAACATCCCGATCTGGATCAGTTGCTGGCAAACTATGACCCCGAAGCCTATCGGTTGGTCCATGTTGCATCCGAAGTGTGGCATACCAATTGGAAGTGCCTGGTTGAAAACTTTATGGAAGGGTATCATTTGTCCGTGGTGCATCCGCGGACATTGCATGGCTATACTCCGACGGGATTGGCGCGCAAGCTGGTCTGTGGCGACGGCTTTACCTCTTATGCGGCGCAATATCCCGAGGGTATACAGTCGCGCGGTATGGGATCCGCATCGCTGACAGACGAGGAACGGATGCGCTCCACATTGTTTGGAAAGTTTCCAACACAGGTCGTAAGCGTCGCGGCAAGTCTGTTGGTGTCTTTGTCTATCTTTCCGCTCACGGTAAACAGCATTCGTGTGAAGTGGACGATGTCGACATTTGGCGATGACTTGGATGCGGCAACAATTGAACAGCGCATAGCGTTGTGGGAAGCTGTAAATACAGAAGACCGCGAAAAGCTGGAAAGAATGCAGGTGGCCCTTGGGTCCGAACACGCGCAGTCAGGCCCCTTGGCTGGTGCTGATTACGAAGGTACGGTGCGTGATTTTCAGGTGTGGCTGGCGGCACAAGACCGCGCATGTGAAATATGAGGGATAGGGAATGCTTGAAACTCTTGACCGGTTGATCGGTTTCGAAACGGTCAGTGTCGACAGCAATCTTGATTTGATCGATTACGTGCAGCATCTTCTGCATGGGTGGGGGTTCCGCGTCACCCGTTTGACAGACCCGGACATGCCCAAGGCTGGTTTGTATGCCGAGATAGGACCACAGGGTTCCGGTGTTGTGTTGTCAGCGCATACTGATGTTGTGCCGGTCGCTGGACAGGCCTGGACGCAGCCGGCCTTTGCTTTGACACGCGAGGGCGATCGTCTGTTCGGGCGCGGCACGACAGATATGAAAGGGTTTGTGGCGGCCATGCTTTCCGCAGCCAAAGCGGCCAGCCAAATGCCGTTGCGTGAGCCGCTGAAGATTGTTCTGTCTTATGATGAAGAGCTTGGTTGCACGGGTGTTGCAACCATGATGGCGCAACTTGCCCCATTGATGGGCAAACCACGATTTGCCATCGTTGGTGAACCCACACAGATGCAGGTGGCCACTGGGCATAAGGGCAAACAGGGTTTTGAAGCTCAAATTACCGGACAGGCCGGGCATTCGGCGCTTGCCCCACGGTTTGTGAATGCGCTGAATGTTTCCGCTGATACCATCGTTGCATTACGGGCGTTGCAGGATGACATTGCAACCTTTGGCGTCCGTGACCCTGCTTATGATATACCATACAGCACGCTGCATGTTGGGATCTTACAAGGTGGGACGGCGCTGAATATTGTTCCCGACCGTGCCAATATGCGGTTCGAGTTTCGCCACCTTGCGGCCGACCCGCCAGTGGATTTACGCCGGCGTATCGACACAGCTTTGGCTGAGGTTGTGGCGCGGCACGGGGCTGCTGCGCGTATTGAGGTGACACCTCTGGCAGCATATCCGGGCTTGGACACTCCTTTGGGGGCGGCAGTGGTCACCGAAGTACGGAATTTGGCGCAGACTGCATTGACCAAGGTTGCTTTTGGAACCGAAGCTGGCTTTTTCGATGCACAGGGCATTCCCACGGTTGTGTGTGGCCCCGGTTCAATGGAGGGACAGGGACATAAAGCTGACGAATACATCGAGGTGTCGCAGCTTTTGCAATGCGAAGCCATGCTGATGCGGCTGTTGGCCACAATGTCCTGAACGGTCCAACAAAGTGTGACCTGTCAAGGCGCCTTTGATGGCTGGTCAGCCCTGCCATCAGTTACACGACGACTTTCCTTGGGACTTGGGCACCGACACCAAAGACATGCTTATAGCGTGTAATCTGATCGGTTGGCCCCATGGCTTTGTTTGGGTTGTCTGAAAGTTTCACTGTAAACCGGCCATTGGCTGAAACCGCCTTACACACGAGACTGAAAGGTGCCAGACGATCATCCGTCGCAAGTCCACGAAAATCATTTGTCAGCATCGTGCCCCAGCCAAAACTGACACGTACACGTTCTGAAAATTGAGCGTGTAACGAACACATTGTTTCCACATCCAATCCATCAGAGAAGATAATCAGTTTTTCGCGCGGATCTTCACCACGCTCTGTCCACCATTGAATGGCTGTTTCTGCCCCAAGGGCCGGATCGCCACTATCTATTCTGATCCCAGTCCACCCGGCCAACCAGTCAGGCGCATTTTTTAAAAAACCGTTGGTGCCATAGGTGTCGGGCAGGATAATGCGTAAATTGCCATCATGCTCGGCATGCCAATCGGCCAAAACCTCATAAGGGGCCTGTGCCAAGGCCCTGTCATCCTCTGCAAGGGCTGCATACACCATTGGAAGCTCATGTGCATTTGTGCCGATCGCCTCCAGATCGCGATTTTTTGCAATAAGGCAATTCGAAGTGCCGGCAAAACGCTTGCCCAACCCTTCCACCATTGCCTGAACACACCAGTCCTGCCACAAAAAGCTATGGCGGCGTCGGGTTCCAAAATCTGCCACACGCAAATCTTCAAGGCTGCGCAACGTCTGAATTTTTTCCCAAAGTTTGGTCATAGCGCGAGCATAAAGGACCTGTATTTCAAACCGGGCCATTTGATTCACAACCGCCCGCCCGCGCAGTTCCATAAGGACTGCCAAAGCCGGAATTTCCCACAGCATAACCTCGGGCCAGCTGCCTTCAAACGTCAGCTCATACTGATCGCCAACACGCTCCAGATGGTACGGTGGAAGCCGCAAGCCTTCGAACCATTCCATGAAATCGGGCCTGAACATCTGGCGTTTGCCATAAAATGTATTTCCGCGCAGCCACGTGCTTTCGCCACGTGAAAGCGACAGGCTGCGGATGTGGTCAAGCTGTTCACGCAATTCGCCTTCGTCAATAAGGCGCGCGAGAGGGACATCCTTGGATCTATTGATCAAACTGAAAGTCACGTGAGTATTACGATGATTACGAAAAACCGATTGGCACATCAGCAGCTTGTAAAAGTCGGTATCAATCAAGGAGCGGACGATCGGATCGATCTTCCACTTATGGTTCCAGACACGGGCAGCGATATCCACTTTGGACCTCTTAAATCGTCGACGGCTTGTGATACGCTATAGTTCCCGAGGGGTTCAACCCGCAGACTGAGAAGTACCCCGTGTTAAGGAGCTGGATGTGGTGTCGCGCTTGGCAATTACCTCGCGTAGAACGGTAAGTAGTTGGGATTTTCTTACAGGTTTGGATAAAAAATCATCCATTCCAGCAGCAATGCATCGATCACGGTCAGTTTGAAACGCGTTGGCAGTCAACGCAATAATGACAGGTTGTATTCCTGGCAAGGCGCGGATTTCGCGTGTGGCCTCCAGACCGTCCAGAACAGGCATGGCCATATCCATCAAAATCACATCTGGTGAGAGTGTTCTAAACATGTTTACGGCTTCACGGCCATTTCCAGCCACACCCAGGTCAGGGTCAATATCTTTCAAAAATGCGCGCATCAGCATTTGATTGGTCAAATTATCTTCTGCAACTAAAATCCGGGTTCCTTGCAATGCGGAGGTATCAACAAGTACTGACGAACTATTTTCTTTGTATTCGGGCTTTTTGGTTGGCGTCATCGGCAAGGCTAAAACGAAACTGGCCCCATCATTGTACTGGGGATCAAGAACTAAATTCCCGTTCATCCGGTGGGCCAGCTGCCGCGATATTGCGAGGCCCAGCCCAGTCCCCCCAAATTGACGAGTTGTTGCTGCATCCGCCTGGACAAACTGTTCAAAAATACTGAAAACGCGGTCCACTGGAACACCGATACCAGTGTCGGTGACCCGGATTGTGACGTTGCACAACGCCGCTTTTTGATGCGCGGAGACTTGAATCGACACGCCGCCGGTATCAGTAAATTTGATGGCATTGCTCAGTAAATTGACAAGAATTTGTCTGATCCGTCCTGAATCTCCTAAAAATAGGGCGGGTAACTTTGTGTCATAAGACACCTTAAGTGATATGCCCTTATCTTTTGCTTGGGTTTTCATGAGAGTCATTGATGCGCTGACGCAGTCAACAAGCGAAAACGGTTCTGACTCAAAGTCTAATTTGTCCGCCTCAAGCTTTGAAAAATCCAAAACATCATTGATGATCTTCAGCAAAGATTCAGCAGAATCCCGAATGGTCTGAATGTAATTGCTTTGTGAAGGCGTAAGATCGCTATCGGCCATCAAATCGGCCATGCCGATCACACCGTTCATGGGTGTGCGGATTTCATGGCTCATAGTGGCAAGAAAGGCGGCTTTTGCGCGCGAGCCATCCTCAGCTGCCGCTTTGGCTTTTGCAAGATGGTTTTCATACGTCTTGGTTGCCGTAATGTTGCGTCCTATGGCAACATACATTGTAACAGCACCAGCATCTGACAAGATCGGCACAAGGTTGACGTCCATCCAGATCTTGCGCCCGTCTTTTGTATAATTCAGAACCTCTTTGCGCGCTGGTCTGCCTTCATACCCTTCGTGTGAGAACGACTGGATCGTGGCGTCATCCGTATATGGACCACGTAAGAGTTCAGCGGACGTTTGGCCAGACGCCTCATCTAATGTGTAACCGGTGGTGGTGGTAAATGCATCGTTGACCCATGTGATCCGTAGATCAGGCCCAGCAAGAATGACGCTATCGCTGGCATGACGTGCCACCATAGAAAGCCGATAGCTCTCTCGTTGCGTATCTGCAAGGATCTGCGCAGAGCGCTCAAGCTCTAATTGGCGCAAGAGAAGTTCTTTGTTTGACCGCCAATTGCGGTGTGCATGATTGACCGAATTCTGAGAGAACGAGCGTACCATGACAGCCATCATAGCAAGCCCCAGCCCATCATAAGCAAGGTTCAATGGTGCTTGGAACGTGATGAGCTCAAACAGAAAATACCCAAAACCTACCGAAGCGTAAATGCTGAGGCGGACGTAGGAGGAGGGCCGGTGATATGGCAAAACCATAGCAATATTGATGGCGGCCCCTGTGAGGAAAGCAAAAGCGAAGAAGTTGGCAGACACGTCGTTAGACGTGACAAGCGCGGTGATGACGCAACCCGAAATCGTCAATGCCTGAAAGCCAGCAGTCAGCGTTGCACCAATGTGTAATTTGCGGGATGACACACCACGATCCCGAAGGTTTTCCAATCTCAGAAGATACAGACAGTCTACAGCTTCGCCCATAAGCGCGACACAAGCGGTCATTACCCCAACCCAAAAGTTGACAAGAAACATCAAAGAAGCGGCACCCAACATCGTCAATAACTGGCGCCCAAGAAAATGCTTTAATCTGCCACGACCATAGCGAACCAAAAGGCCATCCGCGCTGTGTTCTTCGTAAAACAGCGCAAGTTTGGCCTCTGTTTCAAGAACAGCGGTTGATGCAGATGGACCTGTAGACGGTTTGGAGCCTTTATTTATGATCAATCTCCATTCTGATCAGGTTTGGATCAACCCTCTATAACAACCAATTTATCCGGTGTTCAAATTGGATAAATATCTAAGTTTTAAACGCAGATGCACTTTAACATCACGCAACTAATGTGTCCAATGCACACGCGTCCAGCCGTTTGTCCCGCGATTAAATGTCTTCGACCGTGGATGCCAAGTTTGATGTATTCAATCATCATGGATCTGGCAGTACTTTAGGGGGATATATGACTATCGTTAATATAAATGCACATACGATGTTTTGATCGAATTGGTTATTAGGCAAGACGTCACCCAAAAGCGGTGCGTTCAGTTTTGGGACTGCCAAAACACGCCGCAAGAGATGCACGCGGATTGAGAAACACCCCGGTTTATTCAAGAATAAGATCCCTCAGGGCTGACCAGAGATAGTGGGCTCTCCGAGGTTTCACAGCCAGTCATTTTCTGCGTAATCCCTTGCAGAAGGTTGCCGCTTGGCTTTATGACACCGTCCATGCTGACTGTTGCTGCTCTTTATCATTTTGCCCGTTTTGACGATCCGTCGGTGTTTCGCGCACCTCTTTTGGAGCTGTGTCAAAAACAGGAGATTACCGGCACTTTGTTGCTGGCAAACGAAGGTATCAATGGCACCATTTCAGGGCCGCGCGCTGGCATAGATGAAGCACTGTCTCATATTATGGCGCTGCCTGGGTGCGCTGATCTGGAGTGGAAACTATCCACGGCAAGCAAACGTCCTTTTGCACGTATGAAAGTCCGTCTTAAGCGCGAGATTGTCACAATGGGCCGGCCGGATGTAGATCCGCGATCTGGTGTTGGCCATTATGTCGAAGCCGCTGACTGGAATGCTTTGATCCAGTCGCCTGATGTTGTCACGATTGATACCCGAAACAGCTATGAGGTTGCCATCGGCAGTTTTGACGGGGCGATTAACCCAAAGACTGATAGTTTTCGAGACTTTCCAGCATGGTGGCAAGCAAACAAAAAAAAATTTGATAACAAACGCATAGCGATGTTTTGCACTGGCGGTATCCGGTGCGAAAAATCGACCAATTGGCTGTTGTCCGAAGGCGTATCCGACGTGTTTCACCTGAAAGGTGGAATACTAAAATACCTCGAAGAGGTGCCTAAAGAAGATAGTACCTGGAAGGGAGACTGCTTTGTCTTTGACGGACGTGTTTCCGTTGGACATGGTTTGCGAGAAGGTCCACATATCCTGTGTCATGCATGCCGACAGCCGATTTTGCCAGAAGATCAAGATCGTCCTGAATTCGAGTTAGGAGTGTCTTGTCATTCCTGCATCGCGACGACCTCGGACATCGATAAAGAGCGTTTCAGGGAACGACAGCGTCAAATAACGCTTTCTAAAGCGCGTGGCGAGCGGCACCTCCATGCTGACGTTGTGGACGACTTGGAAAATTAGGCCATTATGCGCGATATAACGCTGTTTTTTGGTGCCCTTTGGACTTTGTCAAATGGTGCATTACCCATTATCCCCACAAGCGTCGGTTCAAACCCTATAGGTCCAAGGCAGCTACTCAGCAATCGTCGTGAGTTAGAGTGAGCTTTGATGAGGCGAAGAGCTGTTGATACATGTCAGCTCGGGCATCAAGGCCGGCGTCAATGATCGTCTTCTACGCAGATGGTGGTGTCAGGTTTCTGGGGGAAGTTATGCCTGTTCAGAGCAGGAAAATTTTTATTTTTGCAACCACCTCGGAAATCTTAGTCGAAGCATGCGTTGGCCTTGGCTCGATTCCTTGAATGATTGACAGCTTCAATTTGGTTCACCAACCGGTTGAAAATTGCAAAAACTTGCCCCAAGGTAGTTTATCTTTTCGACAGCTTTATGCTGATGATGGCCGAATTTAACATTCAATATACCCCTCGGATATATCTAACCTTTGCATGGTTTGACGTCAGAACACTGACCAAGAAGCATAAAGCTGTCAGATTAGAATTTGTGACGAACAAGGCTCTGCGCTACTCCCGTGAAATACGAAGCGCTGGAGTGGCTTTGCCTCAAATTACATGGTTTCGGGAACAACATTCATTCCTGACGTAACTTCAGACGGTAGCGTTATGCCTTTCATCCTGCCGGAATAAGGAACTGCCCCATGACCAATTATGTAATTCCAGTGGCTTGTTGACCGAACTCCGCATCACAGCTGCATTTGGTAGGGTGCGCGGTCATGGTCACGCACGTGTTATCATCGTCCCCCTGCAGATGAAGGTAATCGCTCATGCGCAACTTCATGCGGCTGTTTTTTTTGCCAGACGTCTTGGCCGATTTTGCTGAAAAAGTCATTGTTTTTGGCGTTGCGCGTTTAGCGACTGCACTGATTTCATTGAACGACTGATGCCGAGACTTGTTTTCAGCCGGTGGTTGCCACCATTGGCTTGAGTTTTGCAAATTTCCGGAGGTTTTGGGCGATTGCTGCGACGGTGAAC
>JAQXDR010000059.1 GCA_029251265.1 Pseudoprimorskyibacter sp. | reverse complement strand
AGAACGGAATTTACTGGCTGTGATGCCTAGACAATTATTTGAAATGCTGACGCAAGAGCAGATCATCCCAGTGTCATGCTGCACGCGTCGCCTCGCATCGTTAACAGGGTGTTAAGCCCGCCATGTCAGCATGCCAGCAACCTTTTTGCAGCGGCAGGACAGACTGATGTTTCCATACCAAAAAGAACGCGATCCGGTCAGCAAGTGTGTTTATTGACACAAACCATGAACACGCGTAGAACAAACACACAACTGAACTGATGCTGGGGGTTGGAATGCTCACTAAAAAACAACTTGATTTATTGGAGTTTATCAACCGGCGCACGGCTCAGGATGGTGTCCCACCCAGTTTTGATGAAATGAAAGAAGCGTTAGATCTACGATCTAAATCGGGTATTCACCGATTGATCACGGCCTTGGAAGAGCGCGGCTTCATCCGTCGCCTTGCGCACAGAGCCCGTGCAATCGAAATTGTCAAACTTCCCGACGCTTTGGCGCAGCGTGGCTTTCATCCGCGCGTCATAGACGGAGACCTGCCTGATGTGCCTGCGCCAATACAGGCACAGCAAGTTATCACCGCAGAGCTGTCGGACCTGCCATTGCTAGGACGCATTGCTGCTGGCGTTCCAATTCAGTCGATCGAAGATGTGCCGCCACGTGTCGCTGTCCCCGGTGCAATGCTCAGCGGAAATGGCAATCATTATGCTTTGGAGGTCAAAGGCGATTCGATGATTGATGCTGGCATCAATGATGGGGATGTTGTGGTAATTCGGGAAACCGGACAAGCCGTGGATGGGGATATTGTGGTCGCGCAGGTAGACGGCTACGAGGCAACGCTCAAAAGATTTCACCGAAAAGGTAACAGCGTGGTTCTTGAGGCTGCCAACCCGGCATACGAGGCGCGCGTGCTTCCAATTGGTCAGGTCAAGGTTCAAGGCCGTTTAGTTGGATTAATCCGAACCTACTGACTAGATTGTCATAACCCGGGTGCGGACCATAAACGCGAACCGCTGCGTGTCCGCTCGGTAATGAAATACCAACCATTTTTTGACTGCCAACCAGCAACAGACTGCCCCAAAAGTCGGGGAGGATCCCACACAGTGCACGGCAGGTCATCCCCCAACGGTTGATTTGAAATCACCAGTTCATGGCCTTGGCACCCCTTGAATGCCGCCGCCTGTCGCTTTCCACGAACAATTCGTACCGGGCTCTTTTCTGGCCACAAGGCGGCTGCGTCTGATTGACTACGTAATGTCCCGTCGTTTTCAAGCCAGCTAGAAGCAACAAAACGCGAGCCTTTGGAACGGTTCAGAGCAAGGCCATCATCGGTCCGCACCCCGACAAGACCACCGTCTTCGGAAATGAGAATATCCGGGCGGTCTGTCCCAAACCAGAACAGCACTGAAAGAAAAATAGGCACAATCCCAATCAAGCGCCCCCATCCTTGCCAGATAACAAGCCACGCTGCGCCAAGCGCCATGACCGGTAATACAGCCGCCGTCGGACTAGGTATGCTGGATCGCACTCCGGGCCATCTGGTAATTTGGTCCGCGACAAAAAGAATCCAGTCAATGCCCCAACCCATTGCCATCAATGGAAAATACTCCAGACCCAAAGGCATGACCATCATAGCAATTGCCCCCCATGGGATCACCCAAATTCCCATTAAAGGTACTGTGCTCAGATTGGCAAACAAACCATAATGCGACAAAATATTGAAATGAGCCATCGCAACCGGCGCCGTTGCAAACCCGGCCACAGCTGATGAAAGCACCGTTGCCAAAATCGGCTTGACCCAATTGGGTACAGGCCATCCAGAATCTGATCTGAAAGCCGTAAAAACAGAAACCAGGGCCGTGGTGGCGGCAAAAGACATCTGGAACCCCGGTGACATCAAGGCTTCAGGACGTAAAATGAGCACGATCATAGCTGCCAAAGCCACAGCCCGGAGGCTTAAAGCGCGGCGGTCAAGCATCACAGCCGTCAAGGCGACAGCAGCCATGATGAAAGCTCTTTCTGTGGCCACGTTGCCCCCGGACAAGGCAAGATATCCAGTCGCAGCCAAAAGCGCTGCAAAAGCTGCCATTCGTTTGATCGGCCAACGCAATGCGACCCATGGGACGCAAGCCAAAACATAACGCACAGCAAAAAATACAACACCGACCAGCAAACCCATATGAAGGCCCGAAATCGCAAGCAAATGGGCCAAGTTTGTGTATCGAAGATCCTTTAGCGTTTTTTGGCTTACTCCACTGCGGTCTCCGGTCAAAAGCGCCGCAGCCATGGCACCACTTTGCCCAGGAAGGGCCGCCCGCACACGATCCGCAAGGCTTAAACGAAAATGCAAAAGGCCAACCTCGCCCTGACGATGCTCCAACGCCAGAACAGGTGTGCGCGTATATCCAATTGCCCCAAGTCGAAGAAACCAAGCATGACGGCGAAAATCAAACCCACCCGGCTCCACCGCGCCTCTGGGACCGGATAAATGAGCCGTTACAATATATTTACCCCCAGCCATCAGATCCGTGAAACCCTGATCACCATGAAGCGAAATCCGAACACGCGCGGGCGTCTGGTCGGGCGCAATTCCCCTTAGAACAACCTGATCAAATGTGAGACGGACCGCGTCTGAAGCTGACCTGTCAAGTCCGACAAGCCGTCCCTCAACAGGACCGTAGTAACGCCAGTCCAAAACAGGGGCGGACACCAAATGCGCGCGTGTACCTGCCCATCCAAATCCAGCCAATGCAACCGCGAGACCGATAAACACAGGCCCCAAAGCGGCACCCACCCGCAACGTGAGCATACTAAATGTAAAAGCACCGCCCGCCGCGGCCCATAGCAAGACAATCGAAGGCTCCGACCGCAATGAAAAATAGGCCGCGATGCCAACCGACAAAACAACAGGCAGCCACGGAAAAAGGGCGCCGCGCTGCGCTAACACCTGACTGGCAAACCATCCCGTGATCCAGCGCATGCTTGTGCCTTTCCGCGCTGAACGCTAAGGAGCATGTCAGCGTACCGCAGTCTCTCTTACCGAAAGGTTAATCCGCCCATGTCAGGTCCGGTTGTCACTCGATTTGCCCCCTCACCCACAGGCTTTCTCCATATTGGAGGCGCACGGACGGCGTTGTTTAATTGGATTTTTGCAAAGCGGCATGGCGGCAAATTTCTCCTCAGGATAGAAGATACCGACCGCGCGAGGTCAACGCCCGAGGCTACTGATGCAATCCTCAGAGGACTGGACTGGCTTGGCTTGGACCATGATGGCGAGGCTATCAGTCAGTTTGAACGCGCCGACCGCCATGCACAGGTCGCTCGTGATCTGCTGAAAAAAGGAGCCGCATATAAGTGTTTTTCGACACAAGACGACATCGCGGCGTTTCGTGACGCAGCCCGCGCAGAGGGCCGGTCGACCATGTTTCAATCCCCGTGGCGCGACGCCCCGAGCGATACCCATCCAGACCGCCCCTACGTCATACGTCTGCGCACCCCAGGCGAAGGCACGACCATCATTCGTGACAAGGTTCAAGGGGATGTGACGATCCGCAATGATCAACTTGATGACATGGTGCTTTTGCGCTCTGATGGAACGCCTGTCTATATGCTGGCGGTTGTGGTCGACGACCATGATATGGGTGTGACACACGTCATACGCGGTGACGACCACCTAAACAACGCTGCACGTCAGATGACGCTTTACACCGCAATGGGATGGGACATCCCCGTCTGGGCTCACATTCCGTTGATTCACGGCCCCGACGGTAAAAAACTGTCCAAGCGCCACGGCGCGCTTGGTGTCGAAGAATACCAGGCGATGGGGTATCCCGCATCGGGAATGCGCAATTATCTTGCACGTTTGGGCTGGAGCCATGGAGACGATGAATTCTTCACCGATGAACAGGCGCGGGAATGGTTCGATCTCAGTGGTATTGGCAAATCACCTGCCCGGCTGGACTTTAAAAAGCTAGAGAACCTGTCAGGTCAACATATAGCGCAATTAAGCGACGCTGCAGTGCTGCATGATGTGCAGGAATTTTTGCATGTAACGGAACAGGCTGCCTTGATTGACGCACAGATCAGCGGACTGCACAAAGCACTCTACTGCTTAAAAGATCGTGCAAAAACCTATCCTGAACTTATTGAAAAAGCACACTTTATTCTCACTTTAGATCCTATTGAAATGGATGCTAAAGCCGCAAAAGCATTAACACCAGTATTTCGGAGTATCCTGCGCACGTTGACGCCGCAGCTGCAAAATGTTAGCTGGACCAAGGAAGCATTAGAAGTCATTATGAACCGCGTGGCCGCAGACCATGATACCAAATTTGGCAAACTCGCAGGGCCTTTGCGCGCGGCTTTGGCCGGCAGGTCAGTCACGCCAAGCGTGTTCGATATGATGTTAGTTTTAGGCCAAGACAGAACGCTTTTGCGGCTGGACGAGGCTACGGTGGATAAAACAGATGAAAGCTAACAGGCTTTAATCAGAGTTTCACCAATTTGACGTACTTGCCCTGCGGCGGCATCACCCCCCGCAGGCAGAGATGAAGGGACCCAAAATGTCTGACACTTCTAAAACTGCAACGCTTAAAATTAATGGCGCAGAGTATGACCTGCCAGTTCATTCGCCCAGTGAAGGCCCTGATGTTATCGACATCCGCAAGTTGTATGGCAGTGCAGGTGTGTTCACCTATGATCCCGGCTTCACCTCAACAGCCAGTTGCGACAGCACAATCACATACATCGATGGCGACAACGGTGTGTTGCTGCACCGTGGCTACCCAATAGACCAACTGGCGTCAAAATCACACTACCTTGAGGTGTGCTTTCTGCTGCTTTACGGAAAGCTGCCGACGACGGCGGAGTTGGAAGAGTTTGAATCTACGATAACAAACCACACTATGATCCACGAGCAGATGCATAATTTTTTTCGCGGTTTCCGTCGCGATGCGCATCCAATGGCCACAATGGTTGGCGTTGTTGGGGCAATGTCTGCATTCTATCATGACAGCACAGATATCAGTGATCCTCTGCAACGCGAAATTGCAAGCCATCGCCTGATTGCAAAAATGCCAACAATCGCGGCAATGGCGTACAAATACTCGATAGGACAACCTTTCGTGTACCCGCGCAACAACCTAGATTATGCATCGAATTTCTTGCACATGTGCTTTGCCGTACCAGCAGAAGATTATCATGCAAACCCGATCTTAGCCCGCGCTATGGACCGCATATTTACCCTACACGCAGACCACGAACAGAACGCTTCGACGTCGACTGTGCGTTTAGCGTCATCGTCAGGCGCAAACCCTTTCGCATGCATCGCTGCTGGCATCGCCTGCCTTTGGGGACCCGCCCATGGCGGGGCAAATCAAGCCTGTCTCGAAATGTTGAAAGAAATAGGCACAGTCGATCGTATTCCGGAATACCTCGCCCGCGCCAAGGATAAAAATGATCCCTTCCGTCTGATGGGATTTGGCCATCGCGTCTACAAGAACTTTGATCCACGCGCCAAGGTCATGAAACAATCCGCGGACGAGGTGCTTGACCTTATGGGGGTTGAAAACAACCCTGTGTTGCAAGTCGCCAAAGAGTTGGAAGCAGCAGCACTGGCTGACCCCTATTTTGCAGAGAAAAAGCTGTTTCCAAATGTCGATTTCTATTCTGGCATCATTTTGGAAGCCATCGGCTTTCCGACTTCGATGTTCACGCCAATATTCGCACTATCACGAACAGTGGGTTGGATTTCTCAATGGAAGGAAATGTTGAACGATCCACAAAACAAAATTGGTCGTCCAAGACAGCTGTATCTTGGAGAAACATCGCGTGATTACATGGATATCGAAAATCGATAAAGTGGATTTATAAGAAGGGGCCGGAGGAAACTACACTTCTGCCCCTTTGCCTATAAACAGCTACTTTGCACTTGGATCTTATGGCTTTGGCGCGAGCCTGAGCCTGCTCAGCTTAGTGTTTTTTCCAAATCCCCATCCATTATCAAGGCTGCTGATAGATCCAGTTCATAGTGTTGAAATTTCAGTGCTTTAGATGACAACAAACCCACAAAAACTTTCCCGAAAACAAGCAAAAAGCAGCTTTGGTTGGGCGTAGTTCGTCTCGCCACCGTGTCTAAGTGGGCAGCCATATCATCATGGACAATATCGGAGCTACGTGCGAACGCGCAACATCTGGACATGTTGCGTTTTGTGCCGCTCCAAGTGCTCTTTTATGCCCCCTTTCGTTGGAAAGGGACTGGGTTGTCCCAGCCTGGTGCTGACTGCCACCGTCGTGGGTTATAGAACCCGTTGATGTATTCAAAGATCACGATCTCAGCTTGCCGCTGCGTTTTCGATCACCGCCGGCAGATCAATTCTGCCTTGATGATCTTAAAGAAGGTTTCGGCCGCCACGTTCGGCGATGTCAGACGGTCCTCCGGATCATCTGATCTGCTGCGCAGACCATCTTTGCACTCATAGCAGTCACTTTTACCATTCATCGACACCTTGATGCCGGGCTGGTGAAGGATCTCTTGATAATCGTACGAACAGTATTGCGATCCGCGATCCGCGATCCGCACGATGAATACATCCCTTGGACGGTGTTCACAACGTAATCGTCATACTCAATGTCCAGATCGCAAGGTCCCGTTTCATTTGATTTCTGACCGTTCACCCGATCATCCGCCACGAATGCATATCCAGGAACGAGCCTTTGTCCGCCATTGGTCCGAGGACAATGGCGAGTGTCAGGTACAGCCCACCTGCACGCATCTAAAATAGCTGATGTCGCCCGCCCATTTCTGGTTTGGCATATCTGCGGGAAAGTCCCGAACCATCAGGTTGGGCGCCAAATTAAACATATGGTTTTTGGCCCGCAAAGACGCGGCTGGCGTTATCGCCTAAAATCAATCCACAGGATCGATTGCCAAACGGCTCAACTCTAGCACGTCCCTTTCCTCCTTAGAGAGTGCGGTTCTCACGTCACAGCCGGTCATTCTGATAGAAGAGGCTTAATTCCTCCTTTGATATCACGTCAGTGTTTGGATGCGCTGTGATCCATTTGTTCAGCGTCGACACCCCAACGCCAAGATCATCGGCCATCTGTTTCCGCATCAGCCCACTGGCCTGAACAATACGTGCCACATCCAAGCGAAGCTCGTCCGCCCGTTTCGGTCCCATTGTTAGTCCCCTTTGGTTCAGTAAGTGCTATCAAAGGGACGACAGCCCACCGACAGGGTCACAGATTTTGTAGCTATCACTAAACAGTACGTCTAGGATCAGGTCTGCAAGCAATGGCTACCGTTATATGTAACGCGTTAATTTCAAATGTGGAAACGACAGGATCAAGAATGATAAGGGCAGATAACTTATGGGACGGGTTGACGATTTTTAGACACAAGTCCCGGCCATTTGTAGATATGGCTCGGCCAAACGCCCGGAAATAAAGATCCGGTTGTGACACCTTGGCAGATTAGATGTATCCGTTTTAGGACAAGGATCCCACGTCTGCCAAATGCTGCATCGCGCTTGCACCCAAGTGGAACATTTGCACCGATATCCAGAGTTGGACCTGTCACGGTTTCGTGCCGCCCCAAGTGCTCGTTTAAGCCACTTTCCTTTCGAAAGCGACGGGGCTTTTCCAGCCCAATGCTGAGTGGTGTCGGCGCGGATTGTAGAACCCATT
>JAQXDR010000057.1 GCA_029251265.1 Pseudoprimorskyibacter sp. | reverse complement strand
CGGCCTGTGTGACCAAGGTGTTCCCGACCCGTTCGCATACCGTGGCCGCGCAGGGCGGGATTGCCGCATCCCTCGCGAACATGGGCCCGGATAACTGGCAGTGGCATATGTATGACACGGTCAAAGGGTCGGACTGGCTGGGCGACACCGACGCAATGGAATACCTTGCGCGCGAGGCGCCCAAGGCAGTCTATGAACTGGAACATTATGGGGTGCCCTTCAGCCGTACAGAAGAAGGCAAGATCTACCAACGCCCATTTGGGGGGCATACCACGCAGTTCGGCGAAGGACCGGCGGTTCAGCGGACCTGCGCTGCTGCGGACCGGACAGGCCATGCCATCCTGCACACGCTGTACGGGCAAAGCCTCAAGAATAATGCAGAGTTCTACATAGAATACTTCGCGATAGATCTGTTGATGAGCGATGATGGCGTTTGTCAGGGCGTGTTGTGTTGGAAACTGGATGACGGCACCTTTCACATGTTCCGTGCGAAAACAGTCGTACTGGCGACGGGTGGGTACGGACGCGCCTATTTCAGTGCCACGTCCGCCCATACCTGTACGGGTGATGGCGGCGGTATGGTCGTGCGCGCAGGTCTGCCGTTACAGGATATGGAATTTGTACAATTCCATCCCACGGGGATCTATGGCTCGGGGTGCTTGATCACCGAAGGCGCACGGGGCGAAGGCGGATACCTGACCAATTCCGAAGGCGAGCGGTTTATGGAGCGCTATGCTCCGAATTACAAAGACCTTGCGCCGCGTGACTACGTCAGCCGGTGTATGACAATGGAAATCCGCGAGGGCAGAGGCGTCGGAACGGATGGTGATCATATTCACCTCAATCTAAGTCATCTTCCTGCTGAGGCCCTGGCAGAGCGGTTGCCGGGAATTTCTGAATCGGCCCGAATTTTCGCCGGGGTTGATGTGACCAAACAGCCAATTCCTGTCTTGCCGACCGTGCATTACAACATGGGCGGCATCCCAACAAACTATTGGGGAGAGGTTCTGGACCCGACCCCGGATCAGCCTAACCGGATCGTACCGGGCCTGATGGCTGTAGGCGAGGCGGGGTGTGCCAGCGTCCACGGCGCCAACCGTTTGGGGTCCAATTCTTTGATCGACCTTGTGGTCTTTGGCCGTGCTGCAGCCATCAGGGCCGGTGATGTTGTTGATCGCGCAGCCGCTGTTCCAACCCCCTCGAAGGCTAGTATTGATGCGGGTTTCGACAGGTTCGACGGCTTGCGTTACGCGCAGGGTGGCGTCCCGACGTCAGAATTACGGCTTGAAATGCAAAAGACCATGCAGCGCGATGCAGCTGTCTTTCGCACAGGTGAAACGATGGCCCAAGGGGTTGAGGCGATGACCTCGATCGCGGGCAAACTGGATGATCTGCAGGTCACAGATCGCAGCTTGGTCTGGAATTCGGACCTGATGGAAACGCTTGAGCTGACGAACCTGATGCCCAACGCTTTGGCAACGATCGTTTCTGCCGAAGCTCGCACCGAAAGCCGTGGTGCCCACGCGCACGAAGATCACCCTAATCGTGATGACGAAAACTGGCGTGTGCACTCCATTGCCCGTGCTGAAGGAAACAAAATACAGTCGGTTCATGTTAAGTTAAGTTACCGACCAGTGATCAAGGATCCACTAACTCAGGAAAAAGATGGTGGTATCGCGCTCAAGACCATTGCTCCAAAAGTGCGGACATTTTGATGGTCGGTCTATGCTCAACCCGCAGATGTGGCGCGCCAAAAGATGGCTGCCTGATGTGCTTTACAAGTTATGACGTGAAAGGATCAATCTGATGGTTCAATTCACCCTTCCAAAGAATTCGAAAATCCGGACGGGCAAAACATGGCCCAAACCCGAAGGTGCCAGCAACATACGCGCATTTCGTGTGTATCGCTGGAATCCGGATGATGGGAAAAATCCGCAGGTTGACACCTATTTCCTCGACATGGACACCTGTGGGCCGATGGTTCTGGATGCTTTGATCAAGATCAAGAACGAGGTTGATCCAACTTTGACATTCCGCAGATCGTGCCGCGAGGGCATTTGCGGGTCTTGTGCTATGAATATTGGTGGCATAAACACTCTTGCTTGTATTTATGGGCTGGACGAGGTCAAGGGGGATGTCAAAATCTATCCTTTGCCACACATGCCAGTGGTAAAAGACCTGATCCCGGATCTGACGCATTTCTACGCGCAGCATGCCAGCATTATGCCTTGGCTGGAAACCAAGACAAACCGTCCCGCAAAAGAGTGGAAGCAGTCTATCGAAGATCGTAAAAAGCTTGATGGGTTGTACGAATGCGTGATGTGCGCGTCATGCTCGACGTCCTGTCCCAGTTACTGGTGGAACGGTGATAGGTATCTTGGTCCTGCCGCGCTTTTGCATGCATATCGTTGGATCATCGACAGTCGCGATGAGGCAACCGGAGAGCGGTTGGACGAGTTAGAGGATCCCTTCAAGCTCTATAAATGTCATACCATCATGAACTGCGCCAAGACATGTCCCAAAGGTCTAAACCCGGCCTTGGCCATTTCCGAGATCAAAAAAATGATGGTCGATAGGGCAGTTTGAGGAAAGGCTTTTTTCCATGCACACCCGGTTGGTTGCTCCGGCTGGGTGTGCGGTCAAACAGGGCGAATGATGGAATTACAGGGCTACTCTAGCGCGACGATCGGGTTTGTTTTGCGCGAAATGCAGTCATCCGCAATCTCTTAAAAAGATGGGGTTGACCAACTCGCATCGCGGGTACAACCGAACTGATCACCATATCTGCGGTGGCTGTGGGGCATATCTCTATATGATTGACCAACAACGTGTTCGCCGAGTTTTCCTATGAAGCCTACCAACATTCTTGGACGTTAGCGATTTGGGTTTTTCCGTTTCGAGAAATATTAAAGGTTCCAGCGTTTACAGGGCGGCGAGGGGTGCATTTTAACCAAGTTTTTGGGGCTTCATCCCAATATGATTTGCGATTCACATGGCCATTTAGACGTTTTGACGATTTACGATTGTCGGGGTTGTGACACCTTCAGAACATGATGTGCAACACTCAGATTGTGGCAATAAAACTGCATGTCCGATATCCACGCAGACACAGCAAAGGGTGATTTTCCAGATCACTGAGCAATATGATTTCTGTGCAAAGCTCTGGCAGGCTTCCCGACGAACCTGGCGTTTTCCCCACGCCCACACAGCCCATATTTTGCAAGACACGTCAGCCGTTCGGTCAGTACCAATCGAAGCAGGCGCTCAGGCGTGATTATATCTTGTAATGTTCCGGTCTTCTGTCACGAAACAGGCCCCAAGCTGACCGCGCACGCGCCTGAGCCGAAAGATCAACGGTTGCCAGCGCAATCCCGGGCCTGTCATCCATCTCGGTCAGCAATCCTCCGGTACAATCGCTGATAAAGCTGCCTCCGTAGTAGCGCTGACGATGTCCGACATGCTCTGTCCCAATGCGATTACTTGCTGCAACGACGGACATATTGGCGGCCGCATGTCCTTGCATCGTGCGTTGCCAATGCGCCTTTGTCTGGATTGTCGGATCCTGTGGTTCTGATCCGATGGCTGTTGGGTAAAGCAATACATCAGCCCCCATCAGAGCCATGGACCGCGCTGCCTCGGGGAACCATTGATCCCAGCAAATGCCAACACCAACCTTGCCGACCGCAGTCTTCCAAACCCGAAAGCCAGTGTCGCCGGGCGTGAAATAAAATTTCTCTTGGTAACCCGGACCATCTGGGATGTGGGTTTTCCGGTAAAGTCCCAAGACCGTGCCGTCCGCATCTATCATCGCCATGGAATTAAAGAATTGGCGTGGCGTGCATTCGAAAAAGCTGATGGGCATCACGACATTTAATTCGGCCGCCAGTGCGGCGAAATGGGTGATTAACGGATTGCCTTCGTAAGGTGCCGCCAACGCCAGATGATCGGCATTTTGTTCAGTGCAAAAATAGGGTGTCTCGAACAGTTCCTGAAGCAAAATCAATTGCGCACCCTGGCCCGCGGCGTCGCGCACCAATGTCTCGGCCTGAGCGATATTTGCAGGTCTGTCCCATGTGCAGGTCATCTGTGTCACGGCAATGGTTAAATTTGTCATAATCCATCCTTTACGTGGCGCAGATCCTTCAATTGGGTCGTGTGCGGCAGATCATGCTCGCTCCATGTTTCGTCTGGCAATTCAGCTATGGCCAGTCCAGGGCTTTGACCTTTTGTTGCAATAGAATATCCGTCTGGTCCAAAGATGCCACTTTGACCAACATAAGTCAGATCCCCCTCGGTCCCGCACAGATTGGCGTAAACCACGGTCACCGCATTTTCAGCGGCACGCGCAGGGATCATGACCGTATTGACGTTGATATAGGGCATCATATTTGCAGTAGGCACCAAGATCACGTCACAGTCCAAGCGCGCGAGGGCCCGCACATGCTCGGGAAATTCTGCATCGTAACAAATCAGAAGACCAAAGCGTCGATTGCCAAAGTCAAAAGTCGTATAACACTCTCCGCTGGCAAAAATGCCCGCTTCATAATCACCAAATAGCTGAATTTTGCGGTGCCGCGCCAGAACGTGTCCCCGCGGATCCAACGCAAGTGCGGTATTGTAGATCTTGTCGTCTTGGTATTCAGGCACCCCAATAGTCAGGCCGACACCTGACGTACGGCACAGGTCTGACAGCCGGGGTTCGACGTCCTTCCAGCCGGTTGGTGGTATGGTCGACACAGCGCGGTACCCAGGCAGAAAAAGCTCTGGTAGGACCAGCATCTCAATACCATCTGATGCCGCTTGCATCAGGCTTTGTTGCACCACGTCAAGGCCTGCCGGGATGTCCCCGGCAGGCGAGGGCGCTTGATAAAGCGCAAGACGCATCAGCTGCGCAGCCGCGTCCAGATTTGATCATAGACGCGCTGAGTGGCCTCGTCACAAACGGCAATAAACGCGCCCGGGCCTGCATCCGCGCCGGGATTGTTTTCCGGCATTGTGGCAAGCGCGGGATCAAGAAATTCGCCCACGCCATTCACGCCAGCCGCGTATTGCGCATAGTTTGTAACGGCGGCGATATTTTCAGGTTCCAGAAGGAAATCCATGAAGGCAATAGCGCTGTCACGATTGGGCGCATCTTTCAACAGCACCACATTGTCCATCCACACAACATACCCCTGACGCGGAAACGCGTATTCGATGTTGGCGCCTTCTTCGCGACCCTTGGCTGAAAAGCCGTTATAGATCATGCCAGCGGCCGCATCGCCCGAAACCAGAACGTCTTTGGCAATGTCAGATCCGAAAGAGGCCCAGTTCCCTTTTGCTTCCTGCAAGAGAGCGTCCAGAGCACGTAACTGATCACGATCATTAGAGCATTGTGGAATCCCGAGGTGCAGCGAGGCCAGCGCCATCACTTCACCCTGACTGTCGAGGACGTTGATTTTGCCAGCCAGTTCAGCGGGTGGATTAAAGATGATATCGGTGGTCGCAATATCGCCAGAGTAGACATCGCGGTTCACTGAAAAGCTGGTTGATCCCCACTGATAGGGAATGGAATGCTGCCTGCCCGGATCAAAGGCGACATCCACCCACTGTGCTTCGATATTGCCAAAATTGGACAGCTCGCCTTCTGCAATTGTATCGAGCAGACCTTCGCCGGCCATAATCTCGACCATATAGTCGCCGGGCACGGCCACATCATAGGACCCAAGACGCCCCGCCTTGAGCGACGCCAGCATACCTTCGTTACTGTCGTAGGTATCCATCGTGACTGCGATCCCTGTTTCGGCTGTGAACTTTTCCAAAAGTTCCTGTGGGATGTATTCAAACCAGTGGTAAACCGAAAGCTGACCGTCAGCTGCCGCGCCTCCAGCGATAAGGGTCATCGCTGTGCCCGCGAGAAGAGTTTTAATTGGTGTCATTATGAATCCTCCGTGTTGGTGGTTGGGTTTGTATCTTGGCGCCGTCCAACAAAGAAGGACAAGGTGACCAATAAGACTGATACCAAAAGCATAAGCGTCGAAAGTGCCATGATATTAGGCTTAATCCCTTGTTTGACAGAGCCAAAAATCGCCGTAGGCAGGGTTTCTATCCCTGCTCCTTTGACGAAATTGGTGATGATGAAATCATCAAGTGAAATGATAAACGCTAGTAAAAAACCGGACAGAATGCCGGGCCACATGAGGGGCATCAGCACATACCGAAAGGTGGCCCATCGTCCCGCGTACAGATCCTGCGCAGCCTCTTCATAGCTGGCCTCGATGCCTTGCAGTCGCGCGGCGATCGGAAGATAGGCAAAGGGAATACAAAACACGATATGTGCAATCAGTATAGACAAGATGCCAAGTTTGAATCCTATCGCCGAGAAAAAGATCAACGTGGCAACGGCTGAAACAATTTCCGGAACCATGATTGGCAAAGAGATAAGAGCGAAGCTTGCAGGTTTGCCACGAAAGTTCCCCCCCCTGATCATCCCTATTGATGCCGCCGTCGCAATGCTTGTTGCGGTTATGGCGGCGATGACGGCTATGATCAGCGAATTGCGAGCGGCCAATTTGAACTTTTCAGCTTCGGGGCCTACGAAAATATCCGCATACCAGCGCAGCGACACGCCTTGCCAAACGGTAATCGAGCGGCCGTCATTAAAGCTGTAAATCATGACGATGATCAGTGGCGCATATAGAATAAACAGACACAGCAACGTCAGGGTATAAAACCCGCGATAGTGTTTAATATCGAATCCGCGCGGCATCACACCTGATCCCGCGATTGGGCGCGCGCGTAAAATGTCAGCACGATTAAAACAAGACTAAGCAGGATCATTGAAGCAGCCGCGCCAAAGGGCCAGTTGCCCGCATTGCCCTTGAACTGTTCTTCGATCAGGGACCCGATCATAAAGGTTTTGGCCCCGCCCAACAGATCAGGTGCCAGAAAAGCCCCGAGGGACGGTACAAAAACAAGAATGCAGCCTGCAATAATTCCAGGACTGACCGCAGGAATGATAATGCGCCGCAAAATCACCCATTTGGGTGCGTAAAGGTCTGATGCTGCCTCGGACAGGACAAAGTTGTACCTTTCGACCGACGCGTAAATGGGTAGAACCATGAACGGCAGGTAAGAATAGAACAGTCCCAATTGCACGGCAAAGTTGGTATTGATCAATTTCACCGGGTCATCAAGAATCCCTAACCACAAAAGGCCTTCGTTAAGAGGACCATTGTCCCTGATCAGAAATTTCATTGAAACCGTGCGGATCAAAAGGTTTACCCAATACGGGATCGTGATCAAAAAAAGCCAGATCACCTTGGTATGGGAGGATCGCGTAGCGATGAAGAACGCTGTTGGAAAACCGATTAAAAGACAGAACAGGGTAGCACCGCCCGCCTGCGCGATGGACCGGCCGAAAATGGTGATGTACGTCCATTCAATGCGCGGCGGATCATCCCCAAACAGACCACGATCAAACAGAAACTGATCGTAGGCGGACAGGCTGAATTCCCAGATCACTCCGCCCCGAAACTCTTTGGTCAGAAAAGAATAGACCAGCATCAGCAGGACTGGAATGAGAAGAAAAAATCCAATTGTCAGCCAACTTGGGAGCAGCAGCCAGCCGCGCACCGCCGCGAAGGTTCCCGAGATTGTGCGCCCGTTTCCTGTCCCTGCAGCCATTTAAGACACCAAAAATCGGGCTGCGTTGGGCGCGATACGGATATAGACTGGCTGCCCGGATTGGATTTGCAATTCATTGCCGTCGCTATTCTGGTGTCGCACGTTCAGAGTAAGCGTGTTGTCCAGTTGGATTTCAAACTGAGTATCCGTCCCAAGAAAGGTCATATCTTTCAGATGACCTTTCAAACAATCATCCTGCGGCTTTTCAGACAAAAGCGTCATCCGCTCGGGGCGCAGTGATAGGGTGCCTGCTTGGCCGGGCACGACTGCGTGATTTGTTTTTGCAAGGAGGATGCCCTCATCGGGCAAAGTGCAAGTGACTGTGTCTCCCTGAACCTTGTCTGCGCGGGCCTCTAGAAGATTGGTTTCACCAATGAAATCCGCAACAAAACGATTTTCTGGTTTGTTGTAGACTTCGGCCGGGGATCCGATCTGCTGAACAGTGCCCGCAGACATCACGGCCACGCGGTCCGACATGGAAAGCGCCTCTTCCTGATCATGCGTTACAAAAACAAAGGTGATCCCGGTTTCGCGTTGAAGCCGCTTGAGTTCGCTGCGCATGTCCTGACGCAGTTTGAGGTCCAGCGCCGAAAGAGGCTCGTCTAGCAACAATACCTTTGGTCGAGGGGCCATCGCGCGTGCCAGCGCGACCCGTTGCTGTTGTCCACCAGACAGTTGGCTTGGTTTGCGTGCGACAAAAGCGTCAAGCTTTACCATTGAAATCATCTCGCGGACACGGGCGTCAACTTCGCTGCGGCTCCATCCCAGCATTTGCAGGCCAAAGGCAATATTCTGCGTGACCGTCATATGCGGAAAAAGGGCGTAATTCTGAAAAACGGTATTCACTGGACGTTTGTTCGGTGGCAATTCTGCGATCTCGTCACCATACAGGTGAATTGTGCCGGAACTGGTGCTTTCAAATCCTGCAATCATGCGCAGCAACGTGGTCTTGCCACAGCCGGAAGGTCCAAGAAGTGTAAAGAATTCGTTGTCTGCTATGTCAAAGGACACGTCGTCAAGTGCAGTGAAGTCACCAAAGGTCTTGCGGACATCGCGAAGCGTTACGGCGCTGATCTGATCCGAAGCTATCATGCGCGGCCTCTCGGTAATGAAGATTCGTGTGTCGCCCCCCAAAGGTGCTTGGCCGTCAGCATAGGCATACCTGGGCAATTGTACCTAACCTAAACTGCACATGCTGTCCTGTATCATGGCTTTCCTTGGTATGATGGCATTCAAAATCAGCGTCTTGTGAAGACCTCGCCAGACTACATGTTGGTGCGACCGGAGGGGATGGTGTGGTTTGAGTGGTCAAGATGAAGGCTCTGACAGTCCGGCCACTTCGCGCCGGAAGGGTAAGGCATCGCCGATATCGGCCGCATCAAGAGAACGCGCGTAACCGTGTCCGGCGTAGGTGGCCCATGCAATAGGGCCGGGGGCATTGGCGTCGCCAATAATTTTTACTGTTTGGATGCCCGCGTCGGCCCAGTCCGTTTGTCGTGCCAGCAGGTCTTGATACAGTTTGTCTTGGGGTAGGCGCGATCCCACGATGACCACGCCATCTGCGGGGATCTCGCGCGTCTGCCCGGTGAACACGCAATTGGTGGTGACATTGTCCATGCCGATTGCTGTCACCCCACGGTTCAACAGGATACAAACGCCCATTTCAACAAGCCGGCGATGGATTTCGTGCTGCTCTAGCGTGTTTACGGTCCACTCAGATACCATGGCCGAGGTTGTCACCAACGTCACTTTGCAACCCTTTTGTACCAAAAGTTCGGCCAGCACGCCGCCCATGTAGAAATGGTCATCGTCGTATAATACAACATCACCCGATGGCAGATGACCTGTCATCAGATCATCAGGGGTGAATACTGACATTTTGGAATTGATCTCGAACGGCACCACATGTTGTCGGGCCACGCCATCCGCCCGCCATTTGGAACCTGTGGCGATACAAACGTGTTCAAAGCCGAACTCCAGAACATGATCTGCGGTCAGCGCGCTGTCCAAATAGGTTTCAATATTTGATTTTTGAGACAACTGATAGGTCCTGTAATCGGCGACCCGTCCCCAAGCGGCCAATCCCGGTAAGGTTCGTTCGCGTGCAACACGGCCGCCCAACTCTGTGCCGGCTTCGGCAAGGGCTGTATCGTAGCCGCGCTCTGCGCAGGCGCGTGCGGCCTCTAATCCAGCCGGCCCTGCGCCGACAATCAATACATGAGACGAGGCCCCCTTGGCATTCATCCGTTCGGGATGCCAACCTTTGCGCCACTCCTCCATGAATGTTGGATTTTGTGTGCAGCGGCTGGGGGACATTGTCATATCGCCGGTGATGCAAATGTTGCAGCCTATGCATTCGCGAATGTCTTCAATACGGCCTTCTTGAATTTTCCGCGGCAGGAATGGATCTGCGATCGAGGGACGGGCGCACCCGATGAAATCCAACGTCCCCGACCGGATCATACGCGCCATCACATCGGGAGATGTAAAGCGACCCACACCCACGACCGGGCGCGTGCTCAGATCTCGGATACCTTGTACCAAAATTTCCTGTGCGGCCTCGTCTTTAAAACGGGAGGGACCGGAACAGTCCTCCCATGTGCCATGGGCCAGATCCCAAAGATCAGGTAAATCTGCATTCATCGCGATAAAATCGCGCAATTCAGCATTGGAAAACCCGAGATCGCCGAGGGTTTCGTCAAGCGATACCCGCAGGGTCAATCCCATTGTGTCGCCAACCGCATCGCGGATGTCGGCAATCACTTCACGCGCAAACCGAGACCGGTTCTCAAGCGATCCCCCGTATTCATCACCGCGATGGTTGGTAATCCGGCTTAGGAAATGTTGAAATATGCCAAATCCATGCGCGCCATAAAGACAAATCAGATCGAAACCGGCCTCTTTGGACCGCTTGGCGGCATTTACAAACCAGCGGCGCAGATCACGGATGTCGGATTTTGATAGCGCACGCGCCTGCACCGGGTCGTTAGTAAAGGTCCGTATGGGCTGGGCACTCACGGCCAAGGGCACTTCTCTGGTATAAAAATTGGGGCCATTCACGCCGGAGTAGGCCAACTGGATACCCGCAAGGGCCCCGTGGGATTTCATCGCTTCGGCCATGCGGGCAATCATTGGGATATCGGCGTCATCCCACAGGCGTAGTTCGATGAACGGCGTGATCTCAGAAGTGTGGTGCATTTCGCATTGTTCTGTAAACACAACGCCCCATCCGCCTTCGGATTTGACCCCGCGCATGGCGGCAGCGGCCGATGGGTCCCTGTATCCCCCGCCATTGCAATGCGGCACCTGGTAAAATCTGTTTTTTGCAGTGACAGGCCCAATGGCCATCGGTTCAAATAGAATATTGTAACGGCTGTCGCGACTTGGCATGCGATTCTGGCTCCCTGTTCGGAGCAGTTAAGCAGGTTGCAGGGCATCTGGAAAGAAATCAAACGGGGCTTTTGCAAAGCTCAGAGCAGTATGCCGGTGTAACGCGCGCGCTCCTCCAGACTTTACCGCGGTGCGACACAGGACTGTAGCACGGTTCAGTGTTCGAGCTTGTCCAACAACCCCAAAGAGCACCGCGTGCCTTGCGACATGACAGCTCATTCGGGCATCCGGATTTTGCACTGCAGGATATCGTGATCTGTGTTTGTCACCTCAAAGATGACCCTTTGTAAAAGGGCGTGCGGTCCGATGTGTTTTGCAGATAATTGCTGTAGAAGTCTTCTACGAATGGAAAAACCTGTTCACGCAGCCAATGACGTTCCTGTTCTTCGGCATCCCGTGGATTAGAGAGTGCTTCGGCAATTTTGGCGAGGATGGTGTCGCGATCTACACTCGTGAATTGTCCGTCTTCGTAAACAGTCCTGCCTGTAACAAGCACAGATTTGACATCTTTTGTTTTGGCGCGGCGGATCAGGGCGTCCAGTGGCGCGATATCGGTGTCTTGGAAAGGATAGGTGGCGCTGTCGTAATCCAAGATCACCACATCCAATTGACGGCCCAGTTCAAGTCGCCCGATCTGGGAACCGAAGGCCGTGGTAAGCCCGCCGTGCTCGGTCGCTATACGCAAGATCTGTGCTGGCGATGGCACATCAGTCGGCTCCATGCCCGGCATCCGGTGAATGGTCAAAGCCATGCGCATTTCCTGAAGCATGTCGCGATCATCATTGATGCCGGCTTCGTCCATCCCCATGCCGATGATGATCCCGCGCTTTTGCAAATCCATTAAGGGTAAAACACCAGATCGAAGGCGGAAATTGGAAGAACAATTATGGCACACACAGGTCCCCATGCATCGGTGAGCCCGCGTTCATCGATTTTTCCTGGATGGCAACAGCCCGTCGTCTGTCATCCAAAGCAAGCCTGCCGGAGACAGTTGAATGCACGCATTGGGGCTGTCGTTTTGAGCGGCCAGGACGTCAAAAAGCTGCATAAAGCCGTCAAAATCCAAGGTCTGTGTGGCAAAATAGCCTGCCATCGCCTTTGCGGCCTCAGGTGGAAGACGATTGCAGAACGCTTCATCTGCCTCGTACACAAACCGGTTCTGTTCCCTTACCGCATAGCAGTGAGAGACATGCATCCCGATGTCTTTTTATGCTTTGAGCACATCACTTGCAGAGGCGACGACACGGTCAAAGCTGCCCATGGCCTAACGTGCAGCAAACCATAATCCCAATGGTGACTCCGGCGCACCCATTTGCAAGGGCGTCAGTCCTATATGGTGATGGCTGTCGATAAGCCCCGGCCTGATCATATGGTTTGCGTAGGCACTCACCTGCGCTTCGGGGTAGGCCAGTGTTACCTTGGATGTGGGACCAACTGCGATGATAACGCCGTCTGCATGGGCGATTGCTGCATCTTCAACCATATGGGGCGTGTCATCATCGGCCACTCCGGTGACGATCCAGCGTGCGGTTGAAATTTCCACAGTCATATCAACTCTTGCTCGTGTGCTGTGACAGACCTCGCGATGGCTTGGATCAGCAGTGTTCTGCACTGCACGTCAGTGCGGGCTTTATTCGGAGTGCGCGTGTCGCTGAAAATTGCGTATGGCAGTATTACCGCGCTGCATCGGCACGGGGCGTTCTGGATATTCGCGTGCCGTCTGATGCAGGTATGTCCTACTTTGAATTTGTTGGGGGTTTCCGGGCTAACTGGACCAGTCACGCGCGCTGCAGCTGTCAGTCTTTGTCTTTTTTCCAATCAGGCCCTGTCCGTTGTTCCTGCGTTAGAGATTGCCGTGGGCTTTGTACATTTTTCTGTCTCTGTCAGGGCACAAACGAAGGGCTTTAATGATGCTTCCGGACGAGTGGATCCTGTCCGTCGCTTGTGACAGCTTTGGCACGCCAACCATGAAACGCCACCGGCTGAAGGGCGAAAATCTGTGTGATCGACGCGTGGCAGTGCGCTTGCTACGCACCGTGACATAGCGCAGGGCTGCCCTGCAAAGGTCTTGTCCAAGGATGATAACGATTTGTCGAAATAATCCTTTGACACAGATATCTAGATCAGGACTGATATTTATTTAGGCAAAATTGTCCCTTAGTTTCAGGGATGTCGTGACATTTACAAAAAACGAGTTTGTGGTGGCTGGCCGAGCAGGCACCCCCCCCTAAACTATAATCCCTTTGATGATATCAGACCAGTTTTGGTCAGGTTTGCAGGCTTGCAAGACTGTTTTGCACCCATTTGGTCAAGACGTCTGTGGCGCAGCAAAAGTCTGCGAAATCCATGTGTTCATCTGGATTGTGGCTGCCATTTTGGTTTCGGATAAAGATCATGCCAGTGGAGACGCCCATTTCTGCAAAAGTTGCGCAATCGTGGCCTCCACCGGATGGAAGACTGATATGTTCAGCACCGCACTGTACTGCCGCCGTGGCCAGACTGCTTTGGATCTCGGGGGGCATCAGAGCCGGGGCTGCTCGGGTTGCAGCGCCCAGATCAAAGACAACACCGCGCCTGTCAGCCACCTGGGCCATTTTGGAGCGCAAAAAACGGTCAAATCGGTCAAGTGTTTCGGTACTTGGGCTTTGCATATCCTGGGTAAAGCTGACATGTCCCGGCACTTTGGTGAACCCATGCCGAGTAGGGTCGGTTGAAAATTCACCGATGTTCCGGACCATATTCTCATCTGCGGTCGCGGCTTGCTGCCACCAGGGGGCGAGGCCCGTATCACATCAGTACCTGCCATCAGAGCATCACGCCGGTTTTGGCGTGGCACCGCATCTGCAAGTGTGGTCTCGCCTGAAATGGTCGCATGGGGATGCATGGCCAAATCGTCTGAACGCGCGCTTTGTGCAATGCAGGCATGAATCTGGCGCTGTCTACGGACAATATGCACGCCGATATGGTAGAGTTCATGCGCCGGGTTCTTGCGTCAGGACGGTTGTAAGAAGGCAAGATCACAGAGAATTAGCCGCCTGCCAATATGTTCGAGATTGCAACTTAAATAGGCTCTCTCCGTGTTGGTAAACGTGCGGATCTGGTTTTATTTGATTTCACGCGTCTGTATTTGAGGCCTTTGACCAATGTGTTGGGAACATTGGTGCACACAGGACAAGGCCGTGTTGTATATACCGTGATTGTTGAGGGCGAGGTCGTTGTCCGAGGCGGAGAGCCATTGCGTGTTGACAAATTGGCCGTCCTTGAGGCTGCTGAAAAAGCCGCTTCGGCCTTGTGGGGCAGGGCGAGAGCGGAGGCTGCGTCACAACCGTGAATGCCGTGACATCTTCCGACGTCAAACAATATTCAGGGGGGCAAGGTGGAGCCAAGATTGTGGCCCCTGAAAATGACAGAGAAATTCCTTGGGCGGGTCCCTTTTCCAAGGAAAAAGCAGGTTTCCGGAATTTTTGCAGATGGGTTTTTAGAAAAAGGGGGCAGAGTTTAACCGCGCCAAACCTGGCGTTGCGGGTGTCTGGAGCAGGCATGTCTTATGGGTCGATCCAAGGATATCTTTCCGGAAATGAGCAGAGCCAAGGCGGGATGTGGAATACTGGATACGATGCTGGATTAGTCTCGCCGCGTGGATGTGGTCTTGGTGGTAAGGTATGATCATCTTGCCGAATTATTGCGCGACCTGCCGGATATTGTAAAAGTAATAAAAACGCGTGGCGCAGGTTTTTGATTGCTGGTTTGTGCGTTTGTGCCGTGTTACGGGCGGCATCGATGGTGACTGTATTATCTGGCCCAAGCACAACGCTTCAGGGTCAACCCAGCACCCCGTCGGGATCCCGCAAAGCTTGCAGACGTCGTGCAGCATGAACTGCGACCTTTTGGATCAATGCTTTGCGACGAGGTGCAGCAAGCTTTGTTTCTAAAGGCATCCGCAAGATCTCTGCATCATAGGGATCGGCAATGATCAGCCCACTTTCAAAGGGTAATAGATCCGTGGGGAAATCTGTGTCGACGGCCCAAAAATATCTATCGCACCACGGTAAGTAGCTCTGCCACTTTTGGTCTGACATAAAGTCTTCTCGGCTGGACTTGCATTCAATGACCCAAATCTCGCCCTTTGGGCCTAGTGCTAGGACATCAACCCGCAACCCACGCGTGGGTACAAACTCTTCGACCGAAGAAAAGCCGTGGCTTGAGAGACGCCGACACACCCCCCGTGCCAAAAGTTGGCCGGGCATTAAGTCTGTGCGCATTTGTGCCGTCGATCGCATAAGTCACGAGTATGAACAATACGTGAACAAAATCAACCCCCGCCTAAGGGTTGCCGTGGCCCTCTCTGCGCATTACCTACACAAGTGACGGGACACTGCTCTTCGCGTGTATGGCAACATTCCGGTGGCCATAAACGTTCCGAGGGAGCTGGCTCTGGTCAGATCGTGGTCTGATTATCTGGCGCCCACCTGTATATACAGGTCTTCGGGAATGCGTTCGCCTCACGGTTGCTGTGGGTTCCGTCACCATCGCTATGTTAAGACAAGCGGTTTGCCAACCTTAGCAAAAAATGGACTTTACTATTATTGTGCGCGCATCAGACGCCTTAGAAGCCGTCAGGATGTGCCTCGTGTGCCATGTGGTCCAGTACGGCATTCACAAACGCAGTTTCACTGCTGTCGGTTGAGAACGCATTCGAGACGGACACAAATTCGCTGATAATCACTTTGGGTGGGGTATCTGTGGCCACCAATTCAGCGCCAGCCGCCCGGAATAAAGCTCTCAATGTAGGATCAATCCGTGCAATGGGCCATTTCGCGACCAAGCCCCTGTCCGCCATTTGGTCTACTTTGGCCTGCCAGTTCACTGCCTCTGCGACCAGCTTGGTAAACAACTTTGGATCGCCATCACTTAGTTCTTCTCCGTCAATTAGGCCACCAAACCGATGTTCAAGGAATTCTTCTGTAACGGCCTCAGCCGACTGGCCACTCTGTTCCATCTGGAAAAGCGCTTGAACGGCATATAGCCGGGCCGCCGTGCGCATGCGGCGTTTGATATCTGACTTCATGCTGATGTGCTCCGAGCGAAACGCTCATTTTCAGTCGGAAGGAAACCAACACCTTTTGGACTTCCCCACTTACGGGTAAGAGCAATCAGATGCAGCGCGGCAGCTGCAGCGCCTCCACCCTTGTTTTGCCCCTTGGCTTCGGCGCGGACAACTGCCTGTTCCGTATTCTCCACTGTCAGGATGCCGTTGCCGATACAAAGCCCTTGCAGCCCCAAAAGGGTCAATCCCCGAGAACTGTCATTGCACACAGTATCATAGTGGGTCGTTTCGCCGCGGACCACACAGCCAAGGGCAACATAGCCGTCGTAGTTTGACATCCGTTCTGCGATCGAGATGGCTGTCGGAACCTCCAGTGCGCCGGGAACGGAAATGGTTTCGTGAGTGCCGCCTGTTGCTTCAATCTCGGCGCGCGCGCCCGCCAAAAGCTCGTCAGCGATTTCGCGATAATAGGGCGAGACAACAATCAACACCTTTACCGGACGATCAAAACTGGGTCGGGGTAAAGTGTCATGCGAAATAGAGGTGGCCATTACTGTAGCTCCGAAATTTTTAGGGTACCGACGATTTCCAGCCCGTAAGCGTCCAGACCCACAACTTTGGGAGTTGGAGAGTTGGTCAGCAGGATCAGTTTGCTAAGACCGAGCGAGCTGAGGATTTGCGCACCCAGTCCATACTGGCGCAACGTCTTTGGGCTGACCCCGTCACCGGTTTCCAGTTTCATTGAGGTGTCGCGCAACAAGACAACAACACCTCGACCTTCTTGTGCAACCTTGCGCATGGCGTTGTGAAATTCATTTGCACGACCGACGGGACCGGTGCCGATAACGTCCAGCATCGGATCCATTGCGTGCATACGGACCAGTACAGGATCATCTCCATCGAGATCCCCTTTGGTCAGGACAATATGTTCATCGCCATGGGTTTCATCGGTGTATATACGCATTTTCCAAGCACCACCGTATTCCGAGTGGATGATTTCCTCGGTCCGGACACGTACCAGATTATCGTGACGTCTGCGGTAGGCGATCAAATCGCTGATCGAGCCGATCTTCAGTCCGTGGAGTTGTGCAAACGACACCAACTCGGGAAGGCGCGACATACTGCCGTCTTCGTTCATAATTTCGCAAATGACACCCGATGGGTTCAACCCGGCCAGGCGGCTGACATCCACGGCGGCTTCGGTGTGACCGGCACGTACCAAAACGCCACCATTCTTGGCGCGGAGCGGAAAGACATGGCCGGGCGAGGCCAGATCTTGCGCGCCCTTGGTACCGTCTATTGCAACCGAGACTGTCCGCGCGCGGTCTGCCGCAGAAATTCCGGTGCTGACACCTTCGCGCGCCTCAATTGAGACGGTAAATGCGGTTTCATGGCGAGAGGAATTGTGGGTCGACATGAGCGGCAAATCAAGTTCGGTGATTCGCTGCGACGTCATTGCAAGACAGATCAAACCGCGCCCGTGCGTGGCCATGAAGTTAATCTGGTCAGGTGTCGCCCATTGAGCGGGAATAACCAGATCGCCCTCATTTTCGCGGTCTTCGTGGTCGACAAGGATGAACATGCGCCCATTACGGGCATCATCCAGGATCTCTTCGACCGAAGATATTGCATCTTTCCAGTTTTCTTCTACCCGGCCGGGGGTCTCGAAATCACTCACGGGCGAACCCTCCTGTTGCTCAGTTGGCGACTTAACCTGAACCCCGACCAAAGCAAAGGGGGGAGATCGCCGCGTCAATCTAACAAATCACCCAGAATTTTGACAGCAAGGTAAAGCCCGGACTTGCGTTTACGCTTTTTGCTCTTGAGGATTTTGCGCGCCGCCTTGTGGGTTGTGGGATGGTTCAGCAGCTGGGTTAGATCGGACGTGGCCTTTTTAGGTTTGCTCTTGGTCGATTTTCCCCATGGATCATGTGACGTCGTTTTCGGATGGGCATGCGGCTTGCTTGATTTCAAATGTTTGATGTCATGCAGCGGTGCCCCACAGCTGCTACACGCCAGTTCGTGCCGGGTTGTGCCCGATAACACCAAGGCGGCGCGATTGCCGCAATAGTTGCATGTCGTGATGCGCGTCGAAGGCATGTCTCTCGCTTTCTTTGGTATGTAGCATCTAGGGTGCGCAACGTTATCTTTCAAAGAAAAATCAGTCTATTTTTCGCGTCACCTCATACAGGGCGACAGCGGCTGCATTAGAGACATTTAAAGAGCCGAAAGCTTGTGCGTAGGGAATCTTGACCAGGTGGTCACAGGTTTCTTTTGTGCGCGCGCGCAAACCCGGGCCCTCGGCCCCAAGAATAAGTGCGACAGGTCGATTCCGGCGAGATTGCATCGCGGCGTCTATTGTGATGTCCGCTTCTCCATCCAGACCCAACAAAACAAATCCCATCTTGCGTAGATGTTCCATTGTGTCCGCCAGATTGCGTTCACGCAGATATGGCTGGCGCTCTAATGCGCCACTGGCCGTTTTTGCCAATGCCCCAGTTTCTGGTGCCGAATGATGCCGTGTGCCAATAACGGCAGTTGCACCAAATACTTCAGCAGATCGCAGGATAGCACCCACATTATGCGGATCGGTGACGCGATCCAACAAAACCACACAAGGGACATCGTCCCCCCGAAGGACGACTTGATCCAGTGGTCCCCAGTCAAGAGGACGTACCTCAAGCGCGGCCCCTTGATGAACAGATCCGGAATCCAGGGGCGCGTTGAAATTGCGTGGATCAGTGACTTCGGGTGTGATTCCCGCAAGAGCTATCGAATCTTCTAATTTGGCTTGTGCATTGCGGGTCACAATCAGGCGAAGTTTTTCGCGATTGGGGTTTGTCAACGCGTCCCTGACGGCATGCAATCCAAACAACCACACCGTGGTGCGGGCCTCGGTCCGTCGCGATTGTTCTTTTTCCACTACCCATTGAGGTTTTTTTGTCATCTGCTCGGTCCTTGATCTAAGGCGCGTAAATTGCGCTAAAACAGGTATCGTCTGCAAGGGTTTTTCGGGTTGACGAGGATGGGCGGCGAGGTTATCCGTGCCGCTGTCCTGAAAACAAAGTTTTTAGGTCTGTGGGCGACAGGCCGCAAGGTGTGGCAGGGGACTGTAACTCCCTCGCGGAGACGCACGCCTGGTTCGATTCCAGGGTCGCCCACCATAACGCTATTGTGTTGATTTTCCTTATATTGTTAGACTTACCCCTACTGAGGGGTCCGTATCTGGACACATTTCAAGGATTTCTGGACACAATGACTGCACACACGGTCGATCATCTCAAAGTAAATGGTGGCCGTTTCTACTATCGCAGGCGTGTTCCAATCAGACATCAAAAGACCTTGGGCATCAAAAACTGGAACCGTCCATGTGGAAAGGTATCATATCAACACGCTGTTGTTCTGGTCACGGAATGGACTGCTCAGCACGATGCCATGATCGAAGCTTTGGACAACCCTGAGACAGCTAAACAAGTCCGCCAAGAGACTGAGTCGGATACGATGGCACCTGTTGTGGCAAATGTGGTGAAGGCTCAGAAGGCAGGCACCCTGCCCCCGTCGTTCGATCCACTAGACGCCGCACATGCTGGATACGAAGCGGCATACAACAACCCGACCTTCGATGATCAGGATCGACTGGTTCGTTTCCGAGCTATTCTTGAAGCGTCCTTCGGCTCACATGTAGTCCCCCCCATTGATCCCGATGAACGCGATGAGTTCCCAGTGGTGAAGCGGAAACTAGAACGTCGGATCACTGAATTGGGTGGCAACCCCAACACGATCACAGCGATGTCGGAAGCCTACTTTAAGAAGAACCAGATAAAGCCAGAAGGGCGGAACAAATATCGCCGTGTGATGTGTGGATCACAATGGACCTGTCACGGTTTCGTGCCGCCCCAAGTGCTCGTTTAAGCCACTTTCCTTTCGAAAGCGACGGGGCTTTTCCAGCCCAATGCTGAGTGGTGTCGGCGCGGATTGTAGAACCCATT
>JAQXDR010000034.1 GCA_029251265.1 Pseudoprimorskyibacter sp. | reverse complement strand
CGCTGTGGATCATCAAGGGTTGTATGGATGGTAACGCATTGAATACCATGTCATAAACGGTCCTGCTCTGGAATTTCAGCCAGTCATTGTCGTCATTTGCGACAACCTCGCCAGCGATTATACTCTGGCTGCGGGGACAGCGTTGCGCGAGATTTGGATGCTGGCTCTTTTATCGGCCATCGTATTCGCCAGCCCTCAATCCTGTCGAGATGGCATGCCCAAACCCCAAAGCCCACCTGCGCAGAAGTGAGCCAAGACCATTCGACCAAGGGTTCGACGCACTCTTCGAAATCTGCAATCGCTTCAGCCCTGATGACTGTTGGAACGTCTTCTGCGATGCAGGAGATGGATCAAACGAAAAGCGAGGCGATTTAACTTTGTCCGTTACCGACTGTCGCCATGTTTTAAGGAACTACTTGTACCAAATTATCCGGCCAAGACGCCACACATCACAATGATCAGCACTGTGGCCCTTTCCCCTGCCGCCTGCCTACCGTAAAGAGCGTTAACTTTGTCAGACCCAAGGACCGATCCAGCCGATGCAAGACCCAGCAATTACGCCCGAGTTGATCATCGCCCATGGCATTAATGATACAGAATATTCTGAAATACTCAAAATTCTGTTACGCGAGCCCACATTCACAGAGCTTGGTATTTTCTCGGCTATGTGGAACGAGCACTGTTCGTACAAATCGTCGAAACTTCACCTGAAAAAGCTTCCGACAACAGGGCCACAGGTTATTTGCGGTCCGGGCGAAAATGCAGGCATCGTTGATATTGGTGATGGGCAGGCTTTGGTTTTTAAGATGGAAAGCCACAACCATCCTTCCTACATCGAACCTTATCAAGGTGCGGCCACCGGGGTGGGTGGTATATTACGCGATGTCTTTACAATGGGCGCGCGCCCTGTGGCTGCGATGAATTCCCTCAGCTTCGGGGACAAAGACCATCCAAAGACACGTCAGCTGGTCCATGGCGTCGTTGAAGGTATTGGCGGTTACGGAAATGCCTTCGGCGTTCCAACTGTTGGTGGCGAACTACGGTTCCATCCCGCCTACAACGGGAATTGTCTGGTAAACGCGTTCGCTGCTGGTCTGGCGGATGTTGATGGCATCTTTTATTCCGCAGCCTCTGGCGTGGGGCGACCTGTGGTGTACCTCGGTGCAAAAACAGGTCGCGATGGCGTTGGAGGGGCGACCATGGCCAGCGCGGAATTTGACGAAACGATCGAAGAGAAACGCCCCACGGTGCAGGTTGGAGACCCCTTCACAGAAAAACGACTGATGGAGGCCACTTTGGAGTTGATGCAAACCGGAGCGGTTGTGTCCATTCAGGATATGGGAGCCGCCGGACTGACCTGCTCTGCGGTAGAGATGGGCGACAAAGGCGGTCTGGGGATCCGTTTGGATCTGGAACGTGTGCCCCAACGCGAGGCCAACATGACAGCCTACGAGATGATGTTGTCAGAATCTCAAGAACGCATGTTGATGGTGCTAGACCCCGCGCACGAGGACGCCGCGCGCGCGGTATTTGATAAATGGGATCTGGATTTTGCGATCGTAGGCGAAACAATCGCCGAAGACCGTTTCCTAATCGTTTTGAACGGAGAGGTCAAAGCAGACCTGCCGCTGTCGACTTTGGCATCGTCTGCACCCGAATATGACCGCCCCTGGATCCCTACACCCCAGGCCACTCCGATGCAGGATTTGCCTCAGGTCGATCCGATTGATGCGCTTCGCATCCTTTTGGAAAGCCCCAATTACAGCGCACGCAATTGGGTGTTTGATCAATACGACAGTATGGTCATGGCCGATACTGTCAAAGGTCCGGGTCATAGTGCCGGATTAATCCGCGTGCATGGGACACAAAAACACCTCGCTTTCACCTCGGATGTCACGCCACGGTATGTACGTGCAAACCCGGTCGAAGGGGGCAAACAAGCCGTTGCCGAAGCGTACCGCAACCTTTGCGCACAAGGTGCACGGCCCTTGGCCAGCACCGATAACCTCAACTTCGGAAATCCGGAAAAGCCAGAAATCATGGGACAATTCGTCGGCGCGCTGGACGGTATCGGTCAGGCTTGCATCGCTTTGGATATGCCGATCGTTTCTGGCAATGTCTCGCTTTACAATGAAACCGACGGCCAACCCATTCTGCCTACGCCAACAATAGGTGCTGTCGGCCTGATCGACGCCGAGGGCACTGCCATTCTTGGGCATGCCAGCGAAGGGGACATGGCCGTCCTGATTGGAGAGACCAAAGGCCATTTGGGTCAATCCGCTCTTGCCTATGAGGTTTTCAATCGCGAAGACGGCGACGCACCAACCGTCGATCTGCAGGCAGAGGCGCTCCATGGTCAATTCATTCGCAACAACAGTGAATGGATTTCCGCTTGCACAGATCTGAGTGACGGCGGACTGGCGCTGGCCGCCTTTGAAATGGCCGCCGCAGCCGGTGTCGGCGTGCAGCTCGACAGTGAAAATACTCCAGAACTTTTTGGCGAGGATCAAGCACGCTACCTGATAGCGTGCAGCTTCGATACAGCCGAATATCTGATGACCGCAGCATCTCAGGCCGGCGTACCAATCGCTTGCGTGGGCCGTTTTTCCGGCAAAACAGTGCGCATGGGCCGGTCCGAGGCCTTGTTGGCCGAGCTTTCAGCACAACATGCCGGGGCTTTGGCCAATCACTTTGCATGATTTGGCCTTGCCTCTCAACACGCAGAACTTCGGTCTGAGCTAATCGGCCCTTGCGAAAGCCCTGTTTCGAGACACCGCGATTCTAGATCAACGTCGGCACATATCTATTTTTCTTGGCATTGACGTGGCAGTCTGTCATTCGATTTAAAACACACCTGATGGCCTCTGGCTGTGAGCATTTCATTGGCAAGACCTGCACGGAGCCCCCCATGTCCCCTCGCAAAATAATCATCGATACAGATCCAGGCCAAGACGATGCAGTCGCAATCCTGCTGGCCCTTGCCAGCCCCAACGACATTGAGGTTTTGGGCATCACAGCAGTGGCAGGCAATGTGCCTTTGGAGCTTACATCCAAAAACGCGCGTATCGTCTGCGAACTGGCCGGCAGACCGGACATACCGGTCTATGCAGGTTGCGACAGACCGCTTCGGCACAGTCTTGTCACCGCGGAACATGTGCACGGCAAAACCGGACTGGACGGTCCAGACCTGCCCGATCCAAACATGCCTTTGCAAACCGCGCACGGCGTTGACTACATCATTGACACCCTGCGCGCGCACCCACCCAAGACGATCACACTATGTCCGTTGGGACCACTGACCAATATCGCAACTGCTTTTGAACGTGCCCCTGACATCATCGACCTTGTCCAAGAAATCGTTCTGATGGGCGGTGCCTATTTCGAGGTCGGCAATATCACGCCCGCAGCCGAGTTCAACATTTACGTCGACCCCGAAGCCGCAGAGGCTGTGTTCAAATCGGGTATTCCCCTCGTTGTTCTACCACTGGATGTGACCCATAAGGCCCTGGTTACATCCGCCCGCAACAAGGCTTTCCGTGCCCTTGGCACCCCCGTAGGACTGGCCGTCGCGCAAATGACAGATTTTTTTGAACGCTTTGACAAGGAAAAATACGGCTCGCTCGGCGCACCTTTGCATGATCCCTGCGTCACGGCCTATCTGATTGCTCCCGATTTGTTCACAGGTCGACATGTCAATGTAGAAATCGAGACGAACAGTGCGCTAACGCGGGGAATGACCGTCGCAGATTGGTGGCGGGTCACAGACCGCAGTCCGAATGCCCTATTCATCGGAGATTTAGACGCCGATGGATTTTTCACATTGTTGACCGAACGTTTGGGGCGTTTGTAGTATGCTGCATCTGGCCAATCTGGAAGACGCGCCTAAACTTTTGCCGCTGGTCGCGGCCTGTCATGCGGAAACCTCTTTGGCGCACGACGATCAAACCCGTGAGGCAGGACTAATTCCACTGCTCGAGGGATCTCCCTACGGCTGTATCTGGCTGATAGGTCCGCGCAAGGCGCCCGTAGGCTATGTTGCCGCGACCTTTAGTTGGTCGTTGGAATTTGGCGGATTGATTGCCAACATCAGCGAAATCTACGTGCGTCCCGCCGTCAGAGGCCGTAATATGGGAACAGAGGCCTTATTGAGCGTTGCAAAGGCGCTTCAATCCAGCCAAGTGCGTGCGCTTTACATTCAAGTAAATGACGCAAGCACACGGTTGGCAGGACTTTACAAACGGTGCGGATTTGCCCTTTGTGATCCATCAAACGTTATGCGACACGTTCTTTGACCATTTATGTGACACACAATTCGCCATGACAGACCCATATTTTCCGTTCGATAACACCTTCGCACGTTTGCCCGAGGGCTTTTTTGCGCGCCAGTCCCCTGTGCCAGTCCGCGCGCCAAGTTTGATCGTGTCCAACGACAAGCTGGCGTCTGACATGGGGATTACGCTTGGCGCAGAAAGCACGCTGGCGCAGATGCTTGCGGGGAATGTCTTGCCAAAGGGTGCAGAGCCACTGGCACAGCTTTATGCAGGCCATCAATTTGGACAGTTCAACCCGCAACTGGGCGATGGACGGGCCTTGCTTTTGGGTGAGGTGGTAGATCGCTTTGGAATACGGCGCGATATTCAACTCAAAGGCTCGGGTCCAACCCCGTTTTCGCGCGGTGGTGATGGCCGCGCATGGCTGGGGCCTGTGCTGCGCGAATATGTTGTCTCCGAAGCCATGGCCGCACTGGGAATTCCGACCACACGTGCGTTGGCAGCCGTTCGTACGGGCGATGTCGTCTATCGTGATGGCCCTATGCCGGGCGGTGTTTTAACCCGCGTGGCCGGCAGTCATATTCGTGTTGGCAGTTTTCAAGTCTTTGCCGCCCGACAGCAGTTCGACCATTTACAGCAGTTATTTGATTACACCGTCGCCCGCCATGATCCGGAGGTTGTTGATCCTTTGCAGTTTCTGGAAAATGTCATTTCACGTCAAACCGATCTGGTGGCGCGGTGGATGGCGGTGGGATTTATCCACGGCGTTATGAATACCGACAACTGCGCGATCTCTGGCGAAACTATAGACTATGGTCCGTGCGCTTTTCTGGACAGCTATCATCCTGAAACCGTCTTTTCATCCATTGATCGCATGGGACGATATGCCTACGGGGCGCAACCGGATCTCATCTTGTGGAACCTTGCACAGTTGGCCTCGGCGTTGCTTCCACTGACCCCTGACCCACAGGCGGCACTTCCAGACTATCAGGCGGTCATTCAAAACGGTGCTGAGAAAATGCAACACGCGTGGCTGCGGCACATGGCTCCAAAAATTGGACTGAAAGAGCCTCGCGCAGAAGATAAAGCACTCATACATGAATTGCTGCAACTTATGGCTGACGGGGGGTCGGATTTCACGAATACGTTTCGAGCCCTCGCTGAAACAGGCACAGCCCGCAATGACGTCGCAAACCGCGAGGCTTATGATGATTGGCACATCAAATGGCGCGCACGCTCTGCGAAAGAAAGCGATCCGCAAACAGTTATGTTGAATGCAAATCCTGCGTTCATCCCGCGCAACCACCACATCGAAGCAATGATACAAGGCGCCGTCTCTGGTGATGAGTCGTTGTTACACAAGCTTATCGCAGCCCATGAATCCCCATTCGATCCCCGACCAGACACAGATGATTTGCGCAAACCGCCACTGGATGCTGAACGTGTCAGCGCAACATTTTGCGGAACATGACCGACATGCAGATCAGCTACGATGCTTTTTTAAAGAAAAATGTTGTAGATCGCAGGTAAACTTGGTCGCGTGAGAACGGCATACGCTATGAGAACCACGCAATGCTCTTGCCATGTGCTTAATAAACCCGGATGGCAGGCATGCGCCTGCGCCGCGCGAACCAGGCAACCTACACGCCGCGCTCCATGGCGGAGCCTCTGCGGCAGAGGATAATTCCACTCTAACATCCAGCCTCAAGGAGCCCACAAATCCAACTTGGGAGACTATGGAAACGAACAAGAATTTCAAATTAGTAGGCAATGGAGCCGCCTTTCACGACTTTTGGTTTTGACACTCTGTACGAAACGGGTAGTGATACTATGGCTTTACGGGTGTGAAAACTGACGCAGAAAATAAAGATAGCCCAGTCAATGCAGATGGGCTTGAAACCTTCTAATCGTTAATGGTTCTAGGCAAATGCAAGATACAATCATAGACCGTTGCGAGGCCTTAGGCCTGAGAATGACGGAACAGCGCAGGATTATCGCCGAGGTCTTGCAGGACGCGGCCGACCATCCCGACGTAGAAGCCTTGCACGCAAGGTCTGTGGCGCGTGATGAACGTATTTCTATTGCTACGGTCTATAGAACCGTCAAGCTTTTGGAAGAAGCCGGTATCCTTGAAAAACATGAATTTGGCGACGGACGCGCGCGCTATGAAGACGCCGAACGTGATCATCACGACCACCTCATCAATCTTCTGACCGGCGAAGTGATCGAATTTGTGGATCCTGAAATCGAGGTTTTGCAGGAACGTATTGCCCGCAAGCTTGGTTTTGACTTGAAAGGCCATCGCATGGAACTTTATGGCGTCCCGATAGCCCCCCGACGTAAAGACTAGTGTCACGACAAAACTGCTTTGAGGAAACCTGCGGGTAATATGGTTGCTCTCAACTTATGATACTGATTGTAGTACGCTGGTACGACACATTTTCTTTCAGCTGAACATAACTTTTCAAACTTCGGACGAAGTAAGGCACCCAAATCGTTTTGCTTTTTGCGGCGCCAACGATTTGAATACCCCAATCATGAAATACGGCGACCAATGATGCCTAATCTGCGACCACCGCTGTTTGTTTTTGTCGCCCGAGCCCTTCGACTTCGATCTCCATAACATCGCCTGCTGACAAGAAACGCTGCGGCTTCATCCCCAAACCAACACCAGATGGCGTTCCAGTGGCGATGATATCACCGGGCTGCAATGCCATGAATTGGGACATATAGCTGATGATCTCAGCTACAGAAAAGATCATATCACTGGTGTTGCTGTCCTGAACTGTTTCACCGTTCAAATCCAGTGAAACAGCCAAGTTCTGGGGATCTGAAACTTCGTCAGAAGTTACAAACCATGGTCCAATCGGACCAAATGTGGGGGCCGACTTGCCCTTGATCCATTGACCGCCCCGTTCCGCCTGAAAGGAGCGTTCAGAAACATCGTTGATCGTGCAGTAACCCGCTACGTAGTCGAGTGCGTCCGCCTCGGACACATAAAGCGCAGAGCGACCAATCACGACGCCCAGCTCGACTTCCCAATCTGTTTTGACAGATGTGCGTGGTATGATCACTGAATCGAATGGACCGGACAAAGACGATGTTGCCTTTGAAAACAAGATAGGCTCTTTGGGTTTTTCTGCACCGGTCTCTTCTGCGTGCTTGGCATAGTTCAGGCCAATACAGAAAAAGTTGGGAACACGCGACAGACAAGCGCCGATTCGTCCCGGAGACTCAATCAGTGGTAAATCCATCGGATCTATTGCCCGCAGAGCATCCAGTCGCGCGGGTGTCACCGCGTCTCCAGATAAATCGGCGAGATGTGAACTCAGGTCCCGCACCCGGCCTTCCGCATCCAAAATCCCACATTTTTCCTGACCCACGGGGCCGAATCGCAGAAGTTTCATAGGCTTTCCCTTGATTTTTCAAACACTGTTTTGATCAGAGACATCGGAGGCGTGATCTTTCAAAGTGTCCAAGTCTGATTTGATACTGTTAACCAAATGCTCCAGATGGGCGCGCGCTGCAAGAGCCGTGCCGTCGGCATCCCTGTTTTCCAGCGCCTCTAGGATCGTCGAATGCTGTTTGATAATAAGATCCACGTTGCGACGCATTCTGCTGGATCCAAAGCGAACACGCCACATGCGATCAAGAATTTCCTTATGCATTCTAATCAGTTGGTCATTGTGCGATGCTTGTGTGACTTGAAGGTGAAACAACATATCAAGCCCAAACCGCTCAATCTCGTCAACACGATCATAATTGTGCAGCAACAAATTATTTTGCGCTCGTATGCTTTCGATATCCTCATCTGTGGCGTTCTGCACTGCCAACCGCCCTGAAAGCTCTTCTAAGGCGATCAAAACATCCAATGTATCAATGATTTCCTTACGACCCGGGTTGGCAACAACCGGACTCCGGGATGGCCGTAATTCGACCAGACCCTTTTTTGCAAGAATACGAATCGCTTCGCGCATGGGCGTGCGAGACACTCCAAGCTGCGCGGCGGTATCGCGTTCTTTCAGTGCAGCACCCGGCGCGAGCTGTCCGTTCAGGATATTACGACGGAGCTGATACGCGATTTTTTCAGCAAGTGTGTCCGGCACAAACAGGAGCGTTCTCCCTTTGCTGCAGTGCAGAAAATTACCCTAGACGTAAGATCAGCGCAATATTTGCAATTTGGTATACCAAAAAGCGTTGATTGTCGAGCCACCTTTGTCTAGCGTCGGGTTTGGAAGGTGTACCTAGCAAATCTGGGCACCCCACAAGAACACGTTGGCGCCAGACGCCACAGGGAGGATAATATGAAGTTGAAATCCGCTTTAAAGGCGGCAGCAGCCGCTTGCCTTATGACCGGTGGAGCCGCCTCGGCTGACACCATGCTGCGCATTCAGACGCACTTTTCACCTGAAACACTTTCGGGTCAGATGGCCGCCGAGTTCATCGAAGACATTTCAGCAATGTCGAACGGCGAAATTCAGGTAGAGATGTTTTACGCGTCATCCGTCGTGAAGTCAGCGGAAACGTTCGATGCTGCCGCAACAGGCATTCTTGATTGCGACATGACGGGCGGCGCCTATCAGACAGGTAAGAACCCTGCGTTCCAGTTTGCAGGTGACCTGAACGGTGGCTATGCAAACCCCTACCAGCAGATGTCGTGGTTGTTGCACGGTGGCGGTTATGACGCGCTGAACGCGCTTTATAACGACCATGGCATGGAATTCATCGGTTGGTGGATCCCCGGACCAGAATCGCTGTCGTCGACATCCCCTATTCGCGGTGTTGAAGATTTCAAAAACTGGAAATTCCGTTCGCCTCCTGGCGTGATCACAATGATCTTTGACCAGCTTGGTGCCTCGCCCATCGTGATGGATTTTAACGAAATCTTCACCGCGCTGGAAACCGGCATTATTGACGGTGCTGACGCCGCCAACCTGACCAACAACATCGGTCTGGGTCTGTATGACATCGCCAAGCACACCAACTACCCCGGCTTCCACTCGATGCCAGCGGATCACCTAGCATGTCGCAAGGACATCTGGGACGACATGCCGTCGCATCATAAAGCGATCATGAAAGTTGGCATGCAGGCGCTTGCTCTGCGGAATACAACTGTGAACGAAGTCATGAACGCACGCAATTCTGTCACCTTGGCAGAAGCCGGCGTTAACTTGTATGAATGGTCACCAGAAGAGCTGGCAAAGTACCGGACCGCGGTTCAGGCTGCGTGGGGCGACTTCGCAACGACTCCAGAATCTAAGGAGCTGTTGAACAGCCACCTGACCTTCTTGCGCAGCATTGGCGCTATGGAATAACGGGCCTTTTTGGGTTCCAAAAGGAGGCGGCAGGGCAATAGTCCTGCCGTTTTTGTCTCAGCATGAACATAATATCCATCACCAGCCATGTGCTTGCCTACGATATGCCAGACCGTCTTGGCTATTCGCAGCAGTATTATGACCGGCGCACAGCTCACTTGGTAGAGGTGCGCACGGATGAAGGCGTGACTGGTTGGGGAGAGTGTTTTGGTCCCGGCACGATTGCACTGGCCAATAAGGCAATCGTTGAACAGGTCATCCAGCCGATGGTCGTGGGAATGTCAGCACTGGATCGCGATGTGATCTGGCACAAGGTCTATAACCTTCTGCGAGATCATGGACAAAAGGGGATGCCCCTACAGGCATTGTCCGGGGTCGATATTGCCCTTTGGGATATCGCTGGGAAGGTGACTGGTTTACCCATCCACGCCCTGATCGGGGGATGTCATCGGGATCATGTTGCGGTTTATGGATATGGCATGATGCTGCGTCCGGAACCTGTTGCCGAACTGGAGGCTCGTTTCATAGATGAGGCCGCAGCCATTCGCGACGCAGGGTTTCGCGCCACCAAGATGAAGATTGGGCTTGGACCACGCGATGACGTCAGGCTGGCAACGGCTGTACGTCGCGGTGTCGGAGACGACTTTGATTTTATGGCTGATGCCAATCACGCCTACACGACCCATGATGCGTTCTACGTTGGGCGGGCGTTGGGCGAATTGGGTGCCTATTGGTTTGAAGAACCCATCGCGCCCGAGGACCACGCAGGCTACGCCGAGTTGAGGGCCGGGCTAGAGGTGAACATTGCGGGTGGCGAGGCCGAGTTTAATCGGTGGGGCTGGAAGGCGCTGCTTGACAGTCGGGGACTTGATATAGCCCAGCCCGAAGTCTGCGCTTTGGGGGGGATTAGCGAATATTTGCGGGTCCTTGCGCTGTGTCATGCTCATTTCACGCCCGTGGTAAATCATGTCTGGGGCTCGGCGGTGGCGGTATCCACGAACCTTCAATTGTTGGCAGCTATGCCACCTTTGCCGGGCGGACTGTTCGCGCGCGAACCCTGGTTGGAGTTCGACACAACAGACAACCGGTTTCTTGACGACCTACTGGTTGAACCACTCGATATTCAAGCGCAAGTGCGTAATAATAATGGTACGGTGGCCGTACCCATGACACCGGGACACGGGGCAATACCAGACCCCAAGATTCTGGACCAATACCGGATCGCATAACATCGATCATCGGTTTTTAGGGGAGACGTAGACGTGGAACAAAAAACTGGCGGCCTTTGGGAATGGCTTGTCCCTTTTGGCTTTGTGATGTCTGCCAGTTGGGTGATCTGGCACTTACCCGCCTACATCCTGACGCTGGCCCCGCATGAAAATCCGTCCAAATTGGGTCAGGTAACTGCAATCCACGAATCCAAGGACGTCTTGCCCAACCTGCCAGGGCTTTTCGGTGGCGTTGCCGACATCGTCGATTGGCTGGCCTTGTTGCTATTACCCGTTCTTGCCTTTGTCGGCATGCGAGGCATCAAGGTCGCAAGCATGGAATTCCAGCATTGGAGACAGATCGACCGATTTGCGATTTTTATTGGCCGTGTCACGATGATGCTGATCATTTCGATGACATGTATCATGCTGTACGAAGTCTTCTTACGGTATGCGATCGAGGCACCGACGCTTTGGGCCAATGAATTGACACTGTGGTTGGGTGGCTTTGTTTTCCTGTGCTCGGGCTTTTACGGAATGCAGCAACGCAGCCATATCCGAATTTTTCTTTTGTACGATGCCGTACCGCGCTGGCTGCAACGCGTCTTTGACACAACATGGACAGTCATCTTTGTGATTTTCGCCATCGGCATGGTCTTTGGCAGCTACAAACAGGTTTTCATCGTCAAATTCTATAATTGGGAAATGTTTGGTACGGCCTTTGATCCACCCATTCCCGCAACCGTTCAGCCAGCCGTTTTGATCATCATAACGCTCGTCGCTATTCAGGCCGTCGTGAATCTGATTGCAGATTGGAACCTCGAGCCCGAGGTGCATTCCGCAGCTGACGATATCGATAAAGACGAACTAGAAGCGCTCAAACGCGCCGTGGGGGACAACTAAAATGGATGTTGGAACGATCTCAATGATCCTTGTGCTGGGTCTGCTGGTGCTCCTTGCGATTGGCATGCCTCTTGGTCTGGCTTCGGCGTCACTTGCCTTGCTCGTGATGGTTATGAAGTTTGAGCCTACCCTGCTAACCCATACCGGTTGCTACATCTGGCAAACCTGCGAGGGCGTCAGGATCCCGGGGATGCTGACCAGTCGACCGGGAACAGGTGCGCTCTATCTTTTGACGCAGAAAATATTCGATCTCATGACAGAATATGTCCTGATTTCAGTCCCCTTGTTCATTTTCATGGCAGCACTGCTTGAACGGTCAGGCATCGCCAAAGAAATGTACAACGCCCTGAACTATTGGCTGTCCGGCGTACGCGGCGGGATTGCGGTTGTGACTTCGATCATGGCAGTGATCATGGCCGCGATGTCCGGCATCATCGGTGGCGAAGTTGTTTTGCTGGGCTTGATTGCCCTGCCCCAAATGCTGCGTCTGGGCTATAATCAGAACCTCGCTATCGGAACGATTTGTGCCTCTGGGTCTTTAGGCACAATGATTCCACCATCTATCGTGTTGATCATCTATGGACTGATTACAGAAACATCGATCAAAGCCTTGTTCACAGGCGCGTTTATCCCCGGCTTCATGCTGGCAAGCATGATCATAATCTACATTCTGATCCGCGTGGGTCTGGATCATAGCCAAGCGCCATTGCCTGATGAAAAACTGGCAAGCGATCTGGAAACGATGTCTGACCATCACCCCGATCGCACAGCTTTTCAAACCGAGCTTGATGAAATTCGCGCGCGCCCGCAGGGCTGGAGCAAAGCCAGCTACTTTGGGGCATTTTTGTCCATTCTCTTTGGGGGATTTACCACTTTAATCTTGGCCCGCGTTTTGTTCTTTACTGTGACCGGTCAAAACATACTGGACGAAGGCGAAGACGATATTCTCT
>JAQXDR010000027.1 GCA_029251265.1 Pseudoprimorskyibacter sp. | reverse complement strand
GTTCACTCTCACCTTTCGGGGGGAATACTGGTCTGAATGCGCCAGCGATACCATTTGGCATTACCATCACGAGCTGATTTTCAGGTGATTGTTCAACGCACATCTGCCTGCGGTCCTTGTTCGACGATCCAAGGTGCGCTTCAAAAAGGGGCGTTCCACCACCAGCTGAGCAATCTTGGAATGACATTTGTCTACAGCAGCATCGTCGACCTGTGCAGGATGGCTGCCTCGCTTGGAAAACCCTGCGGCCATATTTTTAATCGTGGTTCGCGCCCAGTTCCAATCTGCTTGGGATGTACGCCATACTTCTTTGATACCTCTGCCATCGCAATTTCTTCACGGATCGCTTCACGCGCAACTTTGCGCTTGAAATCGGGCGAATGTTCTTTCGGTTCATCATCTCGGATCATCTCTTTCAAAAGTGGATCCACTTTAAATACTGGTCCGACTTACCCAGAACACTTCTTATGTTCTCAGAAGCCTCAAACACAAGGTCACAACGGATAACGAGCACAAGTTCGATATCGCACCAAACCTGATAGACCATGACTTCAATGCCGATGCGCCAAACCAGCCGTGCGTCGCCGACATCAGCTATGTGCGCGCGTGACAGGCATCGTTGTATATGGCTGTGACCCTAAGCTTGCATTCCCAGCGGATCATTGACTGGACCGTCAGTCATTAAACGCAGCGTGACCTAAAGATCAGCGACTGAAGATAAATCTTGCCTGCCGAATACGACCAAAAGACTGCAACGGTCACTTGGATCATGTGAGCCATTGGGAGGAAATGCAGCAGTTACCTGAGCAGCCACTGTGATGGTCTATTATTGCCTCTGACGATACTGTGGCAAGTCTCAGTCCCATCCTCTGATACTCTATATACCACCCAAGGATGAGATGGATACGTCTCGGCTGTCCAAGACATTTCAGCGTTTAATGTATTGTAGAGTACCTTTTCACCGTCATAATCCAGCCAGTAAATTTTAAACATATCGTCCGTTTGACCGGCGAAAAATGTAATCATTGTTTGTCTTTTGGACCCTAACGAGCGTAGCTGACTTTGTTCGAGACATTTGTAACTGCGCGGCGTGGACCTATTGTCCTTTTCACATATACCAAATGTACCGTTCACCTTATTACTGAAACCACATAAAATCCCTCCCCACTGGTACCCGATCTGACCTTGACCATAGGTGATTTTAAACCAGTCAAACTGGCCACCCGAAAATCTTTCCCTTTTTAAAAGAACGACCGGATCGCCGTTTTTTAGGCTTCCAACTCTTGCGTAATCCGTACTTGGTCCAGAGCGAACATTACCCCCCCAAGACCCAATTCTGAGCTCACTAGAATAAGCCGCGTTTCCCAATAAGACCAAACAAAATACACTCGCGAATATAGATTTATACATCATCACCACCCCAAGTTTCCTTGTCAGGATGTCAACAAACTGCTCTTTCCGCAAATTAAATATTTATTGGGAAGAAAACGCCACGGCGAGACGGCCGTTAAGATGCATATTCTTGGGCAAAATATAAACAAACATATTTCTGGTCCTCTATGGTTTAAAAACCTTTCAAAGGCGCACCAAATGACGGCGATATAACGGTGACGGGTCCAAGTCAGGCGAACAACCAAAATTCGCAGCAAATGCTTTGTATGCTGCTATATCAACCCAACGATTGGCCCAACTCTCTTAACGTAATCGGACGCAACGTTTATGCAGCTAAACCGAACAGGAAGTGACGTCTGGTCTCTTCATCGTAAAACACCTTTCAAATGTTTTATTCTTTGGCAGACCGAGGGCGGTTTGAAGGGAACAATTTTGCCATTTCTGTAGGTGTTTAAAGCCCCTTGGTAAGCCCGCCGAGGTTAAGCTCTCAGTTGGGATCACGGCGCTTGGTGCAACGGATGCTGCGGTTCATCCACTCATTAAGGCTCTGGCCGCTTCAGGACGCAAAGCGACCGTATTGCATTAAAACGGATATGGTAGGGGCAGCCTTTGCACGTTTTGCCAAAACCAGTGCCTTTGATGCCATTATTGGTTCATCCCCTTGCGAATAAACAAGGATTCAATTGGCCTGCGCCGATGTGCCGATGCCAGACCAGTTTTGCGCTAGTTCAGATCTACTGAGGCTGGTTCTGCCCGGTGCTATCAACTTTACCGGTTTTGGCAAAAAAGCAATCCTCACGGCTAAGCAGCTTAAAAGACCACATTACGAGCGTTCCACTTTCTTTACGCATGTGACGTTAGCCTTAGACAAAATCGAAATGGTCAGCACAAAGCTGGCTTAGTAGCTGAACACTCTGTCTGGACCCTGTGCCGTGATATCACCGGTGGGTAATCTTTCACATTATGACGGCGCCGGTGGCAATATCAAAGATCCGACCCTGCGCGATGTGTGCGCCGGAACCCTTTTTACGGAATTTGACCCAAAGACGCCTATCATCCTGATTTAAATTCATTTTTTATCCTAAGATAACGTGGAGTATCATAAATATGATGAGCAGACTGTCGATGCACAAAGACGCATGTTGGAGGACCTGATCCTAGGAAATGGCCTCTTTGATCGTGACAGTGAAACGGTGTTTTGATTTGCATTTACAATCAAATTCAGGCGGCAATCTGTCGGTGCTGCTGGATAACGCAGATGCGATTTTGATCAAGCTGTCAGCTGTGGGTTTAAACGAATGTACGCGCTAAAACCTACAAAATGTTCACCTGGATGAAACATCGGAAACATCCGCTTACAAACGGTCAAAAGATGCAGATTTTCATGCGGGCCTTTGCCAGATCCGCCAAGACATACGTGATGTCGTTCACTGCCATAGTCCTTGGGCAACCGAATATGCGAGCGCGGGAATTGAAATACCCTGCCTTACTGTTCAAACCATCGGAAAAATCAATTTTCCTGAACCTTGATGTTCCATCTTTTTGCGTAGTTGATCAACAAATCAGCGGTGTATGAGTCAGGCAGCGCGAAGGTCGCCTGTTGTAAGATAGGCAACCCGTGTCCAGCAACCAGCAAAGCGGCCCCTTGACTTACTCCTGTCGTGCTTTCCATTGCGATCACAGTCGAAGAACTGGCAGCCCGAAGCATCCAAAGATAAGGTTTATTCTTGGCAAATGGACCTTCAACGATCACAGGACCATCGTGCCCAATCAAACTCAGGCTTTGGGCTGTCACGAGCGCAAGGTAGAAGCTCACTGTGACTGTGCGCTCTACCGACCCAATCGCAGGTTCCCCGCAGCACCAGCGCGACGTCATCCCCGCGAAGGGACCTGTGTTGGGAACCAAGGCGGGCAACAACATCCTTCGTCTGTTCAGGACACGAGAAATTTGGGTATCATTGGGCTGTTGAACCGACGCGTTTCCCAAGGCTAGATCGTGCTCTCGACCTCCCATGAAACGCGCTGACGGCACAGCCTCATCAAAAGCATTGACATTGACCAATGTATCCCGAGAAGGGTCTAAGGTGACGGGCTTGCCGCCAACCGACATAGCAACAACCCACGTGCCCGTTGACACGACGCTGAATGGTGGTTTGCGTGTGAATAAATGCGGCAACAGGGACGCATTTGAATCATGGATGCCGCAGTAAACAGGTGTGTCCTCAGGCAATCCGGTGCGACTTGCAAGTTGAGGCAACAGCGGCCCCAAAACACCGCCGGGCCTGCGGGGCTTCGCTATTTTGTTTTTTATCCCAAGCGTTTCAGGGAGTGATGAAAATTTTTCTTCGAACGGGTTCCATAAATCGGTGTGGCACCCAAGCGACGTTCTGTCCGATGCAAAAACACCCGTTAATTTATGGGTCCAGAACTGGGGGTAGGTCACAATGCGATGGACACGTTTTTTTAAGCTTGGGTCTTTCGTGAATTGCCAGTGGAGTTGTGCCCCAAGATTTAACCCCATTGCCAATCTTGGCGAGCCTGTCTCGGAAAAATCAGGCCTGATATCGTCATAGTCCGAGGCCGTTTCATCCAATCCCGTAAATTCGTAATCCAGAATTGGCGCCGCCAGCGATCCGTCTTTGGCGAGCAAAGCGCCCGATGCCCCGTGGGACGTCACGGTTATCGCCTCAAATCCATGTTCTTTATACAGATGCGAGAGCCCTTTGAGAATAAATTCCCAATGTCCCTCAACATCGAAATGCGGATACGGAGGCCCTTGCAGTACAGTGTTTGGGCGCGTGATAACAGCAAGTTCGGACAGGTCCGACAAGCAGACCACCACCAGCTTTACATTGGTCTTACCGATATCGATGATCGCAACGTTATGTGACCTCATGGCATGTAAAATACAGGTGTCAGCACAACCGAGACCGGCTCATTGTCCGCATGTGTCTCCATAATATCAGCCATATGTGCCCACCATTTTTTCATGACAGGATGCGCTGGCAAATCGTCCATCGTGTGGTCAGGCTTACGCCAAAGAACCCCGAACAAGGTGTTGGTCTCCTCGTCCAAATGAATCGAATAATCCGTTATTCCTGCTTGCTTCAAAAGCTCCGCCAGTTCTGGCCAGATTTCATTATGCCTCTGGATGTAAACCTCTTTACAACCAGCGCGCATCTTCATCTTGAATGCAAACTTCTCCATGTTCAACCAGCCTTTCACTCCCCTTCAGCGCTATGACCTATATTTCTCCCACAGACGGGGCAGCGCGATCACCCCAATCAATAATCCACCGATCACAATCGACATTACAATTCCCGGAACATTCAACAGACCAAGGCCGAATGTCACAAGTCCCATCACGAAGGCTGCAATCACCACCCCGGGGATAGAACCGGACCCTCCGAGAATGCTAACGCCACCCAGAACCACCATCGTTACGACCTCCAGTTCCCAGCCAAAAGCAATAGAAGGTCGTGTTGAACCAAGTCGTGACGTCAGGCAGATCGCAGCAACGCCCGCCATCAATCCTGTGAGCAGAAACAAGATGAATTTGACGCGTGCGACCCGAATGCCCGAGAACTCGGCGCCCACCGGATTATTTCCGATTGCATAGACTGCGCGACCAAAATTTGTTTTATGCAAAACCACGGCATAGATAAGCGCGAGACACGCAAACAAGACCACTTCGAACGAGATCACCCAATACACATACCCCTGCCCAAAAAATGAAAAATCAGACGGATATCCGCGATACGCCTGATCACCCAAAACGATATAACTGATCCCGCGAAACAGGCTCATCGTGCCAATGGTCACAACAATAGACGGAAGACCCATCCGCGTCACCAGCACGCCATTAAAGGCCCCACAGAACACCCCCACCAATAGCCCGATTACCACCAATCCGGGCGTACCGACCCCAAGCTGTACCGCAGCCCCCATTGCAGTTGAGGCCAGTGCGATAATCGACGCCACAGACAAATCAATCTCACCAGCAATGATCAAAAGGGCCATTGCAAAAGCGATCATTGCTTTTTCGGTAAAGTTGAACGTCGCATCACTCAGGTTCCAAGCGTCCAGAAAATACGGCGAGCTAAAACTGTTGATGACAAAAATTGCGACAGCCACCGCCAAAAGCAATGTCTCCCAACTTTTGAGACTGCGCTCCAGCGACGACTGCAGACGGTCAGGTATTCTGCGAGGACTGGCAGTCATGTGGCGTTCTCCGCACGTTTCAGGATAATGCGGCCCTTTGCCCGCGTCGCCTTGGCATTCAACGCCACGGCAATGATGATTGCACCGCCGGAGATGGCCAATTGCCAAAATGGAGAGATATCAACCACCGGCAATGCATTTTTGATCACACCAAGAAACAGCGCACCAAGCATTGCCCCGGCAACGGTTCCAATCCCCCCCATAATGGCAACGCCGCCGATGACGCAGGCGGCCACGACATCCAGCTCGAACCCACCGGCAAGATCAACATAGGCCACCGCATAGCGCGAGACCCAGAGATATCCCGTCAATCCTGCGAGGGCTCCGGATATCGTAAAGGCCCAAAACTGGGTACGCCCCACATTGATCCCGGCGTAAGTGGCTGCATGAGGATTGCCACCCGTCGCATAAAACGCTCGCCCAAGCGTGGTGCGCGCCATAACAATCGAAAATAGAATAACTGCAAAAATTGCGATCCAGCTCATTACCGGAAGACCAAGAATTACGGCGCGGGGAAAGGCTTTGAATGCCGAACTGAATTCGTGACTGTTGACCCAGGCACCGTCCGACAACAAAAAGATTGTTCCACGAAAAATTGTCATTGTTCCCAATGTTACAACAATGGGAGGGATCGACAGAGCCCAGACCAAAACACCATTGATCATGCCAAGACAGGCACCAAAGCCGATGGCTATGGCAAGGATCCCTCCAACCGGAAGGCCCGGCAGGGCGACATTGATCATGGCAACGACCATGCCGGTCAAAGCAAGATTTGCCGCAACGCTCAGATCGATACAGCGCGTAAGGATCACAATCATCTGACCGATAGCCAGCACGATCAGAGGCGATGTATCATTGAAGACGTTTGCAAGATTGGAGGGTGTGATAAAAGCAGGAAAGCGAGACGCAACAAGCGCCAATAATAAAATGATGGCACCTACCAAAAGAGCTTCGCGGGATAATAACAAACGTTTAGACATGGATGACACCTCAAATCCCGGCTGCGTTGCGAACAAGGGTTTCCGGCGTCAGATCCCCACCAGACAGTTCCGCCGCGATCCGCCCTTCACGCATGACGATCACCCGGTCAGACATTCCCAGAACCTCGGGTATTTCCGAGCTGACCATAATGACCGCCAATCCCTGTGCTGCCAACTCGGTCATAAACTCGTGCACGGCCGCTTTTGAACCGATGTCGATCCCTTTGGTAGGTTCATCAAGAATGATGACCTTAGGCTGTGTTGCAAGCCACTTTGCAATCACGACTTTTTGCTGATTTCCCCCAGACAGATTGCCGACGTCAGTGTCCAGAGAGGCGGCCCGCAGATCAAGTCGTTCGGTATATTCTCGTGCGAGCCGAAACTCTTCTGCCAGTTTCAAAAAACCGTTACGTGATGTGCGACCTAACGAGGGGAGCGTCACATTTGCAAAAATGGGCAACGCAGTGATTGTCCCCTGCTTTCCTCGGTCTTCTGGTACATAGACAATTCCCTGTCCTACGGCATCAGCAGGAGATCTGATAACCGCGGACACGCCATCAATCTTGACATCTCCGGCAGAGGGTCGTGTGATACCAAACAACGCCTGCATAAATTCAGAACGTCCCGCACCAACCAATCCGTAAAACCCAAGAATTTCACCGTGGTGTAATGTAAAGCTGATATCCGCAAATTCAGTAGGATGGTCATAGCCATGAACAACCAGAACTTCTTGGCCTATGTTTGCCACGCGGTCGGGGAAAATCTGGCTGACGTCACGGCCTACCATCATTTTCACCAACTCGGCTTCGGTCACATCTGCAATGGCGCCATGCCCAGCCAAGGTTCCGTCCCGAAAAACCGTGTAATTATCAGCGATGCGGAAAATCTCGTCGAATTTATGACTGATGAACAGGATCGCCTTGCCTTGCGATTTCAGTTCTTCAACTAGGACGTATAATTCATCGATCTCTTTCTGGCTCAGGGCAGCGGTTGGTTCGTCCATGATGACTACGCGCGCATCAATTGACAACGCTCGGGCGATCGCAACGAGGTGCTTGTTGGCGATTCCAAGGTCCTTGAGCTTTGTGTGCGGATCTATATTGGCGCCAATCGTCAAGAGTATGTCTTGCGCCTGCGCAACCATAGCCACAGCGTCGATCAACCCAAAACGCCCGCGGGGTGCATGGCCCAAGAAAATATTTTCAGCAACCGACAGCTCGTCAAAAAGCACTGTTTCTTGATGAATCGCCGTCACGCCCGCCGCATTTGCATCTTGCGCTGTTGGAAACCGGACAGCGTTTCCATCAATCTCGATCTGGCCCCCGTCCGGCTGATAGATCCCAGTCAGTATTTTAACCACGGTCGACTTTCCGGCCCCGTTTTCGCCAACCAGCGCGGTCACTTGGCCGGGGTACAGTTCTAATGAAACTTCGGACAACGCAGTTACACCAGGAAACGTTTTTGTCACACGGTTTAACGCAAGGATCACACGTCTTTCAGCGGTTATGTCGATAGCAGGGGGAGGGTCTAATTGCATGGGTAAAGGATCTGGCAATCAAATAGGGGGTTCGGCGCAGCGACAACGCTGCGCCGAATTTCATCGTGATCAGAAAATAGACTTGAACTGGTCGATATTGGACGCGTCATAGACGAATGGATCAGCCATGGCGGCCGAATTGCTATCATCCAAAGTAACCGAGCCCATACGCCCCATCTGAATTTCGGCGCCTGGTGCTGCCTCGGCGCCATTTGCAATCGAATGCGCAAGCATTGTCGCCGAGTAGCCAAGATCGATTGGGTTCCAGATCGCGAATGATTGCGACGCGCCAGATTCAATCGCACCTGCCATTTCAGATGGTAGCCCAAGTCCAGTCACGTTCACCTGCCCAATCTTGCCAGCATCCGCAACAGCTTGCGCCGCGGCCACAATGCCAACAGATGTCGGCGCGATGATCGCATCAAGCTCTGGATGGGACTGCATCAGGCCCTGCGCTTCACGATAGGACTTGTCAGCAAGGTCATCCCCGTAAACAGTCGACACGACCTCAATTCCTGCATAATTCGGCAAGACTTTGGTCATCTCGTCAATCCAGATATTTTGGTTGGTCGCCGTCGCGGTTGCTGACAAGACGGCCACTTCACCACCGTCAGGCAGGTGATCTGCAGCAAGCTTGATGATCATATTGCCAATCAACGCATTGGATGACGGGTTCAAATGCATCTGACGCCCTTCCGGCGCGACACCGGAATCCCATGATACCACGGTGATACCACGCTGCATGGCACGCTTAAGCGCAGGAACCAAAGCATCTGGGTCATTGGCAGATATTGCGATGGCATCCACACGCTGTGCAATCAGCGCATTGATAACCTCGATCTGACCTTCGGCGGTTGTATCTGTTGGGCCAGTGTAGATGACCTCCACATTACCCAGCTCAGCAGCAGCTTCTTCGGCACCTTCTGCGGCAGCTTCAAAAAAGCCGATGCCAAGAGCTTTTACAACCAATGCAATGCGCATGTTATCTTGCGCCATAGCGCTGGTTCCCATGAGACTGGCAGCAAGGCCCATCCCTGCGACCAACGACGTAAACATCCGACGTTTCATTTTTTGTTATCCTCCCTTAATGATAATAGTAACAGTGCCCGTTTCACTAGGCGACTTCTTCGTCTTGACCACTGCCCGCCTGAACAACGATCAATTTCACGTCCGCAGCGGCCAATACAGAGGCAGCTTTGTCCGAGATCCCTTCATCTGTTATGAGTGTTGAGATACGCTCCAAACCACATAAAATTAGGCTGGAGCGGGTGTCAAATTTCGTGCTGTCGACCAGCACAACCAGTTCATCTGCCTGACTGATCAGCTTTGTTTCTGATTGAACAAGCAAAGGGTCGGCTTCCATCAGACCCAGTGGCCCAATGCCCTGTGCCCCCATAAACATACGACGTGCATAGAAATTTCGGGTTACGTCATTGTCAAACGGTGACAGGATTATGTTTTGTTCTCTGTAGATGGCGCCGCCCGACAACATAATCGTATTCTTGGAATGTTTAAGAAGATGCTCGGCAATTGGAAAAGAATTCGTAAATATCTGGCATCGCCTTGTGGCCAGCGGATGCACCATCTGAAACGTAGTTGTCCCACCGTTGATGATAATCGGGTCGCCGTCTTCACACAGCTCGACCGCTGCCCGCGCGATTGCTTGTTTCTCTTTAATCCGCAGCATTTCGTTGACGGCAAATGTTCTACCTGCAAGCCCTACGAACTGCGGTGGGTGGAGGGCTTCCACTCCACCACGCACGCGTCGTACTTTTTTTTGTGCGTCAAGCGAAGAGATATCCCGACGGACAGTTGCTTCGGACGCACCTGTTAGATTGCAAAGATCTAGCACCGTGATAACGGCACGATCTTCTACGGCTGACAAAATAACCCTGTGGCGTTCTGTCTCGTGCATTTAAAGCCCCCTGTTGTTCAAACCGTGACCAGTTTTGACGCTCCAGTCAATCAAAAACGATCAACCATACATCATTTTGGGTAACTGATGATTGGTAATGACCAATCAGGATTGACAAACGGTCGCACAATGGCCAGTTTGGTTTAAATCATCCAACATCTGGATAAATTTGCGCGGGAGCGGAGCATGCTGAAAACAGTGGATAAACTGTTGCTGGAAAACCGGTGGAATGATGAATCCATCGCGGGCATGAGCGAATCAGAGCTTCTTCTTTACCGGTCAAATATCCTAGGTGCCGATAAACGCGTTACCAACTATGGGGGTGGAAATACCTCTGCAAAAGTCACCGAGATAGATCCCCTGACCGGAGAGCTGGTGCAAGTGCTTTGGGTTAAAGGCTCCGGCGGTGATATCGGCTCGATCAAGATGGACGGATTTTCAACCCTCTACATGGATAAACTCAGCGCCTTGAAAAAGCTGTACCGAGGCGACGCCTACGAAGATGAAATGGTGGGATATCTGCCCCACTGCACCTTTAGACTCAACCCTCGTGCGGCATCCATCGACACCCCACTGCATGCTTATGTGCCCTATGCGCATGTCGATCACGTGCATGCAGATGCAATCATAGCAATTGCGGCTTCGCAAGACTCGCGCGCGCTTACAAAAGAGATTTTCGGCGACCGCATCGGCTGGCTGCCTTGGAGACGCCCAGGATTCGAACTGGGTCTTTGGCTAGCGGCGTTTTGCCAAGAAAATCCTGATGCCGACGGTGTCATTTTGGAAAGCCATGGACTGTTTACGTGGTCCGATACGGCCAAAAGCTGCTATGATAAAACCATAGAGGTCATCAATCATGCCACCGAATGGCTCCATGATAAGACCGCTGATTCCCCCGCATTCGGAGGGCCACGCTGCACATCGCTGACCACCCCGCAACGACGCGACGTAGCCGCCGCATTGATGCCTGCGATACGCGGGTTTGTGTCTGGCAGCCAGCACATGGTCGGGCATTTCAACGATAGCCCCGAAGTTCTGGAATTCGTGAACGCGAACGATCTGGAAGCGCTCGCAGCACTTGGAACCTCCTGCCCCGACCATTTTCTGCGGACAAAAATTCGCCCGTTGGTCATTGGATTTGATCCCGCCCAGCCGGATATTGAGGACGTGTTAAAGGGATTGCCGGCCCAGATCGCCGCATATCGTGATGATTACTGCGCCTATTACAATCGCTGCAAACGCGACGACAGCCCCCCGCTCAGAGATCCCAACGCAGTTGTCTACCTCGTGCCCGGGGTCGGCATGATCACTTTTGCAAAAGACAAAGCGACAGCACGCATTTCGGGCGAATTCTACGTCAATGCGATCAATGTCATGCGGGGTGCATCAGCCGTCAGCACGTATCAGGGTCTTCCCGAACAAGAGGCATTTGACATTGAATACTGGCTTCTGGAGGAAGCAAAGCTGCAACGAATGCCGAAACCCAAGTCGCTTGCTGGCCGCGTGGCACTGGTCACCGGCGGCGCAGGCGGGATAGGCACCGCAACTGCAACCCGGTATCTATCCGAAGGGGCCTGCGTGGTTCTGGCAGATATTGACAGCCATGGTCTTGCGGTGGCGCACAAGTCCCTTGCACAGCAGTTTGGACAGGACGTGGTTCGGTCTGTTGTGATGGATGTAACCAACGAAGCGGCTGTGATCAAAGCCTTTTCAGAGTCTGCAATTGAATACGGCGGCGCCGACATTTTGGTGTCAAATGCAGGTGTCGCCTCATCCGCACCTATCGAAGAAACAAGTCTCGCGCTTTGGAATAAAAACATGGAAATTTTATCCACCGGATATTTCCTTGTCAGCCGAGAGGCGTTCAAGCTGATGCGGGTGCAGGGCATGGGCGGGGCCATCGTCTTTGTCGCATCAAAGAACGGCTTGGCTGCCTCGCCAAATGCATCAGCCTATTGCACAGCCAAAGCGTCTGAGATCCATCTTGCGCGTTGTCTTGCGCTGGAAGGTGCCGGGGCCGGCATCCGCGTCAACGTTGTAAACCCTGATGCCGTCCTAAAAGGATCAAAGATCTGGGAAGGCGAATGGCTGGAACAACGCGCGGCAACCTATGGCACCGACAAACAGGGGCTAGAGGACATGTACCGGGAACGCTCACTGCTGAAGCGGTCGGTTCTGCCCGAAGATATCGCAGAGGCCTGTTATTTCTTTGCCGCGGACGTTTCGGCAAAATCAACTGGAAATATTTTGAACGTGGACGCAGGAAACGTGCAGTCCTTTACGCGCTAAACGGCAAAACCAGCCGAGCGACGGTACAGACAGAGGAACGAAGTCATGGCGTATGAAACCGCAAAAATGGCATTCGCTGAATGGGGGATCGACACCGAAGCAGCGATATCCAAGTTAGCCACTGTGCCAATCTCGATGCACTGCTGGCAGGGCGATGATGTTGTCGGTTTTGAAGCCCAAAAAGAGGCCACCTCTGGCGGAGGCATTCAGGCAACCGGCAACCATCCTGGCCGCGCCCGAAATCCCGATGAGCTTCGTGCTGATCTTGAATTTGCCTATTCGATGATTCCGGGACGTCACCGGCTAAACCTGCATGCCATGTATCTCGATTCAGATGAAAATCCGGACCGCGATGCCATTGAATACAAGCATTTTTCTGCTTGGGTTGATTGGGCAAGACAGCAAGGCTTGGGTCTTGATTTTAATCCAAGCCTCTTTTCCCACCCCAAGGCAGACGACAACCTGACCCTGTCACATCCCGACCAAGGCATCCGGTCGTTCTGGATTGAACACTGTAGACGCACGCGCGATATCGCGGCCCGTATCGGGGCGGAAATGGGCAGTCCTTGTGTGAACAACATCTGGGCACCTGATGGATACAAAGATACGCCAATTGACCGTATGGCTGCGCGTGCGCGGTTAGAAGAGTCGCTGGATCTGGTGCTTGCAAAAAAGCATGACCCGGCTCACATGCTCGATGCCGTGGAATCCAAACTGTTCGGTATCGGTGTGGAAGCCTGCACAGTTGGCAGTCACGAATTCTATATGGGCTATGCAATCCGCAACAAAACGCTGCTGTGTCTGGACATGGGGCATTTTCATCCCACTGAAAATATTGCTGACAAACTTAGCGCGATAGCGTTGTCCCTGCCCCAGATCCTATTGCACGTATCGCGCCCAATGCGGTGGGACAGCGACCATGTCATACTACAAAATGACGATATCATGAGCGTGGCACATGAACTAATCAGTGCAGATCTACTGGATCGCACCTGTATCGGTTTGGACTTCTTTGATGCGACAATCAGTCGGACCACGGCATGGGTGATTGGAACCAGAAACATGCAAAAGGCGCTTTTACGCGCCCTATTGACCCCTTGGGACCGCCTTAGGTCGGCTGAGGCGCGTCTTGATTTCACAGCCCGTCTTTCACTGACAGAGGAATTCAAGGATCTTCCGTTCGGGCAAGTCTGGTCAGAGTTCTGCACCCGCTTGGATACACCCTGTGGTTTGCACCTGATCCGTGATCTGGAAACCTATCAATCGCATGTCACCTCGCGCGGTTGATAACGCCACAGCACCCTATTTGTACGCGATCAAAGATCGCGAAACCTGCGATACGGAGCAGGGATCAAATCATTTGCGCGGTGCATTCCGGACAAAAAATAGGCCAAAAAACGAAACTACAGTGCCAGTGATCAGTGTCGTCTAAGACAAGACGCATCATTGCGTATGCCTTTCGAATGACCAAGCGCTTCATATGTCAGTCGACAGGCCTTGAAGGCCTATCATCCAGCATACACGTCTGCGTCGCGGACATTTTGTAATAAAGCCACACACCTGCAACTATGCTTTCCTGTACAATTACCTAAATTGGAACGATCTCACTCCTCAACGAATAGGTCGCTCTTGACCCTATGGCACGACGAATACCCCTAATGGATATCCGGGCTGAACTTTAATCAACCTATTCGTTAAATTGGGTAGCCTCACTAAACCAAAGCACCTTATTCACACCATCTGCCATCCTACCCCTGCACGTCCCAAACGACCTATACCTCGTGTTGGCGTATGATATCTGAGATGGGACAAGCATAACATGAGCTATTCAGGTTACACATTTATTGGCGGAAATGCTGGCGATCGGAGCGGTATTTCAGTAACCAGCGTCGGTGACTTCAGCCAAGACGGTCTGAACGACCTGCTCATCGCTGCCCGCGGTGGATTTGGCTATCTTGTTGCATCTTCGGATTTTGCCAGCGCTGATGCGGCTGACGGCACCGTAGACGGATCTATCTCGCTATCCAATATTGCCGCGCAATCGAATTCTTATGTCATCGACGACGCACCGCAGGTCAACAACCTCGCCGATGGTGGCGATATCGATGGCGACGGCGTGGTGGATATCCTGATACGCAGCACCGACGCCTACATCTTGTCAGGAGCCGAAATCGCAAACGCCGATGCGGCGGACGGAAGCTCTGACGGGATCATTGCGCTTGCCAATGTTGCCAGTCAAACCAACTCCTATCACTTTGCGCAAACCAACAATGTCGACCGGGTGAACCAGATCGGAACCGGTGGCGACTTTGACGGTGACGGCTTCGATGACATCGTGATCGGCGGGCAGCTGATCGATGGTGGTGGCGTAAATAATTCCGGCGGAAGCTTCTTGATTTCAGCAGCAGATCTGGCTGGCGCGGATGCACATGACGGAGCGGACGGATTAATCCACGTGGATAACCTTCTGTCTCAAGGCAACTCATATGCGTTTGAGGGTGACGCACAGGTAGACAGTGGCTATTACATAAAATCACTCGGCGATATTGATGGCGATGGCAAGGGTGACCTTGGCCTTGGTGCCCTCGGCGCACCTGGCGATGACACGACCAATGCAGGCGAGGCTTTCATACTGCATGCGTCAGATCTGGCAGCAGCAGATGCATTAGATGGCGTCGACAAAACGATCGCGTTGGCGAACATCCAGAATATATCCACCGCTTACCAGTTCAACGGTGAAACCAACGGCGATCGTGCCGCGTTCATTTCCAACGCTGGCGATTACAATAACGACGGAACCTCTGACTTTGCCATAACAGCCGATCTTGGGGATTCCGTGTATATCCTGTGTGGCACGCGGTTGGACGCGGCCGATCTTGCAGATGGGTCCGACGACCAGAATATCAGTGTCGCCAATATATCAGCGCAACCCGGGTCATATATCTTTTCGGCAGCGGCAGCCGATGATCGGCTCAGCTTTGGTGGCGGTGCCGATATTGACGAGGATGGTAAAAGCGACCTGCTGTTCAATTCTACCGGTGCGGACGACGGCGCCAAAGCCGAGGTCGGCGTAAGCTATCTTTTGATGGGCGCCCAATTGGGCTCTGCTGACGGTGCCGATGGCACAGCGGACAGTGCCGTTGATGTTGCAAACGTCGCTGCGCAGGTGGGATCATACAAAATCGTCGGCATTGGGGCCAACGACAGAATGGGCGGCAGGTTCATAGGCGATATGAACGGTGATGGTCTAAGCGACCTTGCCTTTGGCGCCTTTTTCTCCGATCTGAATGGTGACAACTCTGGCGCATCTTGGGTGTTGTATACAAACCAGCTGGACGACATTGATGCCGCCGATGGGTCCACAGATGGCGTGATTAGCCTTGAAAACGCAAATACAGCTGTCGTTGACAGTGATATTGTGAATGGCACGTCGGGGAATGATCTGATCCGTGTTGGGTATGTTGACACGGATGGGGACGTTGTCGGGGACAGTGGCACCAATGTGATCGAAGCGGCCA